>QBYK01000038.1 GCA_003282865.1 SAR116 cluster bacterium AG-325-I21 | reverse complement strand
ATCAACGCTTCCGCTTGACTAATCGTCAGCCTAGGAAGCAGATTGCCATCTTTATCCTGCACCCCGGTTACGTCGGTTAACATCAACATACGTTTTGCGTTCAAAGCAGCAGCAATGGCACCAGCCGCAGTATCGGCATTAATATTATAGGTTTTCCCATCTTCGCCGCCACCAATAGGGGCCACCACTGGAATTAGGCTATGCATCAATAGCGCGTCCAAAACGGCAACGTCGATATTTGTCGGTTCACCAACAAACCCAAGATCAACGGCTTTCTGAATAGCACTATCACTGCTTTTGGCAACAGCCATCAATTTCCGAGCCGTTATAAGGCCACCATCCTTCCCAGATACTCCAACAGCGCGTCCACCAGCAGATGCAATGGCCGCAACTAGCGCCTTGTTAATGCCACCCGCCAGAACCATCTCGACAATCGAAATTGTGGCCTCATCAGTAACTCGCAAGCCATCAATAAACTTTGATTCAATTTTCAGCTTTGTGAGCATTTCGCCAATTTGTGGCCCACCACCGTGAACAACAACGGGACGAGCGCCAACTTGATCCAACAACGCAATGTCAGATGCAAAGGCGTTTACATAGTCCGCCTTATCCATCGCGTGACCGCCAAACTTGATTAATATGGTCTTGTCCGAATATCGCCGCATAAACGGCAATGCCTCAACAAGCATCCCAGTTTTGGCCAGCAGATCAATCTGCATCTGATCAGCAGTGTTTCCCATATCAATAACCTTTACAGTACGGTCCAACGGGGACCAAATCGAGGGTGGCGCCATTTATCGAACGGCCTTGCGCGGAAAATTTCCTGATTATCGGCAATCCAGCCAATTGCGCAATAGCTTGGCGCAATTTAATTTGATTTCCATTATGACATTCTTACAAACAAAAAATTGCCCAACATTCAACAAAAGATCGTTGATCATGCCTCTTATTTAAGTGGCGGCAAGGTCTTCTTTTGGCAAGCAGAGTCTGGCCAAATGTGCCCGTAACGTCTTAATGCCCACGCCAGACTCGGATGATGTGACAAATAATTTAGGATAGGCCGCAACATGTTTGCCTATTTTTTCCGCAGTCTCATTGCAAATTATAGAAAGGGTTTCGGTCTTCTGCTTATCGGCCTTAGTCATCACCACCGCCCAGGAAATTGCAGTTTTATCAAGAAGGTTCATGATATCCCGATCTGCAGGCCCAATACCACGCCTGCTATCAATTAGAAGAAATACCCGTTGCAAGGAGGGCCTGCCCGCCAAATATCTACGAGTCAGATTAGTCCAGGCTTTGATATCGGCCTTCGGAGCAGACGCATAGCCATAACCGGGCAAATCCACTAATTGAAGGCGACTAGCCAGATTGAAGAAGATCAATTGCCTCGTTCGGCCCGGCGTTTGCGATGTGCGGGCCAGCATACGCCTACCTGTCAGTGCATTTACCAAAGATGATTTGCCTACATTGGAACGGCCAGCAAAACAGATTTCGGGTAACGTTACCGGAGGCAATGCTTTCATATTATTCGCGGAGGCAATAAAATCACATTGGCCGGCAAACAACAACCGGCCTAATTCGATCTCTTTGGCTAACTGCTCTTCGCCACTTGTTTCATAATATACCATTGCTGCGCCATAGAAAGAAGGTTGTTCCATGTCCAGTATATCACCAAACCGGCTGGAAACGTGGCCAGAAGGAAGGTAAAGAAAACTGGCATCCACTGGAAAATCTTGGCCTGTATCGGGTCAGGTGGTGCTGGATTCAGGCGCATCTGAAAAAACATCGAAACACCCATGAAAATTGGCCATAGACCTAGTTGCAAAAACGGCGGTAGAAAATCTACCGAATAGGGCAATAGACCAAACACATTAAAAATTGATGTTGGATCAGGTGCTGACAAATCAGCAATCCACCCAAAAAACGGCGCATGCCGCATCTCAATGGTCACGAACAGGACTTTATAAAGGGCAAAGAAAACTGGAATTTGCAATAGAACCGGCAAACACCCTGCCGCTGGATTTACCTTTTCAGCCTTGTAAAGCGCCATCATTTCTTGATTAAGTTTCATCCGATCATCACCAAAACGTTCACGAAGTGATTGCAGTTTTGGTGTCAAAATTCGCATTTTGGCCATCGAACGATAGGATTTATTTGCTAGGGGAAAAAACGCCAGCTTTACCACAACAGTAAAGGCAAGGGTCGCAACACCAAAATTTCCAAACAACTGGAATAACCAGTCAATCGCATAGAAAAATGGCTTAGTTAGGAAATAGAACCAACCAAAATCAATTGCCAGATCAAAGTTCGGAATACCCAGCTCATCTTTGTAATGATCCAACAAAGCAACTTTTTTTGCACCTGCAAATAAACGCCCTTGCGCGCTAACCGCACCGCCAGCTGCCAATATCTGCCCAGAATTATCAATATAATCAGCCTGATATCGATCGGCTTTACCGGGCAATGCCTGGAAGCTAAAGGTAGATTTGTTCTGCTGAGAGGGTAGCAAGGCAGCCAACCAATATTTATCAGTAATACCAATCCAACCCCCAGTTTCAGCTGTCTCGATTTTAATCCCACCAACTGGCGCATCTTTCAGATCAGAATAGTCCAGTTCATCCAAGGTTTCGTCAAACACCCCAAGCGGGCCTTCATGCAAAATATAGAGGCCGCTCATTGACGGAGTGCCCTGCCGACGAACTAGCCCATACGGATACATTGTAATAGCGCCATCGAGTTTGCTAGCTACCGAGTCATCGTAAGTGATCAGGTAATCATCATTAATAGAAATCTTGCGGGTAAAGATGAGGCCCTTACCATTATCCCAGCGTAAGCTAACTGGGCTTGATGGGGATAGAAGGTCGCTATTTGCTGCCCAGAGTGTTTGCGCGTTTGGCATTGGCTGACTTGCATCAGAACTGGCCCATCCGAATTCGGCAAAAAATGGCGAGTGGGAACTAGTCTTTTGCAAAAAACTAATATTCGCTGATTTGGTATCCAATGTTTCGCGGTAACCAGTAAGGACAATATCATCAATACGAGCACCCTGAAGCGAGAAAGATCCCTGCACTAATGGCGCATCAATTATAATCCGCTTAGCGCTATCAGTTGAAATATCATTTTGCGCACCTGCATCAGGAGTGGCTTGAACACCACTGCGTGCAACAACCGCTGGAGTGCCAACATCCGGCGAATTACCCAAACTCTTTTTTGCTACCTGCTGTTCAATAAGGAGGGCTTGTTGTGCCTGTTCCTTCTCCATCTCGGGCTGAATTACCATTAATTGCCAGCCAAACAGGACAGCCATTGAGAGCGCGACAGCTAGAATCAGATTACGATTTTCGGGAGTCATTCACCTAACCTTTGGTTGTTGGAGTCAATATATTCAGCAGATCTACGCACATTATTGACTGGTGGCAACGGATCAAGCATTGAATTGGACCACGGATGACAGCGCAGGACGCGTTTTAGCGTATAGTAGGATCCACGCAAGGGCCCATGCATAATTACTGCTTCTTTGGCATATTGCGAGCATGTTGGCAAATGACGACAATTTGCCCCTAACAAAGGCGAGATAAACAGACGATAGCCCTCAATCACTAACAGTAACACGCTTGCAGCGGCATGTTGCATGAATAATATCAGCCTTCTCATTGCCGATCCCATACCTGAATGGTCTGTCTTGTTCCACTTCGATCTATGCTGCGGTGCAAGTAGCGAATTGCTTTTTGCAACCCTTTTGCCATGTCCTGCCAATCTGCTGTAACGGTATTATGACGTGCAATTAGCACGTAATCGATGCCGGGCTGTGCCAGTGGGGCGAGATAGTTGCGGGCAAGTGCACGCATCCTGCGACGCGCCCGGTTACGCGTTACGGCATTGCCAATCTTTTTCGTGGCTGTGAGGCCGACCCGCCAGTGGCATGCCTCGGTTTCGGTAGCTTGGATAACAAGGCCTCTCGAAAGAGCTTTTTCACCGTCGGAACGAGCCGCAAGAAACCCAGCACGTGAAGGAATGGTTCTCATATCAGACACCAAAACTAGGTATCCTGGGTCGCGCGATTACGCTGACAGGCGAGCCCGGCCTTTTCCACGGCGGGCTTGGATAACCCTGCGACCACCAACTGTGGCCATGCGTGAGCGAAAACCGTGGCGACGTTTGCGTACCAGTACGCTTGGCTGATAGGTGCGTTTCATTTAAACGCTCCTTCGTATCTGTGGATCCAGGTAATTAATAAGTAGCGGTATAGGGCGCGGGGCTAAATCTGTCAATGGCATTTGCTATATTTGTCCACCTCGTCAAAGACCACCAATACAAAAACTTGCGGGAGTATCATCAACAAGAAGTATCTTTGCATGATGATGACAGTGCATTAAATCAATTTTGACATTTTCAAGGAGATTTTAATTCTGTTATCACGCAGAATAATAGGAAAATAGAGCCTTCCTTGAACCAATTACGTGATAGAGCTCAGGGTTGTATAAAAAACAATATCATACTGCTAAGCACACTATGGCCATTGCCCCATTCACAGCCTAAATAAGAATATCCAAAATCACTGCCAAATGATATAAATTTATTGATCAGCTCAGGCCAATAATTGGCGTAGTTGGTTGAGGTTCCATATCCCACGGAAAGAAAATCCATGTATCCTGTGACACTTCAGTTACAAATGTGTCAACCAACGGACGCCCGGCTGGTTTGGCATAGACCGTGGCAAAATGCGCGTTCGGCATCATCGTCCGCAAGGCTCTAGCGGTTTCACCAGTATCAACAAGGTCATCAACAATGAGCCAACCTTTTCCGTCACCGGCAATATTTGAAGGCTTCAAAATATCAAGCGAGCCGCGCTCGCTTCCATCATAAGATGAAATGCAGGCCGTATCAATTAGCCGAATTTCCAGTTCGCGCGCCACGATTGCCGCGGGCACAAGGCCACCACGCGTGACTGCAATCAAGCCCTTGAACGGACCAAGCTCAAGTAAGCGCCATGCCAATGCTTTTGATGTGCGGTGAAGCTCTTCCCAAGATACTGGAAATGATTTGATAAGTTTTTCTGACATGCCATCCACCCCTACCCCAACGACCAGACTCTGAAAAAGGGCTGGCGTGATGTCATCATATCGGCTTGCCACAATAGCTGTAAAGCCCAAGCCGCGGCTAAAATATTTGTTTTTTTTGCCTCAAGACAACTCAAAGACTGACGCATGAATGGCACTCGATAAAAACAGATTAATATTCGCTTGCAAGCATTACAAGCTTGACCTATGTTGCCGCCCATTGATCGTCAGTCACAACCTAGACTCAGTCGCTGAGAGTTTTTGAGACCGACAATCATTGATGCGCTCGTAGCTCAGCTGGATAGAGCACTAGACTACGAATCTAGGGGTCGGGAGTTCGAATCTTCCCGAGCGCGCCATTTTCCTCTTAATATATACAGATGATTACCAGATTAAGGTATCAGTCTGTTCTCAGAGAACTTCAGTTTTGACACAGTAAAAGGTCAAATCAATGGGTTGTGTGCAAAAAAGAGGTAAGTCTTGAAATGCTCAAGTGAGGATCGCTGGATGGAGAAGTTTCACCAAATCATTCAAGTCAAAATCAGATGCTGTTTGCTGGGTTCAACAAACAGAATATCAACTCAAGAATACTTCCCTGCCTTTGGTAGATGTTGGTGATACTACTTTGAGAGAACTTCTTCAGACTTATGCTGAAGAAGTGTCCTCACACCTAAAAGGTTCGGAGATAGAAACATACAAACTGAACCGTTGTTCTAAACATCCAATTGCAGATAATAAACTCGTTAATCTTACCCAGAGACATTTTGAACATTTACGAGATGAGAGATTAAAACAGGTAAAATCAGAAACAGTTCATGCCGACTCGATAATGTTTAGAAGAGTATTCAAAACTGCAATACACAAATGGGGATTTGGACTACCCAAAAACCCTGTTGAATATCTTCAACTGCCATCACCTCACAAATCTCGTAAACGCAGGTTGATGCAAAGTGAGAAAGAACGCCTTCTCACCGCTGCATCATTGCAACGCAATATCTACATCGTTTCCATAATTGAGTTTGCAATTGAGACAGGTATGCGCCGTTCAGAGATATTGAAACTTAGATGGTACGATGTTGATTTGGAGAATGGGTTTGCATCTTTCTATGACACCAAGAATGGTGAAGATAGACGAGTGCCTCTAACTAGAAGGTGCATAGAAGTCCTAAAGACGGTGCCGCGGACGAATGAAATAGTTTTTCCTATCTCTGCAACCTGTCTACGTCTCGCATGGAACAGAGCACGCAAGAAAGCGGGCATCACTGATTTACGATTTCATGACTTGAGACATGAAGCAGTGTCACGCTTCTTCAAGATGGGAATGTCAGTTCCAGAAGTTGCACTCATATCTGGACATAAGGATGTGCGGCAGTTGTTTAGATACACCCATCTCAATCAAGAAAATGTGTTTAAGAAATACGCAGCGTTCTATAACAGTCCAGAGACATAATGATAAATGCCATACACGATGACACAAACCACCACCAAAATTATGAAGAGTGTTTGTATGAAGTCATGCACTAGTGCTTTGACAAGTTGTTTGGTTCTGACTGAACCAAGAGCGAGATAACAAAGGACTAATGACACTGGAAAAGAAAACCAAAAGACAGTCGAAACAATCCAAAACTTAATGAACCCCATATCCTTAAAAAGATTTTCATCTTCAGTTTTTGTTATCTGGTTTTCGGTATTCATAGAAGTGTCTTTATTGCATTTATAGATTAGGAAACTGTAACCAGTTTTGAGGGGTGTATGATGTTGCTATCATAGACTGCAAAGTGTTCCTCTGTCTCCTCTGAGTTGCAATCTCTTGCATCTTTCTATCACAAACCATCTTAAGTCCCTCATTCACCATTGAGTTGATACTGTTAGTGGCAGCGTCCAGTTGTTTGACTTTAAAAAAGTCCACTAAAGCTCGCAGTCAATTCTGCAAAAGAGGAAATATTACCTCAAATAAGATATACGCCTTTTCACCATAAGAATTAATTATGAATCTGTTTACTTGTCTCGTATCATGTATTTTCATAATTAGAAATTTAATGTCCTGATCGGAGGACAACTAACGAAAAGGTGGAACCATGAAAAAAATTTTTGCAATTATGGTGTTGAATGCTTTCTTAGCCAGCTCAGCATTTGCAGACGATGTAAAGATTGGCATTTTACTGGGGTTTACTGGACCAATTGAGTCATTAACACCTGATATGGCTAGTGGCGCAGAATTAGCGATAAGTGAAGCCAGTGATAGTGGCGCATTTATGGGCGGATCAAAAATTTTGTCAGTTCGTGGTGATTCAACATGTGTCGACGCAGCCGCCGCTACGGCGACAGCTGAACGTCTTATCACGTCTGACGGCGTAAGCGCGATCATGGGCGCTGATTGTTCCGGTGTCACGACGGCAGTTTTGCAAAATGTTGCAATAGCAAAAGGTGTCGTGATGATTTCGCCATCAGCAACGTCCCCTGCACTTTCAACCATTAAGGACAATGGCCTGTTTTTCCGAACGTCACCATCGGACGCCCGCCAAGGCCAGGTCTTAGCCCAAATACTGAAAGAAAAGAATATTAAATCTGCTGCTATGAGCTATACCAATAATGATTACGGTAAAGGGCTCGCCGATAGCATTCAAAAGAACTTTGAAGCGATTGGTGGCAAGATCACTATTTCCGCATCCCACGAAGATGGAAAAGGTGACTATGGAGCTGAAGTGGCGGCGCTTGCGCAGGCAGGCGGTGATGTTCTGATCGTCGCCGGATACTTAGATCAAGGGGGCAAAGGTGTCATCCAAGCATCCATTGATGCCGGAGCCTTTGACAAATTCGTTCTGCCAGATGGCATGATTGGCGACAGTCTCCCAGCAGCAATTGGAAAAGATTTAAATGGTTCCTACGGCACACTTCCTGGCACAGATAGTCCAGGAGCAGGAAAGTTTGCCAGCCTCGCAACCGCTGCAGGCTTCAAAGCCGGACCATATGCTCCACAATCTTATGATGCGGCAGCGCTTATGATCATGGCTATGCAAGCCGCTGGAACATCCGACAGCAACAAATTCAAAGATAAGGTCATGACTGTCGCCAATGCTCCAGGTGAAAAGATTTATCCAGGGGAACTCAGCAAGGCTCTGAAGATTATCTCATCAGGTGGTGATGTCGATTATGTTGGTGCTACTGATATTGAATTGATCGGGCCAGGCGAATCTGCAGGATCATTTCAAGAGATCGTGATTAAAGACCAAAAAATCACGCCTGTTCGTTATCGTTAACACAAGAGTTTTTGGGGCCTCTAATTACAGTCGAGGCCCCAATTAAAGGCAAGTTCATGCTGTCCGTTTATAATCTTTGTAAAACGTTTGACGGTATACGAGCCCTTGATAACGTAAGCCTTAGAATCCAACCGGGAACAATTACAGGCCTGATCGGCCCTAATGGTGCTGGAAAAACTACACTTTTCAACGTCATTGCTGGTCATTATCAACCAAGTGCTGGCCAGGTTTTCTTAGATGGCGAGGATATTACCGGCGCTGCACCGCATGACCTATTCCAGAAAGGTATGCTGCGCACCTTCCAGCTTGCGCATGAATTTGCGTCGCTGACAGTTCGAGAAAATCTAATGATGGTGCCCCCCAAACAGTCTGGGGAATCTTTGATTAAAGTATGGTTATCACCAAGCAAAGTTCGCGCTGAAGAAGAGATAATCCGCCAACGCGCTGATGATGTCATTGAATTTCTTGAAATTGACCACCTTGCCAATGAATATGCCGGCAATCTATCAGGCGGCCAGAAAAAACTGCTAGAGTTGGGGCGAACAATGATGACGGATGCCAAAATAGTCTTTCTAGATGAAGTTGGCGCAGGCGTGAATCGGTCGTTACTTGGCCGTATTGGAGACATGATTCTACGTTTGAATAAAGAACGAAATTATACATTCTGCATGATCGAGCATGACATGAAATTCATTTCACGTATGTGCAATCCCATCATTGTTATGGCAGAAGGCCAAGTACTTACAGAGGGCTCTGCCAAAGAAATTCAAGCTAATAACGATGTTATTGAAGCATACCTTGGTACCGGGCGAAAAAATACAACCCATTCCAAAAAACAAATAAACGTGCAGACGAAGTCATGAGTTACCTTGTCAGTGAAAACATGGTTGCGGGGTATGGTGGCGCAAATATCCTCAATAGCTGCTCTATCGAAGTTGATCTCGGTCAAATTGCAGTGGTTGTCGGCCCAAATGGCGCCGGTAAATCAACTGCAATGAAAGCAATTTTTGGAATGCTTCCACTACAACGTGGCAATGTAAAAGTACTCAATGAAAGTATCAACGATCTTCCTACTTTTCAGAGAGTTAAGAAAGGCATGGCGTTTGTGCCTCAAACTGACAACATATTCTCATCTTTAACGGTAGAAGAAAACCTTGAGATGGGTGCATTTACCAACCCGAGGGCAATGATCACAATAATCGAACAAGTATATAGCTTGTTTCCCGCCTTAAAAGAAAAACGATTGCAACGAGCGGGTGAATTGTCTGGTGGTCAGCGCCAACAAGTTGCCGTTGGCCGCGCCCTCATGACTGAGCCCAAATTGTTAATGTTGGACGAGCCGACTGCGGGCGTTTCTCCAATTGTTATGGATGAATTGTTTGAGCGGATAATCGACGTGGCCCGTACCGGTATTGCTATATTGATGGTTGAACAGAATGCCAAGCAAGCCTTGTCTATCGCCGATATCGGTTATGTTCTTGTGCAAGGTGAAAATCGCTACACAGATAGTGGTAAAGCTTTGTTAGAAAACACTGACGTACGCAAAACATTTTTAGGGGGCTAGACATTGGAAGGTTCCTTAAACTCGCTAGCATTGCTTGTTAATTATATTTTTGTTCCCGGCTTTGCTTACGGCAGTCAGCTCGCACTTGGAGCGCTAGGCGTAACAATGATCTATGCTGTGCTCAATTTTTCCAATTTCAGCCATGGTGAAATCATGTCGTTTGGTGCTATGATTACAATATTGGTAACGTATTGGTTTCAGGGGCTGGGTATTTCAGTGCACCCCTTACCAACCGCACTCATCGCATTACCGGTAGGTATCGGTGGCGCGATTTTACTTTGTCTCCTGCTAGATCGACTAGTATTTAGCTTTTATCGACAACAACGGGCCAACTCAGTCACTTATCTCATTGTTTCCATTGGCGTAATGTTTGTAATTGGTGGAATAACAAGATTCATCATTGGGCCAGATGATCGCAATTTTAACGACGGTGAACGATTTGTTCTTAAAGCCCGCACATTCAAGGAAATGACAGGCCTCTCTGAGGGAGTTGCCATCAAATCGTCACAAGCAATTACAGTAGCCTCAGCATTTATTGTCGTTGCAGCGGTTTTTTGGTTTTTGAGTCGTACTCGCACAGGTAAATCAATGCGGGCATATTCCAACAACCCAGACCTAGCCCTACTATCTGGCATTGATCCTAACCGGGTAGTCTTTTTAGCATGGGTTATCACTGCCGGGCTTGCCGCGATAGCCGGCACTTTATACGGACTTGATAAAAGTTATAAGCCTCTGGTCTTTTTGCATCTGGTTCTACCTATATTTGCGGCGGCAATTGTTGGCGGTGTCGGTAGCCCGCTTGGGGCGATTGTTGGAGGGTTCGTGATTGCTTTTTCCGAATTGTTTATAACCTTTGCTTACAAGAAAGTGGCGGCCTATTTATTGGGTGACGGCGTACTTGGTGATGGGCTGCTACAATTGTTATCAACAGATTACAAATTTGCGGTTTCCTTTATAATTCTGGTAGTTGTCTTGCTTATCAAGCCAACTGGGATCTTCAGCGGAAAATCAATATGAGTTTTTTGTTTGAAAAATATTATCAGATTCGGCTTGGCCTGAAGCGCCTTCCGGATCTTCTGCGCAATTCACTTTTGGCTGCAATAATGGCTTGTTTACTTGCCATTGTAGGATTTTCGCAGAGCTGGAACTTGGCGTTTTCACTTTTGAACATGTGTCTAATCTCGGCAATCATGGCATTGGGTGTCAATATTCAATGGGGCTATGCTGGCCTATTTAATGCTGGCATCATGGGTTTTGCTGCTCTTGGCGGATTAGCAGCAGTTTTGATTTCGGTTGATCCAGTAAAAGCTGCTTGGGCAGCTGGCGGTCAGGGACTTTTATTTGGTTTTAGTATTGGCGTTTTAACCATCTACAGCGTGCGTTTTGTATGGAAGCGACTGAGCTATTCAGGGTCAAAGCGCTATTCGATAACAATTTTAATTTTGGTTGTCGGCTTGGCAACGATGCGGTTTTTCACTGACCCTGCAACTCTTGCTATTGAGGCTGTGGATGCGGCAAAGTCAGGGTATCTTGGTGGGCTCGGTATGCCAATTATGTTTTCGTGGATTGTTGGTGGACTGCTCGCGGCAGGTGTTGCGTGGGTTATAGGAAAAATATCACTGGGATTACGTTCAGATTATCTTGCAATTGCTACCTTGGGCATTTCTGAGATCATCATCTATTTCCTAAAATTTGAGGATTGGTTGACAAGAGGTGTAAAAAACGTAAACGGGCTACCGCGTCCAGTTCCTTATGAAATAAATTTGCAAAACGAAGCTTGGTTTCAGCAAGTTACAAGCACCCTTGATGTTTCTGTTGTTGATGCCTCATCATTAATAGTTAAGGCCTGCTACACCGGAATATTTTTAGCTGTTTTGTTAGCTGTTATATGGTTTTCAGAGACAGCGTTACGTGCACCTTGGGGACGCATGATGCGCGCCATTCGAGATAATGAAATTGCCGCAACCGCAATGGGAAAAAATGTACAAAAACAGCATCTGCAAGTTTTTGTGCTGGGCTCTGCTGTGATCGGCATTGCTGGTGCAATGCTGGTTACACTAGATGGACAATTTACTCCAACAAGCTACCAGCCACTACGTTTCACTTTTTTGATTTGGGTAATGGTAATTATAGGCGGCTCGGGCAATAATTGGGGAGCTGTGCTCGGTGGATTTGTAATTTGGTTTTTTTGGATTGAGGCTGAACCAGTTGGTTTGTGGTTGATCACTTTTTTAACCTCAGGAATGGAGCCCACAAACTGGCTACGTTTGCATCTCATCCAAAATGCTGCGCACACAAGACTGATTACAATGGGCCTGGTGTTGCTTCTTACGCTGCGTTTTGCGCCTCGTGGTTTGATTCCCGAGGCAAAACGCTGAGCTGTTTATTTGTGCAAAACGGATTAAGGATGAACCCGCTAATGATTTAATTGAGCAGGTCTCAACCTTTTCTATGGTATCTTTTCATTGGATAAATAGTCAGTAGCATTTTTGTTGGCACATCTATAATCAAATACCCAATTTCTGCCATATCCAAGGCAATCGTGGATGACATAACATCAATAAATTTAGTAGTAATGCTACCGGGAGATCCCTCTACAGACATGGAACCATTTTGGTTAAGGCAGTCCTTCCTTTTTCTGCCCTAACTTTTGTGGCAAACTCATCAACGATAAAGACTGGAGCAAATTGGTGTGAAGTAAAATTATGTTTGAGGATGAATATGGAAATAAACTCTCGACCAATTCCCGTGAAGCAGTGGACCGATATAACAAAGGCACTCACCAATTTTTAGGCGCGGAACCAGGGGTTGAGAACAGCTTCAGATCTGCAATAGATGCCGATCCAGAATTCGCTTTAGCTCACATCGGCTATGCACGTGAAATGCAGTTGCGTGGTCGATCAACCGACATGAGACAAGCGCTTGACCGAGCAATCAAATATTCCGAAAACCTCTCAGAAAGAGAGCAATCTCATCTAAACGTGTCCGGGCTATTGCTCAGTGGCAAATCTGCCGAAGCGAGATTAGCCGTTTATGAACATGTGAAACACTGGCCACGTGATGTACTTATCGCACAAATGTGCACCAGTGTTTTTGGGTTAATTGGTTTTTCTGGCCTACCAGGCAGAGAAGCTGAGCAGCTTGCCTTTTTATCCAATCTCACTAATCACTATGATGAAAACTGGTGGTTTAAAGCACAACTCGCATTTGCACAGCTGGAGGTTGGACAATTGCATGAAGCCACTAAAAATATTGAACAAGCATTATTGTTAAATCCGGATAGCGCGCACTCAAAACACATTAAAGCCCACCTTTATTATGAAAAGCTAGAGGATAAGGACGGCCTTAATTATCTAAAAACTCATTGGAAAAATTACGATCCATCTGGAGCACTTTACAATCACATTTCTTGGCACGTGGGGCTGTGGTCTCTGGAGTGCGGCAACTTAAAACAAGTTTGGCACATTCTAGATCACCATATCTCACCTAAGAACAGCCTAGGACCCCCACTAAATGTGCTAACCGACTCGGTCGCATTGCTTTTTAGAGCTGAAATCGCAGGTGTTAAGGTGCCTATCTATAGGTGGAGATCACTCAGTGCTTATGCCTCAGAAAAATTTGCCAAAACTGGCCTTGGCTTTGCTGACATGCACGCGGCAATTGCACATGTCAGAGCCGGTAATTTAGACCCACTTGATAACATTATAACCAATGCGAAAGGGCCAGTAGCCAACCTTACGAAAAAAATCAGCCAAGCGTACCGCTACATGCAAAATAAAGAGTGGTTGAAGGCATCTGATTTATTTCTCGAGGTAATGCCAGATCATGCGAGGTTTGGAGGCTCAAATGCTCAAAGAGATTTAATAGATTTCTCTTTAGCAACATGCCTTATTCATCAAGGGCGCAAGAATGAGGCCCAAACCGTGCTGTCAATTACTAGACCAAGGGCCTTGAAGAAAAAGATCATTGAAGACCTTCATTAAGGCACGGGCAACTGCAAAGCATCCACTCGGTCATGCATTTTTGAAATTAATGGAGTGTGAAGATGAACTTCTTTAGGTTCCTTCTTTTTTTTACAATTTTCAGCTCGGCTGCCCTTCCTAGTATTGCTCTTAGCAATGATTTAAACTATGCGCTTCAGCGCAAAAAAAACGGTCTGTCTGTCATTTCAGACCGCTGGATGGTTTCCGCTGCAAATCCTTATGCCGTTGAAGCAGGCGCCAAAATCTTGGCCCGAGGTGGATCTGCTGCAGACGCCATGGTTGCTGTCCAGAGTGTTCTGGGACTTGTCGAGCCACAAAGTTCAGGGATTGGCGGGGGTGGTTTTCTGATCTGGTTTGACGCAGCATCAGGACGAATCACCACACTTGATGGCCGCGAAACCGCATCACGACACGTTACACCTCAACTATTTCAGGATGAATCTGGCCAACCATTAAAATTCTTTGATGCAGTTGTTGGTGGAAGATCCGTCGGCGTGCCAGGTACGCCCGCATTGATGCTGAATGCCCATAAACGTTGGGGGAAACTGGACTGGTCCGCCCTATTTCAACCTGGAATCAATCTTGCTGAGGCAGGATTTATGGTGTCCCCAAGGTTATCAATGCTGGTTGCACGCGATGAAAAGCGCCTAACCCGATTTGAGCGCACTTCGACCTACTTCTACCCCGATGGAAAGCCAATAAAAGCGGATAATATTTTAAAAAATCTCCGCTACGCAAAAACATTACGCGCGCTTGCTTCTGATAGAGGCAGGTCTTTCTACAACGGTAAAATTGCGAGAGATATTGTTGATACTGTGCAATCAGATGCGATCAATCCAGGCCATCTTGATTTGAGTGATTTAGCTGGATATAGCGTCGAAGAGCGGTCAGCTGTCTGTATCGCTTATCGGGACCTTGATGTGTGCGGTATGGGACCTCCATCGTCTGGAGGTGTCGCTGTGGGGCAAATTCTGGGAATGCTTGCAAGTTATGATTTGGCAAAAATGGGGCCAAATTCTTCCGATGCATGGCGTCTTATTGGTGACGCCTCTCGCCTCGCATTCGCCGATCGCGGCCGTTACATAGCTGACAGTGATTTTGTTTTGGTCCCAGTAAAAGGTCTTTTAAATGAAAAGTACCTGAAAAACCGTGCTACACTCTTAAATCGAAAAAAAGCCCTTGAAACTGTATCACCTGGCAATCCACCATTTCATACAGCTCATTCGTTTGCCGATGATGAAAGCATAGAACTACCATCAACCTCTCACATATCAATCGTTGATCAATATGGAAATGCGCTATCCATGACCACCACTATTGAAAATGCTTTTGGATCAAGGTTGATGACAAAGGGAGGATTTCTATTGAATAACGAAATGACAGATTTTTCTTTTCGGGACATTAAGGGCGGTGTACCAATTGCAAATAGGGTTGAGCCTGGAAAGCGCCCTCGGTCATCTATGGCACCAACCATTGTTCTCAAAAATGGTAAGCCGTATTTGATCATTGGTTCTCCGGGTGGCAGCCGCATTATTGGCTTTGTTGCAAAGGCAATAATTGCCTTCGTTGATTGGGGCATGACTGTTCAACAAGCTGTGTCAATGCCGCATTTTATCAACAGATTCGGCACATTTGACCTTGAAATAAACACCAAAGCAGAAATGATGGAAGGCTATCTTTCATTCGCTGGGTTTAAGGTAAAATTGAGGGGACTAAATTCTGGTCTTCATGCCATTGCAGTTTACGAAGATAGACTTGAAGGTGGAGCAGATCCACGCCGCGAAGGTCTTGCCTACGGTAATAGATGAAATAAGAACCCATTAAAAAATACTATGCCATCTTTGATTGGGCGTTTGAGCAAACTCGCTCATTTGTCATAAATTTGAAGCTGATGGGAAATTCTTCAAAGTCCTGCTCGTGATTCTTCCAGCCGACTTAATCGGTGCAAGCTTTGTTGCGCCCAAATGGATATCACAATTTTAATGTTGGATAAAAAAACCAATATCGTCATAGTGAACTGATGAAAAAAGCAGTCAAAAACACCGTGCTTGCGCTGAATTACGGCGTTACCGTTTCGATATGCCTTTTGATGATAATATCGCAGCAAATTGCAATTTTTGAAAAAGCATTGATCGGCTTTGGAGCCATTGCTCTCGGAATGCTTATTCGCCGAATTATTAATTGGGTGTCTCCGTAAAGTAAGTTGACATGTTATGGGTATTATTTCTTCATGCCCTGGCGGCCTCATCAAAGTTATAACTAATAAATTAAACAGCGCTGGGAGGACTTGTCGTCACTACTAAAGATGAAAATTATTGACGAATGGGACCTTTTTAGACCAGAGTTTATGCGTATCTGCAACTTGGGAGAGGTTTTATGCCTGTTAGATATTCTCAGTACCTCAACGCGGCAGCTGTCAGGCATCGCTCTGTAAGCTATAACGCTCTCGCGCCAAATGTTGATGGAAGGGGTCAAAAACCCGAACGAATATCGTTAAGTTTTAACCAAGCCATTGAGTTATTGGCCCCCTACTGTGGGCTTAGGGTAATCGAACAGCTTAAGGCAGTTGCTCCACTAGCGGCGTACCTTATGCTTTTCCAACTCATGGTTTTGCGACATCCTGTAGATTCCGCTCTGACGCTTTGTTTGGGGCTAATTGCAGTTGTGATTGGTCTTGCCGTGTTCATGGAAGGTTTGAGCACAGGGCTGATGCCGTTTGGCAACATAATTGGCGATAATCTGCCCAAAAAAGCTTCTATGTTTGTAGTTTTAGTTATTATTGGCATTCTTGGCGTTGGTGTCACCTTCGCAGAGCCTGCGATTGGCGCCTTGCAGGCATTTGGATCATCTGTGGATGTGGTGAAAGCGCCCTATTTGTATGAGCTCTTGAACAATTGGGCCTTACCACTTGTTTTAATGGTTGGAGCGGGAGTTGGGATCGCAGCAATACTCGGAACTGTGAGATTTGTTAGGGGCTGGTCACTGAAGCCAATGATTTACGGAGCCATATTCCCCGTTTTCCTTTTGACTTTATATGCCTGGTTTGATCCAAACCTCCGAAGCGTTCTCGGGTTAGCATGGGATTGTGGGGCGGTAACCACTGGCCCTGTGACAGTTCCATTGGTGTTGTCTTTAGGCATTGGTATCGCTAACGCTGCCGGAAAAGGTGGTTCCTCGCTGTCTGGTTTTGGCGTTGTAACAATGGCATCACTTTTCCCTATCTTGGCCGTACTGATATTAGCAATTTTTGTATCATTCTCAATCACGCCCGATGAAATTATTGCTGCTGCAAAAACAGCGAGTAACGTTGTTGTTGAACAGCCATCTATTTGGGATCAAACCCCTTTGGTCGAAATAGTACTGGGCGTTCGGGCAATCCTACCACTTGTTTTGTTCCTAATGTTTGTTCTTTTTGTCGTCCTCAAGTCAACTTTGCCAAACAAAATGGTAACGGTTTACGGATTAACCTTGTCAATTGTTGGAATGTGCATTTTTAATATTGGCCTCACTTATGGTCTTGGCGCTATTGGCTCACAAACTGGTGGAGTTCTGCCAGCAGCATTCATGCAAATCCCAGTGAGTGAAAGCTCCCCAATATTCAACATTGTTACCGGGCTGACGATCGTTATTGGATTTGCATTCATCCTCGGTTTTGGCGCAACGCTCGCCGAACCTGCGTTAAACGCTCTGGGCTTAACTGTTCAAGAGCTTACGAACGGTGCGTTTAAAAAGTCGATGCTCATGTACAGCGTAGCTGGTGGTGTAGCAGTTGGTATTGCGCTAGGCGTTAGTAAGGTTGTTTTAGGTTTTGATCTGATGAAGGTGCTATTACCTCTTTATCTTTTAGGGCTTGTCTTGACAATTTTTTCTACAGAAGAGTTTGTCAACGTTGCGTGGGACAGTGCTGGGGTAACAACTGGGCCTGTAACCGTACCATTAGTGCTTGCGATGGGACTGGGGCTAGGTAACGCAGTGTCAGCCATTGATGGATTTGGGATACTTTCACTCGCAAGCATTTGTCCGATCGTGGCGGTGCTCACAATGGGTCTCGTTATCAAAATGATAAACAAAAAAACTGAACATGCGGTCACAGGATAGGAAAAAATCATGAAACAACGGACTATAACATATCTGACTGACGCAAATCTTATCACTTGCGTGATCCAAAAAGACCTCGCAGAACCAGTTCTCGAAGCCGCAAAAAATGCTGGGGCACAGGGCGCAACTATAAGTTACGCGCAAGGCACCGGTGTTCGTGAAAGAATGGGTTTGCTGGGAGTCACTATAGACGAACAAAAAGAAGTGATCAGAATAATCGTATCACATGAGCAATCCGAATTAGTATTTGAGACAATGTACTTGGCTGGCCAACTGGATAAACCGGGAAAAGGTATCATGTTCATGAGCGCGCTGGAGCGGGTAGCGACCTACATACCCGATGACGTGTTTGAGAAGTTGAGTTAGAATTATGGGTAAACATATTCAAATCGGCGCTTTGGTTGAAAAAGAGCATGGGTCAAGTGCTTACAATGACATTTCAAGTTCGAAAGGAGTTCTTTACGCATTTCTTGAAACTGGAAGGTCAAGTGATCTGTTTTCTGAGAAGCAATTCGGTGAATTCGGCGAAGCAGCGATCCTTACAATGGTGGTTGAAGCCAAGGAAAAAAATAATGTTCTTGAACGCCTCGTGCAGACTTTAAAAATTAATGCAGATGGTGAAGGCCTTGTTTTTGAGGAAACTGAAATCTTGAAAGTGAGCAACGAAAGATAGGCCTGATCTGTAAAATTATGAGATAACAGTCGGAGTATTAAGCACCAGGCGTTAAGTAAGGTTTAAAAAATAAAAAATAAGTGCCGCAAATAAAGTGGCCTAGCAAAAATGGGGCTGTTCTTATTCAGGCGGCCGAAATAATAAAGACTGAGGGAGAAAAAAATGAATGCATTTACTCAAATGGGCATGAATGCCTTTAATGATGGCATTGCATCCGGAATGCCGCCACCAGAGGCCGCCGCCGCGGCTGGTGATGCAATGGGTGCTGCTGCAACTGATATGGGTTTTCCTGCAGATATGGTTGCTGACGGCGTTGCTGCCGGAATGGAAACTTTTACTCAGGCATTGGCAAATGGCACACCTCCAGTTGAGGCGTTTGGCGCTGCAGTTGCTGATGTACCCCCAGCAGTTGCGCAGGCTTTTGATGCTGGAACAATGCAGGCTATGCCACCAGAGGCGATGGCAGGTATGGATGCACCGATGATGGAGGCAATGCCGCCGGAGGCAATGGCAGGTATGGATGCACCAATGATGCAGGCAATGCCGCCGGAGGCAATGGCAGGTATGGATGCACCAATGATGCAGGCAATGCCGCCGGAGGCAATGGCAGGTATGGATGCACCGATGATGCAAGCGATGCCCCCTGCAGCAATG
>QBYK01000037.1 GCA_003282865.1 SAR116 cluster bacterium AG-325-I21 | reverse complement strand
AATTGTTTTTAAATGAATAGGCCCAGCCAAATAAACTGACTGGACCTAACAAAGACATATAGTTCTAATAAACCTAAATTAGGTCAGTTATTAAGCGGATTGCCAAGGACCAAAATCTTTACCCGCACCGACAATTTCATATGCAATCACTGTATCATCACCAACAACCCAACCGTCATGACCTGGCGCAAAATAGTAAGCATCTCCAGCTTTCGCTAAAACCTCAGTCCCGTCATCATGAACACACATCAGTTGTCCTTGAATGATGACGCCAACATGGCCAGCTTGACAGCTGTCGCCCCCAACGGCTGGCTTAATGCACTCTGACCACTTCCAGCCGGGTTCCAAAACCATCTTTGAGGCATTCATGTCACCAAGTTTAACGACTGAAACATGTGCCTTTGGCGGTGTCTTAATTTCATCTGCGTTCTCAAAAGACTTTGCATACATGCTGGTCATTTTTTGCTCCTTTTTAACCCAAAAGTAATTGCAAATACGTGAAAAGAAAATACTGGGATTTGAATCTTTCGTAATTGCTCTTTGATTGAGATTAAATAAGAAACTGATGTATTGCTACTGTAACGATATAACACCACCTGTAAACGCATCAATCGTTTACAAACAATGAGATAGGTAATGTGATTAAGGATAAGTGGTGCCCGGGGGCGGACTAATTGCCTCTATACAGCACCAATGCACATCTCACTGTTCGTACTTTCAATAGGTTACGTATTGGTGAGTCACTGTCAACAGGCACGATATGTACATCAGTTTGTACATCAGTACGGGTGGGCATGATCCACCCCCCTGCCACACGTATATATACATAGATATCAGACACTGGTATGAGGTTGGCAGAAGCAGCGGGGCTGTTAACCAGCGATATAAAGCTTGAGGAAGAAATACCTCATATCAAACTTAGGCGGCATCCGTGGAGGAGCCTAAAGACGAAGGGTAGTGAAAGAGACATTCCATTGGTTGGTGCCTCGTTGTGGGCAGCAAAGCGTGTCGTAGAAAATGGTCACCAGTTTGCCTTCCCTGTTTATACCAACTCTGCCAAGTGCTCGGCAAATTCAGCGAGTGCGGCTTTAAATAAATGGTTGAAATCAAGAACGCCAGGTGGGTGCGTAATCCATAGCTTTAGGCATAGTTTACGCGACCGGTTGAGAGCTGTTGAGTGTCCTCCAGAAATTGCCGACGCGATTGGAGGTTGGTCTTTATCAGGTGTGGGTCAACAATATGGGGCGGGATACACGTTAGCGTTCAAATATGGTTACTTACAAAAGATGGAGAGGTTGTGAGCGCCTTAGCCTTGTGAAATACATTTTGTGTTTTGCATTAGTTGAGTTTGAGCCTAACCTTGAATGTCTGTTCGATGGAGGGGATGATGGCACTTGAACTTTGTGATATGTCTGGAACGCTGGGTGTCGAGGTCACGGGAATAGATCTTGCCGAAGGCGTAAGCTCGAAAGAAGCTTCTTTGCTTCAATCGGCACTCCGTGATCGCCTCGTGATGGTGATTAAAAACCAAAATCTTTCGCCAAAGCAATACGTTGAAGGAATTAAGGTGTTTGGTGATCCTATGCATCAGCACCTCGCTAAACTTCTGATGGATAAACATCCGGAAATCGCTGTGCTGGACAGTCGGATCGCCAATAGCAAGAGTAAAGATGGTAAGATCATGCCGATTGGTTCAAAGGACTGGCATACGGATCATACTAACCATGCTAAGCCTCCAAAGATGACTGTTCTCTATGCTGTCAAGCTTCCAAAAGAGGGCGGAGATACAGGATTTGCCAATATGCAAGACGCTTTTTCTGGACTTGAAAAAGATGAGCAAAGTCATCTTCTGTCACTAACAACGGTGAACGTTCTCGAGCAAAACTTGAGCTACGTCGATGACAAAACAAGGCAGTCACTGCCGCCACAGAAGCATCCGTTCATAAGAACTCACCCGGAAACTGGTAAAAAAGCGATATACGTTCACCCCGGGAAACTTGCTCACTTTGAAGGAATGTCGCCGTCTGAAAGTAAAGCCCTTTTGAACGCTCTTTTGGATCGAGTTTTAAAACCGGAGATTACCTATCGTCACAAATGGTCTATGGGCGATTTGGTTATTTGGGATAACCGAGCGACCCTGCATGTTGCTCACACAGATTACGATCCAAATGAAGGAAGGATATTACACCGCATTTGTCTAGAGGGTGATGTGCCTGCGTAGTAGCGGCGCTAATGTTTGAAAATCAGGAACTTGAACCACGGTCCACGGACCGGGGTTACTGGAGCCGGTTCTTAATCAGATTTGGACTTTGTTGGTGCTCGATCACGATGACACTTGGCTTTGCATACTGAAAACTAGAACGAATTGGTCCTAGTTTGTATAAATTCTTTCATTATTTTGTACCGGGGAATTAAAAAAAAACAACCAGGTGTAATTTAAAAAATAATGGAGGTACTTATGGAGCAAGGGAAAATTACTACTCTTGGTCAGCTTGGTTCAAGTTTGGACTCAACTGCAAAAACCTATCCTGTTTTGATTGGTGATAACTTGGGTCACCGAACATTAGAATTCTCGCTACCTCTGAACCAATTCATCGCGATTTCTGGGGTTGGCAATCGTAAAAATGTCAGTGAGATCGAGATTTACCAAGGAGAATTTCATGCGCAAAGAAATCTCATCCGAGAGCACGCAGTAGGTCTTGCCAAATATACTTTAATGGGTTTAGTGCGCTCAGAAATCAAATCTCGTTTGGAGGCAGGCCGGGAAATTCCCGAGAGCCTTACGGACATAAAAAAGGGTTAGGTGACCCTGCTTATGCCTCCTTGCAGCCGTTAGTTTGCAATATCAGGAACTGCCAACCTGGTGGTGACGATTTGGAAGTTGCGCCAGCGGGTGATTTTAATAATTCGGTTTTTTATGTCACCTTGACAGCCCGCCATACACTTTGGGTTGTAGATGGCCAGCATCGCAGAGAGGGTTTTGAGTTGGTAATGCAATTCTTAACCAAAGTAAAAAACACATACAAGTACCCAAAGCGTGGTCTATATGAACCGACAAATTACAATGGGGAGGTTGTTTCAGAGACTGTCCACGACTTTTGGATGTCAATTTATGAAATGGCAATCAGCCGGTGCCACGTAGCGATTGAGTGTCACCTAGGTCTCCAAGAACAAGAGGAGCAACAACTATTTTTTGATCTCAATTCGAAGGGTCGAAAGGTTGTTCAGTCACTTGCTTTTCAATATGACCACACAGACCCAATCAACTCATTTGTTACCAATCAGCTGCTTGGCGAGGATGTACTCCCATTTAGTCCATCAGACCGCGACGAGACCAACTGGCACAAGGATGATGGGCGGGTTGCCCGGAAAGACATCAATAACGTCACCTCTCTGTTGTGTTTAGGAAAGACAACCTCCCGAAATGCAACACCCGCACTTGTTGAGGGAAGAACTCAATTCATGCTTCGGTTCTGGGAGGCAATCGCAAAGATAAAAGATTTTGGCAAGGACGGCGCCAAGTCCAAAACACTTGCGGCGCAACCCGTTGTTTTGAAGGCGATAGCCAAAGTGAGCCATGATTTAGCTTATGGACATCAGAACATCATGGACCGTGATGGTTATAAAGTTCTTTTAGCAGCAATTAACTCTGGGGATTTGGATTTTAGTCACCAAAACCCAATTTGGCGCGCATTAATGATGACTGAGATAGAGCGCCAGCAGGAATTTCCAGGACTTGAGAATTATCTGTATGTGCCCGCAGAAATCAATCTAGACGCTGGTATGTATGACCAATCAAACGGATGGGTAAGGTTTGGTAACAAACACAACGATATTTACCCTAGATTGGGAGACGTGCTCCGTTGGAAACTGGACCTTAAGGTCCGTCCTTCTGTTACAAAGGCGTTGGAGGCTCAAAATGGCTGATCTACTACTTCATCATAAATATACCAGGAGAGAAGTTCATGACTATTTCGTGCCAGGATGTGTTTTCACACCCAACTCAGGAACGTGGGGTTTACATGGATGTGTCCGCGTTCCTAATACTAATCACGACTTCGTGTTTTTTGTGACGTATGGACAGTCACAAGGGGACCATTTTTTTCAAGAGGGTATATCCAAGGATGGCGTTATTACATGGCAGTCTCAGCCAAGACAGCACCTAAATGAGGCTCGGGTTTTACGATGGATTGAACAAAGTCAACAAGGGGACAATATCTATCTTTTTGTGCGCTCCAAGAAGAGTGACGCATACACTTTCTTTGGTGATATAAGTTATCTCTCCCACGACCCTTATAAAGAATACCCAGTTTGGTTTGAATTCAAAATTAATAACTGGAATGCCCCAGAGAATATAATTTTTGAATTTGTGAGGACCCCAACTGCGGGGCTCAGTCAAACCAAAACCCCAGCTCAACTGACTCGGGCCTCGACAAATAAATCATTAGTGCGAGCCGCACATGAATTGAATAGACATGACGAGCATTTGCGTAATTTACTTACTACTAACCCTCAACTAATTGACGCAGGCGAGGGATTCAGGTGGGAGGCAGATTACGAATTCGATATCGGTGACAGCGCCGATATCATTTTCTTCGGGCCAGGTCGTGAAGCAAAAGTAATCGGAATTTGCACATCTGAGCAAGAAGTGTCCTACTTGAAGGCGGTTAAAGCAAAACTGTGGCGGTCCCAATTTTGTTTTGAACGTGGAGAGGACGAGGCTAGTGAGTTTATTCAATGCTATTTAGTTGCTAAGTCAGTCGACTCAAATACTAAGAGTTTTTGCGAAAAATACGATGTCAACTTGATAACCGCGTGAATGATGCTAGCAATGGAAAAAGACGCAGATGAGTATACCCTCGAATCAATTAATACCCTTTTAGAATATAGGAAAGGTAGGCTTACACTTGATGAAGCAGTCGTTAAATTCTCGTTTTTTACTGGCATACCAGCACATATCAGTCGAAAGCACATAATGTCTCTG
Organism: SAR116 cluster bacterium AG-325-I21; assembly: GCA_003282865.1. GTDB lineage: Bacteria > Pseudomonadota > Alphaproteobacteria > Puniceispirillales > Puniceispirillaceae > UBA3439. The sequence goes on along the minus strand of QBYK01000037.1, from coordinate 14,466 downwards.
AAGCGCGAGAATGTGCTTCATTTTAGTTCAAATACAACCCAGGAGAATTCTTAATGCCTCATAACAATTTATCAGACGCATTGCTGAGCCTTTCAGAAGCAGCAATCGAGACTGCGACAGAGCAAGAAACTCTGAGAGAATGTCTGCGTCATTTGGCTAGGTGCTGTCACGCGGCCTCAAGAGGGTAAGCGAGGTGCTAATTCTGGCAGGGCTGCAACATATCGTAGGGAAATATGAGCCAAACGTATTTTTCACAAGAGTTGACTTTAAATTAATATTGGCTCTGTATTAGCCCTCTTTTTGGTTTTTAAAAAGGAAATAACTATGACCCTCTCAAAGAGATTTGTGGTTCAAATTTTAACCGTTTCAACATTTTTAACACCAGTACACACTATCCAAGCGCAAGAAAAAGCTTGTGTTGCCGCCACTGAAGTTAAAGATTCTGGTCAAATCATTTGGAGCAAATCATCTGAAGCTGCTGAGTTGGTTGGGGATGCCCAAAAATTAGAGATCTCCCCTGCGGATTATAAAGAACTGTGTAGTGGCGAAGAGGGTATTGACGAAGCCTCAGATAAAAAACCTGAAGAAGACAAGGAAAAAATTGAAGAGGCAGCACCCGAAGAAACCACAGTCGAAGAAAAGGTTGATGTAGAAAAGGTTGATGTAGAAAAAACAGCCTCAGCCGCAGAAAGTTCTGGAATCGGCTGGGGCGGGGCTGCTCTGGGTGGTTTGGCTGCTGCTGCTGGCCTTGGCGGCGGCGGCGGCGGCGGCGGCGGCGGCGGCGGCTCTGATGGCACCTATCGTAACACCATATCTGGAGTTTATGGCACCGAATACAGCGCGCAAGCTGGTTTAGCTAGCGTCAACGCTTTAGGCCTAAATGACTACGGTTATACCGGCAGCGGGATTAAGGTTGGTGTAGTCGACTCTGGGATAGACAAAACGCATGCTGAATTTGATGGGAAAACAATTTATGGAAGAGACTTTGCCAGCAGCGCCACAGGTTACGGATTTGATGAAAATGGTCATGGAAGTCATGTAGCTTCTATCATCGCTGGAGACAGAGATGCCTCTGGCATGAGAGGAGTGGCTTATGACGCAACGCTTTTCGACTACAAAACAGATAATGATGGTGATAGTGGATTGGAAGCCATATCTAGTGACAGCGCTATAGCATCTATTTTTAACCAACACGTGACAGATAATATCAACGTATCCAACAACAGTTGGGGATTGGGATCAAGTATAACAGGCTATAGTGAGGCAACATTACGCGCTAGTCTTCCAAACACAATTTCGGCTCTTACTGCAGCTAAAAATAACGGGACATTGTTAGTTTTTGCTGCTGGTAATGATAGTAACGCGGAAGTCGATTATGCTGGAGGGCTTCCATACCGTATCAGTGAGTTGGCAAATGAATGGTTGGTAGTTGGCGCAGTATCAACAAGTGGAGTTGAAGCCTCTTTTAATAATCGTTGTGGCGTAGCAAAAGCTTTTTGCGTGGTTGCACCGGGAGTTAGCATTAATGCAGCGCAAACAAATGGTAATTACACTGTCATGAGTGGAACATCCATGGCAGCCCCTCACGTTGCTGGTATCGGTGCGGCTTTAATGCAAAAGTTTCCCAGCTTAACAACTGCACAAATAGCCACCCGAATTAAGACTACAGCCAGCCGAACAGGGTTGACTGGAAGAGGCGGTGAGACAACTGGTAATAGTACAACGTCTCAAATGGAGGATATTTTTGGCTATGGGTTGGTTAATAGTACAGCCGCTGCAGCCAGAATTGGAAGTTATATTTACGCGAATGGTAGTAATCTAAATAACGGACAAAATTTGAGTGAGAGCAAACTGTCTTTACCTGCTGGTTTGCCTGCTTCCACACAAAATCAAATATTGGGTAGCGAGTTCATAGTGTTTGATAGCTTTGATGGCGCAAGATTCTCCGTTGGTGGCAAGGAGGTTTTTGAAGCAAGTTACTCTTCAATTGCGCGTACATATGGCAGCACTAAAACTATTGATACGCACAGCAACCCAGACTTAAGCTTTACCTTTAGTCGACAAAAAATTATTCCATCTAAATGGGCGCCAAGATTTGTTACGACTGGCAATAGTGATGAAATGACTGCTGCTGATGGTTTTTGGGCTAAATCCGCTTCAATGTTTTCTTCTCAGCCGTTTGTTAAAGGTCAGTCATCAACAAATTTTATTTGGGCCCAAACGTATGGTGAATTTGCAATACAGCCATTTATTCAAGTGCAGGATGAAGGTGCGCCTTCTCAATCAATTGGCAGTTACGGTGCTTCATTTCATCTAACTCTGTACGAAGGGTTAAATGCGGTTACTGGGTATAAGATTAGCAACCATTTATTTAACAACGGGATATTGTTAGGTGCTGCATCAGCTGGAAGTTCCAAAGATTTTGAGGTCGGGCTTGTGCAAGAAATCTCCCCTAACGAGAATCTTTTCCTTAGGTTTTCAAATACACAAATAGATGATCTTGCTGCTTCGGACAAAACATTTGGGTTCAAGGATCTAAGTGCTAAAAGCTGGACTTTTGGCTATGAAACACAGAGCAGTCTAGGCAACTTCACTTTTGGAGTTTCAAGCCCAAATCAGCTATCTAACGGCACCGTGTCGCTAATGACCCCGACTGGTCGAACAAAATCTGGAGATGTGCTATATACAGAAACTGAGTTTGCTGTTTCACGCGATGGAAAGTTAGATAGATTCATCGCTTATCAATACGAGAAGGATGAACTGGCAATCTCATTTGGGGTGGTTGAGGACAGATATAACCACGGTAAAATAGGGGCAGCAAAATTAGATATTTCTATGCCATTCTGATGTCTGCCTTTGTCGGCGAGGCCGCTGCAAACCATTGCTGTGATGCCGTTGATCTCATTGAAAAAACATCTATGGAGGCATTGCAACATGTTGGCCTCGTAACTGATCCTCAAGCCAAACGGATTTATATCAATAAATTTGGTGCAAGTTTGATATCGGGGGTGGATTATCAAGTATACATCTCTGCCAAACATGGAAATGGAGCAGGCCATTATGAAATCAATAAAGTCGCTGTTAATGGCAAAAATGTTTCCCTTTCTTTGGATTTTTTAGTTGGGATGTTTGAGGCTGGAGCAGCAGTTATGAACCAACGTGTTTTGTTTTTTGAAACTGATCCAGGATGCAGAATAATAGATGTGATAACTACAAATAAGCCAAGAAAAAACAGTTAATAACAACGGTACTTTGGAGTACTAGTATACTACATAGTAGTAATAGGTTCTTCTCTAACGATCAGAACCATATTATCTTTGCTAATGCATTTAGATGTATCACTTAAGTGTAATTACTGCGTAGCTTAATACACGTACCTATCCATACGTGCCTCACTTGTGATGCCTAGTACGCCTCTGTATTGACTCCGTATAAGCCTCGCACAGACTCTGTTGTATGTGTCCGGTATCCGTGACTCAGAATGATGCTAGAGCCTGTCAGTGAGCCTTTGTGAGTCATGTACCGCCTGTCTGTGATGCATTGTAAATGCGCATGTCAGTGACCCATGCAAATGACCTAAAAGACAACTGATAGTGGTTAACGCTGCCAAATACTGATCTGTGTTTTTGTCTATGTATATATTAACGTTGGCAGGGGGGTGGATCATGCCCACCCGTACTGATGTACAAACTGATGTACACATCGTGCCTGTTGACAGTGACTCACCAATACGTAACCTATTGAAAGTACGAACAATGAGATAGGAAATGTGAAACAAGGAAAGTGGTGCCCGGGGGCGGAGTTCGATGCCCTATTGAGGGACCACTTGTGTCCTGACTTTCAATCTAATCAATATCTTAGCAGAATCAGTAAATAGGTCAAACGCCCTATTTTGGCTAACAGTTTGGCTAACAGCCAAGGACCATGAACCGTGGACCACGGACCAGGGTTACTGGAGCCGTTTCTTAATCAGATTTGGACTTTACTGAATGGGGCGGGGCGCAGGCGCTTGCGGTGGTCCGTGAATGTGAAACTTGGTTGATGAATTGATGGAGGCAACGATGAAAAAAAAAATGAAAAAATCTACAGCATGAGTGAGACAACCAAAAACCAACACGGTATCGCAACAACTGACGCAATTGTCTGCACGGTTATGATCTCAGCCATAAGTGGAGCGTCCCCACCAAGCTGTTGTGCTAGAGTATAAGTGGATGCTGCAGTAGGCACAGTGGCCAAAACAACCAGTACAAGGAGCACATCTTTTTCCAGGCCAAACAACATTCCAGCGAATATCGTAGCGGAAGGTAAAATCAATAACTTTGACAAGATAGCTAGAATTAAAGCGGGAGTGTGAGCCTTAAACTCGGAAACCCTTAAGGAAGCACCGACACATAATAAAAGCATAGGCAAAGATGCTCTGCCTAACAGTCCTGTCATTTCAATGATAAACTCTGGTACCGGTGTGCCCAATGCGTTCACTGTGCCACCGAGGACGATTGCCCCAATAAGGGGGTTTCTAGCAAGTTCAGTAAAAATTGCACCGCTAAGCTTTGTGTCTTCACAATTGTCACGCAGCGAAAAAATAACTAGCACAGAGACGATGTTTGTAATTGGAACAAGTATTGCGACGCTCAAGGCACCAATTTGAAGAGCTTTTGCCCCGAATGCGCCCTGAACGAAAGCCAACATCAGAAAAGAATTAAATCTTAGACTGCCTTGAATAAGCGATGATATGGTTGGCCCGCTTAAACTGAGAAGCCAACCTGAAAAAACCCCATAGATAACAGCTACCGCAGAACTTATAGATATTGTGGCAACAAATGGTAAGATAAATGGAGCGTTTAAATTTAGTTTAGATACCAAATCGTAAAGAAGACACGGAAATAAAATCCAATAGCATATTTTTGAGAGTCCATCCCAAAAAGAAACGGGAACGAATTGGCGACGCCATAAGATATGGCCGGCAAACACTAGCAGCAAAACTGCAAATAAGGTTGAAACAATATCATTCACAATCAGGCGTCATTACCACAGCAAAATGGATTGTGTTATTAAAACTTAGTATTGATTTACCTCAAACAAAAATATTGTATACCTAAATTTACTTGGCGCTCAGAAGCAATTTGGGAATTTATTGTCATTTCATGTTGATCCTTTCCGGAGGGAAGAATTTATTTTGTATCTGTAGGTCGGGGGGTTCCGGCGGCGATGAGGGCTATTGGCCCGTGGAACCGTGTTGAAAGACGTTCAGCAGCCTGCCAGGCACGCTGGCCACTACGGCAACAGAACACAACACGCCCAGATGATGGCGGGGTGAAATCCTGATTGATATCAGTTACGGCCAGTCGAGAGGCCTTATCAGTAATGAGTTGTGCTTCATCGGCAGAACGCAGATCAATCACCGTGTCATCACGTTCAAGCATGCTGGCAGCGTAAAGGACCACTCTCATTCTCGGAGCTCTAAGGGCAGTCAAATATTTGAGAGACAATGACATCAAGATCAGTTCGACCACCGGTTACAGTCGGTCAGTGGTGAATAAGATTCTACCACTCGCTAGCGCCGCTGGATACAGCCCTTAACCGGTGGGATTTTCAGAGACTGCTTAGATGAAAATTTATTATTTTTGTTTCCAATCAAAACAAGCGCTTGTTGAGATTCCCATTGAGCGGCAATAAAAATTCTCTAATATTGTTAAAACGATATTTTAAAAAAATTAAAATATTTAATTTTTTAGCCTTTATCAGTCTATAGCTTTTGGTATTTACTTTAAATCTTAGAAATTGAAAAAGTCATTTTAGGTTGTAGTGTTCAATTGTAGGAAGGGTGATATCTCCGGTGAGGTGCCCAGTCTTCAAAACTGGTGAAAAGTCCTAAATAGGGTTTTTGGGTTCGACTCCTAACCCTTCCGCCAAGATTTAATCTAAGTTTGCTATGGAGTGACATTTTGAGCCAATTAGAAGAAAAATCCCTCTTGGCCAGTATTCCATCAATTGACCTGCTGCTTAGTTCAACTGAAGTAATTGCTTTAACAGAAAAATATGACCGAAAATTAATTTTAACTTTACTACGAGAAATTACAAATGAGTTGCGTGAAAAAGCGAAAAAAAATCAAAACTTGAATAAGCGGTGCATTAAAAAGGAAATAATAGAAAATTTGAAATCTAAAATAATGGATTTAACTGGTCCCAGTTTGAAACCAATATTGAACCTTACAGGAACTATCCTTCACACTAACTTCGGTCGCGCAAGTCTTTCGAGCAAAGCCATTGACGCAATGGTTAGCGTCTCCCAAAATAATACAAACCTTGAATTCGACCTTTTGAAAAATGTGAGAGGGTATCGTGATGAACATATATCTAAGCTTATTTGTTATTTAACAGGTGCTGACTCAGCATGTGTTGTAAATAATAATGCAGCTGCCCTCGTCTTATTGATCAACACATTTGCAAATAAGAAAGAGGTTATACTTTCCAGAGGTGAACTAGTAGAAATTGGTGGCTCATTTAGAATTCCTGATATGATTACTCAGGCTGGAGGCATCCTGAAAGAAGTTGGCACTACGAACAGAACATATGAACAAGATTATTATAACGCCTTAAATCAAAATACTGGGATGATTCTGAAAATTCATACTAGCAATTTTGAAATTCAAGGTTTTACCTCCAACGTTGAAGAGGGAAAACTTAGCAAAATCGCTAAAACTGCCAACATTCCTTTTATTGTAGATGTTGGGAGTGGGCGGCTGAGCAACTGGAAAAATTTTCACCTACCTAAAGAGCCTACGGTGGAAGACGCTATCTTATCAGGAGCTGACTTAGTTTGCTTTAGCGGGGATAAGTTAATTGGTGGCCCACAAGCAGGTTTAATCGTCGGAAAACCCAATTTAGTTGAGAAGCTAAATTCTAACCCAATTAAACGAGCTATGCGAGTAGATAAAATAACGATCGCTGCATTACGAGCAACGCTTCAATCCCTATTATTTACAGAAAAATTTGAGGGAAATTCACCAACCTTTAGACAAATAAGTCGACCTCTAAGCGACATTCAATCAACTGCAGAAATTATCCTAAACCCGTTATCTAAAATTTTTAAAAATCTCGCTATGATAAGTATTGTTGATTGCAAAAGCCAAATTGGAAGCGGCGCGCTTCCAACGACTTTTTTACCAAGCAAGGCAATAAGCATCGAGCCTTTAAGTAGGTTTCGCGCCCAAAAAAAAGACTACGAAATCAGAAGAATAGCTACGATTTTAAGACACCTGACAACACCAATAATAGGGAAGCTCAATAAAGGAAAACTACTGTTGGACCTTAGAGGCTTGGGGGATCCCAATCCACTCCTAAAGCAACTGCCAGAATTAAACCGAAAACTTAGACATAAGAGCTAGTTCGGAACAATAATGTTTTGGAACATTAAACCCGACTAAACCAATTTCTGGATTATTTCTAACTTGTAAGAATTTTAGCGCTTAGGCTTGAAATTTCCTTTGCTTCTTTAGCGAGTTCCTTTTGACTTGCACTACTTATGGGGTGTCCCATAACTGCGAATGGATAATCTTCATAACCCAACACACGAGCCATTAGCGATGCCGCATTGGAGAATTTCTCCGTCATAATTCCTACCGCAGGAATTCCAAGTCTCTCAGCAATTATTGCATCATGCAAACTGCACGAAGAACAACTACCTCAATCGCCCAAGCCGGTTATCACGGCATCCCATTTTGGTATTTCTTTAATGATTTCTTCATCCGCGGGCGCACTATAATTCGTTTTTATCTTCCGAATAATTTTGCTTACTCCGTACTCTGTTAAAAAATTTTCTTCAAAGGCATCAAAAAATGGGAAGGTACCCTTCTTTCCGTTTGAAATTATGCCAACGGTCATACCCTTAAGCGAATTCAATTTTGGGGCAATAATATATTCTTTTGAGCTTTCTTCATGGGTTGGGTCTAAGAATTCAATGCTCATTATTCAGACCTCCTTTTTCAATAATTTGTTACATTTCACAATCAACACAGGCATTAACTGCCAAGCTTACTGACTGACTTTTAGGGCCAAACCAAGGTGGTATTACCGCTCCAAATCCACCCGCAGGTCCGCCAGCAGCAACAACTAAAAGGGAGTTTTCATCGGTAAGTGCTCGATATTCCCTGTCACCCTTATCTAGAACCATGGAGCCTTTTCCACAAAAATTCCAATCTCTGCGTTTTATCTTTGCATTCTCATAAACATATCTTCTTATGTCTAATTTGGTCCAACCTTTCTTTTCAAAATGTTCTCTCAACTGCGGAGGGATTACAATCGCATAATTGCCAGGCCATATCGAATAGTGGCGCATATTAGCCTTTATCTCTTCTATGAATGTTTCCAATATTTCTTCTGGATCTTTGGTCCACTCATTCATTATTTGCCTTGGTGCTCCAGCAGCTAAAACTGTTACTGCTGAAGCAGATTTTGGGATGCCTTTCTCTTCTGCCAAAGAACGCCAATTAGTATTTTCTTCATCCTCTGCTATACAGTAACTAAATTTGCCAGGATGGCCCAACGTAGACCGGTCAATATCTCCAGGTCGCACTTCAAGTAAATTCAGCAAAATTAACCTTATAGCTCGCCCAATTACAGTTGTTGCGCGGTCACTTGAACCAAGTGCATTAAATGTACCGCTCATTCCCAGCTCTTTCCGCATAGGACCATTTATCACAATGAGAACAGCACATCCGCCAGTGCTAGCTGTGGCCCCGTGGAGTAAAAATGGTTCCTGAAGCATAGCTGTGAATGCTGTTACGACAACTGGAAAGTGAATTGGCAAACAACCAGCCATGACAGCATTGATGGCAAGTTTTTCAGCAGTAATCTTTTGTTCACGAACTGGTTCTATTCCAATTAGTTGGTCACTTGATAACATCGCCCAGTCTAGGCAATCTTTTACAAGGTCTGGTGTGGGTGGCACTACAGGCATCCCATCAGTCATATTTCTGCTATGCAAAAATTCCTGTGCTGCCAAAAAATCTTCTGCAATATGAGAACCTGAATTGAATTTCATTTGCTAAACTCACCTTTCTGTTCCTAAATGTCAGCGAGAAAAAATACCGTGGAGACGTTTATTTATCGTACCTATTGATTGGCTCAAATTATTCCGCTTTTACGCATTGCAAAAATCTGCTCCTTATCCAATTCAAGAATTTCGCTTAATATTTCATTTGTATGTTCGCCTATAGAGGGTGCTGCAGACATATACCCTGTTTTAGTTTGACTAAATTTAATAGGGAAAGCTGCTGCGTGAGCAAATGTTAACTCCCCTTTCAAAGGATGCTGTATTTTTTCGACCATATTTCTCTCTAACGTCTGCTGTCTCTCCAATATTTCCTCAATATTCATAACTATACTATTAGGTATTTCATTCTGATTTAAAAGCATAGAAATTTCATAGGATTTTCGTGATGCACACCAGTCTGAAATAAGTTGGTCAATAACGGAATTATTCTCAAGTCTCCATTCAATTCTAGAAAAGTCCACGTGTTCTTGCAGATCGCGTCGACCTATAACGTTTAATATATTTTTCCAGTCTTTATCTGTGGCCGCTCCAATAACAATCCACTGGTCTTTACTTTTATAAGAGTTGAATGGTGAAAATCTGGTAATTCTATTTCCTTGTCGCTCTGGAACGCCAAGAGTTTGATAGCAGTCTAACGGTTCGTCAAAGACCAGAGAAAAGAGGCAGTCTGACATCGCTACATCGATAAAGTCTCCTTTGCCAGTTCTGAATTTATTGAAAACAGCCGAAATAATGGACATTGCGGCAAAGGTACCCGAAATACCGTCAGATAGAGCAGAGCCAGCTTTTAGCGGCGCCTCATTAGCATTTCCGGTTATGCTCATCAACCCAGAGGCTGCTTGAATCATGGTGTCATATGCCTTCAGTTCTTTGTCAGGGCCGTTATTGCCATATCCGGTAATAGAACAATAAATTATTTCGGGGTTTACTCGTTTGACTGCTTCGTAATCGATGCCTAATCTTTTTGTTACACCAAACCGAAAATTTTCAACAAGTACATCAGATTTTTTAACTAGATCAAAAAATAGCGATACTCCGCGCTCATCTTTTAAGTTTAGTGTAATAGACTTTTTGCCTCTATTGCGCTTTAGATAGGCTAACCCAATATCATCCTCATCCAATTTCTTAAATGAAATCCCTTCCGCCCCTGCGAAAGGTGGAGCATTTGCTACAGGATCACCAGTTTTTGGATTAGAAATTTTTATCACTTCTGCTCCGAGACCAGAGAGAAGTAACGTTGCGTAAGGACCCGAATACCATTGAGTAATATCCAAAACTCTTATTTTATGAAGAGGCCCTTTTTCATTTTTGCCATTTTTTTTGAATTCAGACATAATCTTTAACTAGAGTTAGCGATTTGACGTTTTTACATATAAAAAAACTCAGCCGACCCTCAACTTCGTAGAAACACTTTAGATTTTACAATAGTAACGTTGTTTTTATATACCTTAAGTAAAAAAATGAGGAAAACATTATTTGTGAGACAGTGAAATTTTTATGCGTCGTAAAGGAAACTAAAATTCATTGAAACAGTCGTTAATTATAGCCACTGCTGGGCATACTGACCATGGTAAAACGCAGCTTATCCAGGCCATCACAGGTGTTAACACTGATCGATTGCCAGAAGAACAAAAACGCGGAATAACTATCGACCTTGGATATGCATATAAAACATTTCAAAACGGAAATACCATTGGTTTCATAGATGTGCCCGGACATAGACAATTTATCAAAAATATGCTTGCAGGTTTAGCGGGGATAGATACCGCCTTACTAGTGGTTGCGGCTAATGATGGATTGATGCCGCAAACTTTAGAGCATATCTCCATTCTCAATCTATTGGGTTTCAAAAAGTGTTTGGTAGCAATTACCAAAATTGATCTTGTTGAGAAAAACCAAACTTCTACAGTTACCAAAAAAATTAAAACTTTGTTATCAAATACCAGCATGTCAGATGCCGACCTATTCCAATTGTCCTCCAAGAGCGGTGAAGGGTTAGAAAAACTTGTAGACGCTCTTTCAACACTTACAGAAAAACAACACAAAAAGGAAATATGTGGTAATTTTCGTATACCTATTGACCGAGTTTTTTCAAAAAAAGGAGAGGGTTTAATTGTTACGGGCACAGTGTTCTCTGGAATAATAAAAACTGGCGAGAACCTTTACGTTTATCCTACGCAAAAAAAAGTAAAAATACGTCAAATTCATACCCAGAATAAAAGCTCTAACATCGGCTTAACTGGTCAACGATGTGCAATAAATATCACTGGAAAAAATGCCAATATTTCCGAGGTAAGACGCGGCAATTGGTTAGTAGAGCAAAAAATTGCTTTCGAAACTGATAGGATAGATGCGCACATTAGAGTCTTAGACCAAAAACAATTTAATTTTAAAAAACAGATTTCTGTTCATCTATATTTGGGTACAAGTCATTCATTGGGCCGCGCTTATATGATTGACAAAAACAAAAACCCTGACAATGAGTATCAATATATCCGCTTAAAGCTTCAAAAACCAATTTTTTGCGTGAGCGGGGACCCATTTATCCTACAGGACAAATCAGCAAGTTACATAGTCGGAGGGGGCAAAGTACTTGATCCTTTGGCGCAAGATTTTAAATTGAAAGTTGCTCACATAACTTATCTTAAAACATTAAGATTAGAGAACCATCTAGACGCGTTCCTAAATTTACTAAAGATATCAAAGAATGGACTATCTCTCTGTAAATTTAGATCTATGCGAAATTTAAAAAAGGAAGAGGCAAATTTGCTTCTTGGCAAAATTCAGGCACGGTCAGAAAAGATAATAATTTTTCAAGATAAGATAGAGGAGACTATTTTCACCCAAAAAAATTGGAATTTATTTTTAGAGCTCATGTTACAAAAAATTGAAATTCGGCATCAACAATCTCCTCTTGAGATTGGAATAAGTAAATCAACTTTGAAAAGAGTTTTTCAAAATGAGCTAAGCGATGGCGTAATTGAAAAAGCGATTAAAATTTTAATTTCACAAGGTCGTCTAATTGGGAAAAATTCGTTATATCATCTGCCGTCGCATAAAATAAAATTATCAAAACAAGAAAAAAAACTATGGATCAATGTTAAAAATTTACTTGAAATGCCCGGCACTGTTCCAAGTATTGGTGCAATAGCTAAGGATTTAAAAATAGAAATAAAAGAACTACAAATTTTATTAAAGAAGATTAATAAAGGAGGGTCTTTAATAGCCATTACTGAAAGGCGTTTTATTACTCAAAGATCTTTTGCACATTACGTTTCAGTAATTAAAGAACTATCTGAAAAGTCCCCGGATGGGCAATTCAATGCAATCATGTTTAAAGATAAGGCAAAAGTAGGACGTAACTTTACAATTGAATTACTGGAGTTTTTAGATCGGAATAAGATTACTTTACGGATTGGCGATTATCGAGAGCTTGTCGCCTCAAAAAATCTTTTGAAATTAATGATTAACGGTGTGCCCTAAGCTTTAAACAATCATTAAAAGTCTGATTGGAGGGTTACATAATGTTATCAATTATCAAGGAAATTAAGTTTTTTTATTGTTAACACTCCAAATGAGTAACGCCATTGGATCAGTCTTTTTAAAGTACCAAGCGCCAATGACACGACCATCTACTTTGTTGTTGACGTATACCATTACTCACAACTATTCATGACATTTCTGTGTGCACTGTATGCATACAGTTTTAGGGTCAAATTCTATAACGGTAAAAATTTAAGATATTGTTCTTAAATGAAAAAATGTCCCACTCGAGATGGAGTTCGATGCTTTACCAAAGCGCGAATTTGTGACTGAATTCATCTGTATCAATAGCTTCGTATATCATCACATATGGTAAACTTTCAAAACCTTGTCCGCAACCTTGCGTTAACCTAGTTCCATGGACGGTGGACCACGGACTAGGGTTACTGGAACCATTTCCTATTTCAAAATGACTTTATCAAAGGGGGTAGGCTATCTTAGGCTAATGAGTTAGTTTGTTTTCCATGATCGAAAAAGCACTCAAAATTGACGAGGCTTGTATTTCAAAGTTCCTGTCTAAGATTGTTTTTTGAGTTTAGTTTTCTGAAGGGTCTCATTTAACAACATATAAAGGTAAAATAATCATGGTTCGAATATCCGATTTGCCACCTGATGATGCTAAACACCTGCTATCTAAAAAGTGTACGCCTTTTGACAGTTCTCCTTGGGTAACAGGCCCACCCCTAAACGAACGTCGTGTCGCGATGATTACAACAGCAGGTATTCATTTGGCTGGTGAGAAAACTTTCGGTTTTGCAGATACCGCCTTTCGAATTATTCCAGGGGATACAAAATCAGGTGATATGGTCATGAGCCACACATCTGTAAATTTTGATCGCACTGGGTTTCAACAAGACCTGAATGTCGCTTTTCCAATTGATCGATTAAAAGAACTTGTCGATGCTAATGAAGTTGGCTCCATTGCAGATTTTCACTATGGATTTATGGGTGGTGGATCCAAACCCTCTGATTTTGAAAAAACGGCGCGTGAGGTTGCTGGTCTTTTGAAAAAAGATAATGTCGATGCTGTAATGCTAATTCCCATATGACCTAACTGCACAACCGCCGTAGGCGCGTTAGGACATTATATCGAAGACGAAGGCATCGCAACAACAGGGATCAGCCTTGTTCGGGAACATACAGAGGGTTTGCGTCCCCCTCGCTTTCTTTGGGTGCCATTTGAATTAGGGCGGCCCTTAGGTGCACCTAATAATCCTGATTTTCAGATAAAGGTTTTGCGCAAGAGTCTTTTATTATTGGAGTCTAATTCTGGTCCTGTGTTGCTCGAAGATTTTGACGAAGAAGCGCCAATTGGTGACGTCAGAAACAATGAGGATTTGGAAAGCTGGGTTTGCCCTGTAAATTTTCCACCCCCACCAAGTGATAGGTCACAGCTCGAATTAGCGCTTTTAGCGGAAATAGAGAGTCTATCGCCTTGGTACAATTTCTCTGTGCAGACAAAAGGACGATCATCTGTTGGGGCAAGCCAACTCTCAGTGACGCAACTTGCAACATTTTTTATAAAGTTTTTAGAAGGAGAAGTAAAAAACCCTCAACCAGAAATAAGTTTAGGTAACTTCTTAAAAATTGCCTCTGAGGATATTAAAGCCTGGTATATGGAGGCGGCAACAGCTCAACCTGGTCACTCAACGAGTCTTGAAATTCAAAATTGGTTTTGGGGTAAGACCACGGCTGGGGCAATTTTTCTGGATCTGAATAGGGTATTTGCAATTTCTGACGACCCACTTTTACAGTACATGTCGCGCTCGTCATTTGTACCCCGGAATCAGAGATTTAGGCTAAATTGATCAAACCTTTCTTATTTTCATACATTGATAATTTTTTGCATTTTCTTAATCACATATTTA
>QBYK01000036.1 GCA_003282865.1 SAR116 cluster bacterium AG-325-I21 | reverse complement strand
TATCTGGCGTTGATTTGTCAAAAGATATAACAGACAAACAATTTGCAGAGATTTTGAGGGCATTTCATGATCACCAGGTTCTGTTTTTTAAGGATCAAAAAGAGATCTCTCCCGAGATGCAGGTTAGTTTTGGAAAACGTTTTGGCAAACTGCATGCCCACCCTGCGGCACCAACAATGAAGGACCATCCTGAAGTTTTTGAAATTCACGCAACTAAGGACTCAAAAATTGCTAATGGTGAGTTCTGGCACTCTGACGTGTCATGCGATGAGACTCCGCCACTTGGTACGATGCTTCAAATACATATTTTGCCACCGTGTGGCGGCGATACTATGTTCAATAACATGTATTCCGCTTTTGATTCCTTGTCGGAACCGATTAAAAATCTCGTATCTGGAATGACTGCAACCCACGAGTCTGAGCATATTTACAAGGGTCGCTACAGTGACAGAGGAAAAAGTGATGCAGATATTGATTGTCCGATGGCGATTCACCCTGTCGTTCGGACACATCCAGAAACAGGAAAAAAGGCCCTATTTGTCAACAGAACTTTTACAACCAAGATAAACGAGTTGTCAGTGCATGAAAGTGAGAGCATTTTGGAAATGCTCTTTCAGCACGCGGAACACATTGACCATCAAATTCGTTTTCGTTGGTCGCTAAATGATATGGCGTTCTGGGATAACCGTTGTTGCATGCACCGTGCAATATGGGATTATTGGCCTGAAGAGCGAAAAGGCAGGAGGGTCACTATATTGGGTGATAGGCCAAGGTAGCTATCAAAAGCCTCCTTTCACTGCGGAAAGTTTTTTGATGATATCCATCGAGTTGGTTAAAGATACAGCCCAATTATTGATGACAAAGGCTGCAATCGAAATATAAAATGATTATTATGCATCGGAGGTTTGTATCCATTTACCACCCCAACTGCTAAAGTAAAAAATTATTGTCCTCAAAATGTGCCACTGCGTGTGTTAACCTCGGATTTTGTCTAGACTTCGCAAATTCGCGTTCTATCATTAACCATCGATTAGCGCGGTATTAGTGTATGAGCAATAAGAGACTTTTTTTGCCAATGCGGGCTGGGTGAGCAAGGTTAGTATTAATGTGGTGATCAGCAGTCGCATTTCCAGAAACCTCTCATATGTGAGTAATGGTGCGAAAAAAGGTACGAAAATGCTAACACGGGCTGGAACGTGTTGACTACAAAGGAGTCACGGGTATCGTAAGTTTATGTATTTGCATAGGGTGTTTAGTGAGTTGAATGAGGAGAGGTTATCCAACGGTTCTCCAAAACCGGGGGCTGGGGGTTTGAGCCCCTCTACTCCTGCCACTTGATATATGATCCCTCGGCCTTTTTCAGCCGAGGTTTTTTGTCTAAACACTGCGTTACACTTTCCGTTATTATAGTGTAGGTTAATTGTAGTTTGGTTATTTGTGACCCCAAATGGAAAATAGGGTTAGGTGTGGGAATGCGTATTCCAACGAGAATGTCTTTTAAGACCCAACACGTTTTTTATGGCTTGCGGAACTTTTCCGGTTTTCGACTTTTACAGTCTGGCCTCGTTGGCGTTGTGACCTTTATAATTATTGCTTCGCCGTCTAACAACGCAGTTGCTCAATTCCCGGGCGTTGGCAGCGAAGCCCCCAGCGGTGTGGCCACCACGGCCAATGATGATGTGAGTTCGGATGCTTCATACGCAAACACTTCTGTCAGTGATGCAGGCAATTCTGACTTTGGTGGGAACGCGTCAAATCGCGCCAGTGATGCTCCTAGCCAGTTAAATACTGGTAGCGCTGGCGATAGATCCTTAGATGGCGACATTTCGACATCTAACTTGAAAAAGGAGCACCAACGCAAACAGCTTTTTATAAAAAAGCTCCGTCTCGAGTTTGCCGCAATCGAACTTGTTGAACGAAAAACAGGTTTGCCATTCTCGCACGGTGATGTACCGCGTTATTTAGATGAATTGCGCAGTGATCTGCAAACGATGGTCACCGAAGCAGAAAACGGTAAAAAGACGGAGGGTGCACTTAAAGGTATCGCGCTGGATGCCTACGTCATCGAGACTCACCTAAACGACCATCTCGATCAATTGCTTGAGCAATCGGGGCAACCTGTCCCCAAAAAACCCTTTTTTACAATGATGCCAGCCTTGTCAAAAGCGAGCCTCATATCTGGCGCAAAAATAAATGCGCTTTCTCTCAAATACGAGTTGGCAGAATACGGAGAAAAAGCGTTACAGGCGATGAGAGCGAAAAGATATTAACTAACCATATTTTGACCTCAAAAATATTCAGCTCACATCTAATTAATTTTTGTCAGGATTAATCATCTCATACAGACCGGTGTGATCAATATTTGCATCCAACGACTCAACAGCACTCATAAGGTAATTATTTAAAGCACCAGTGGTGGGTGCACTAAATCCCGCATTTGTAATCAACTCGCTGGCGATGGCGACATCCTTTGCCATCAGTTGCAAAGAAAAACCTGAAGTATAGCTTCGCGATATTATGAATGGCTCCAACTTCACTTCGGTTGTGTTATTTCTTCCGGTGGACCCATTGATAACCCTCGCAAAGGTCTCTGGATGGATGCCAACGGACTGGGCTGTCGCGAGTGCTTGCATGCTAGCCAAAAGGCCTGCAGCTGATACGTAGTTATTGAGCGCCTTCATTGCATGACCAGCGCCCAGCGGCCCGACATGGGCTGCACTGCCAAAGCATCCCAGTAATGTACTGATTTCGTCCAAATCTTCCTTTTCACCGCCAACCATTATCATTAGCGTCCCGGTGGCAGCTTTTTTTTGCCCGCCAGAAACAGGTGCATCAATGAGACGGATTGATTTTTCACCGAGTTGTTCAGCAAGGGCGATTGTGCCTTTTGGATGGCTTGACGACATATCGATAACTAGTCCCCTAAATCCCGCATCGGCGAGGTTTGTGGCAACTTTGGCCACAGTTGTTCCATCCGGAAGCATAAGGATAACGGCATCACAGCCTGCGAGGTCTTCAAGCCGTGATGCCAAGCAAATACCGCTATTTTTAACACGCGTTGTCGCTGGATCAAAACCAATAACGCTAAAACCTGCTTTTAGAGGTAAGGGCGCCATTACCGATCCCATTGCCCCTAACCCAACAAACCCAACTGACCTCATCATTTTTCATTCTCGTCCTGGCTCTCTCGCCTGATTTTAATATATGTGGGCAACTGCAACTGTTCCAAATAAACGACCACAGCTGCTATGTTATTCTAATTTATTTCATTTTAATTTATGGTGCGAACGTTGACTAGTAACTTTTAAAAGTCACTCCATCATTAGCTCAGTGATCATTCGCGGAGTCTAGTGCTTTTGCTTCGACTTGATTTTCGGCGATCTTGTCATCAGTCTAAAGTAATACTAGGTTGTTTTGCACAATCACCCTCTAAAAGTTAGGAGCACTGATGAGTAGCATTACAGTATGGGGGCGTAAATCGTCAGTCAATGTCCAGCTGGTGTTGTGGGCGTTAGATGAATTGGGGCTTGATTTTGACCGTATTGATGCTGGGTTTATTTATGGGGTGGTCGATAGTGTTGACTTCTGCAGGATGAATCCGAATGGACTGGTTCCGGTGCTTGTTGATGGGGATGGTGCACCGATTTTTGAATCAGCCGCCATTTTGCGGTACCTTGCTAACCGCTATGGGGATTCTAATTTTTGGCCGGAGAATTCGTTGGACCGCGCTCAGGTTGATAAATGGGCCGAATGGGCAAAGTGGAATGTTGGTCATGCGTTTATAGTGAATGTTTTTTATGAGCTTGTGCGCGTCCCTGCTGATAAAATTGACCATAATGCGGTTAAGGTAGCAATCGGCAATTTAGAAAAGGTCCTCGCATTGGCGGATACAAAACTTGCAACAAGCACGTACATTGCGAGCTCACAGTTTACGCTCGCTGATATTGCGCTTGGGTATTGTTTGTACCGGTATTACGATATTGATATCGCGCGGGCTGAATTACCTAATTTGCGTCGCTACTATGATTTGTTAACCGCGCGGCCTGCCTTTCAGCAGCATGTCATGGTGCCCTACGATGAATTGCGAGCTTAGGCGAACAGAAGGTTATTGTTGAGACATTTTCAAGCGAGAAACCTCTCCAAGTTATCGTCGCAACCCAACCTAGTCTAAAAAGAAGCTCTTCCAGACCCGGAATGAATAGGTGGTGTGGCAGCGCGTAAACTTGACATAACAACTTGGTTTTAAGTGGTGGACACTTCTGTCTGTTGATCGAATGACTTTGCTCTCGCGAAAAAGAGTTGGCCGGTAAAAGCGTTAACGCAGGTTATGTCATCTTTTATGGCATTAAAACAACATAAGTAGTTGCCTTAAGACAGTTGTTTTGATAGAAGCCGACATCCAAAGGTGCAATTTTGTCAGTTCAGGGTGGTAAACGGTGGTATTTTAAACAGTGTTTGGGTCATTATCGCGGACAAAATCCTATCAAATTTATTGGTAGTGATTTGTCGTTTCTTTGTTAACTTAGAACTTGAATTGGCAATTACTCATGGCTAAAGTGTCGCCCGCACAACTTGTTAGACAAGTCCGGCAGGAGATAAATCGTATTTCTTGGGCGTCACGTCGTGAAACCGGTACTGCAACATTGACGGTGTTTATAATGACAACCATCGCTGCGTTGTTTTTTTTGCTTGTCGATTGGGTTCTGTCAAATGGTGTTCAATTCGTCCTTGGCCTTGGGGGCTAGGAGCTCAGTGGTTTTTTTTCGGTCCGCTCATGCGAATCGTTTCGGGAAAGAATAATAATGGCCAATCGCTGGTATGTTCTTCATGTCTTCTCAGGCTCTGAGAAAAAGGTTGCGCAGTCTATCCGTGAGCAGGCTATCACGCATGGGCTGGGAGATCAGATTGAAGACGTTATGGTTCCAACCGAAAGTGTAGTGGAAGTTAAGCGAGGTGTGCGTGTTGAAGGCGAACGCAAATTTTTTCCAGGATATATTCTGGTCAAGCTGGAACTAAGCGATGAGGCTTGGCAGATGGTTACCAGTCAGCCCCGTGTCACGGGTTTCCTTGGCGGAAAAGGGCGGCCCATCCCGATTACTGACCGCGAAGCTGAGCGCTTGATCCGGCAGATGAGTGAAGGGGTTGAAAGGCCCAGAGCCACGATTTCGTTCGATATTGGCGAACAAGTGCGCGTATCTGACGGTCCGTTTGCATCTTTTAATGGTTACGTTGAAGAAGCTGATGATGATAAGGCACGCCTTAAAGTTGCAGTGTCCATTTTTGGTCGTTCGACCCCAGTCGAGTTGGAATATAGTCAGGTTGAAAAAATATAAGGGTTTAACATCCCGCTGAATTAAATGCAGCGTATAAACAGAAAGCTTGTCTCGGGCAGGCGCCATTGATGTCAGGAAAGAATTAATAATGGCAAAGAAAATTGAAGGTTATATCAAGCTTAACATTCCAGCAGGCGCAGCGAATCCATCGCCACCGGTTGGGCCAGCACTTGGTCAGCGAGGTGTGAACATTATGGAATTCTGCAAGGCCTTTAATGCAGCGACGGACTCGCTGGAGAAGAACATGCCTGTGCCCGTTGTAATCACAGTGTTTCAGGACAAATCCTTTTCGTTTGTGACGAAAACAGCCCCAGTTAGTTTTTTCCTGAAACGGGCTGCTGGTCTAAAAAGCGGGTCAAAAGAGCCGGGCCGTTCCGTTGTTGGCAAAGTAACAATGGCTCAGGTTCGTGAGATTGCCGACCAAAAGATGGGGGATATGAACGCAGTGGACGTTGAGGGCGCAATGCAAATGGTCATGGGGTCTGCAAGGGCCATGGGCCTTGAAGTTGTGGAGGGCTAAAAACATGGCAAAAACCAGTCGAAACCTCAAGGCAGCTTACGCTGATATCGACCGCAACAAGGCGTACGACCTCAGCGCGGCTGTTGCCCTTGTAAAAGGCCATGCAAAAGCGAAATTTGATGAGACCATAGAAATTTCAATGAATTTGGGTGTAGACCCACGCCACGCAGACCAAATGGTGCGCGGAGTTGTAGCCATGCCAAACGGAACTGGAAAATCAATGCGGGTTGCGGTATTTGCCAAAGATGCCAAGGCTGATGAAGCCAAAGCAGCGGGCGCTGATTTGGTTGGTGCAGAAGATTTGGCCGAGG
The DNA here is from genome assembly GCA_003282865.1 of SAR116 cluster bacterium AG-325-I21. Taxonomy (GTDB): domain Bacteria; phylum Pseudomonadota; class Alphaproteobacteria; order Puniceispirillales; family Puniceispirillaceae; genus UBA3439. The sequence goes on along the minus strand of QBYK01000036.1, from coordinate 13,553 downwards.
CCATCCAAAACGGCGAGGCTGGCTTTGATCGTGTGATTGCGACTCCAGATATGATGGGTGTTGTCGGTCGCCTGGGCAAAGTCTTAGGCCCACGCGGTCTAATGCCAAATCCAAAGCTGGGTACTGTAACAACTGATGTCGAAAATGCTGTACATTCGGCAAAGGCTGGTGAAGTGCAGTACCGGGCTGAAAAAGCTGGTGTTGTCCATGCCGGTATTGGGAAGGCCAGCTTTGACGAAGCCAAGATAGTTGAGAATGCTGCAGCCTTTATTGATGCGGTTCGCAAAGCACGTCCTACAGGCGCAAAAGGCCAATATATAAAAAAGATTACGATTTCATCAACAATGGGCGCCGGAGTGTTTGTTGAGGATGTCGCCGGCCAATAGGGTTAAAGAACAAGCTTTTCCAGTCGCTGGCAAATCAGGGATTTGGGAAAATAAGGGGTAAATGCAATCTGCAGATACCCCTCACCTGTCCAAGACTACGGGAGATCTGCCGCTGGCAGAGCTTAATAGCCCGTAATAGACGGGGAGCAAGAGCGGGTTACGCCGTTTGAACTTCTTATGGGCAGGCCAGCGGATTGACAATCATTGTCAGTTCATTTTGCAACAAGGCAGATCGTGGTTGTTCCACACTGCCCAAACGAGAGCGGAGACGATCGGTGAATAGAAAAGAAAAAGCCGAACTGATCGAAACGCTGCAAACAGCCTTTAATGGGTCATCAACAATTGTTGTGGCGCATCAGGTTGGTATGACCGTTGCGGAAAGCGGTGACCTGCGTCAAAAAATGCGGGATGCTGAAGCTGGCTTTAAGGTAACCAAAAACAGGATTGCCAAGCTGGCGCTTAAAGGCACGCGCTTCGAGGATCTTGACAGTCTGTTTACTGGGCCAACAGCCGTTGGTATGTCGCGAGACCCGGTAGCAGCAGCTAAGACCCTTGTTGAATATGCTAAGGGAAATACAAAATTAACCATTGTTGGCGGCAGCATGGACGGGAAATTTCTCGACAAGTCTGGCGTGGAGGCACTGGCCAAATTGCCATCCCTTGACGAAATGCGTGGCACGCTTGTCGGGCTTATTGAAGCACCGGCGGCCAAAATCGCTCGGATTATGCAGGCTCCGGCCGGCAAGCTTGTCCGAGTAATCAAGGCACGTGAAGATCAATTGCAGCAGGGGGCATAAGTCCTAATTATCAGAAGTTCAAGCCTTAATGGAGTATATAATGGCTGATATCGCAAAAATTGCAGAAGACCTTTCTAACCTCACAGTTCTTGAAGCTGCTGAGTTAGCAACTATGCTTGAAGAGAAGTGGGGCGTCTCTGCCGCCGCTGCTCCCATGGCAATGCCGATGCCGACAAATGGAGACGTCAGCGGAGCGGGAGACGAAAAGACTGAATTTGACGTTGTCTTGACCGCAGTGGGGTCGTCAAAGATCAACGTTATTAAAGAAGTCCGCACGATCACTAGCCTTGGACTTAAAGAAGCCAAAGATTTGGTTGAAGGTGCGCCGAAAGCAGTGAAAGAAGGGGCGTCTAAAGAGGAAGCTGAGCAGATTAAGACGAAGCTCGAAGAAGCTGGCGCAACGGTTGAAGTTAAATAACGTGGCAGTGGAGCTTTACCCATAGCTCTATAAAATTGTATTGCGCCGGGCGGTTTGAGCTGTCCGGTGCAAGGTCGTTTAATTATTGGAGATTTTTAAAATCGGTCCAAAACCCATTTGAAAGACTGTTCGGGGCAATTTATTTTAGCCGCTAACAGCTTAGAATTTGACGAGGAAACACTGATGGCATCGCATGTAAGCACTCTGGACAGCCGTAAACGGGTACGTCGTACCTTTGGTCAACTTGAAGAAGTTACTCAAATGCCCAATCTCATCGATGTCCAGCGGTTTAGCTACGATACCTTTTTGCAGATGGACGTGGCAACCCATGAGAGGGATGATCTGGGCCTGCAAGAAACATTCAAATCGGTCTTTCCAATTGAGGATTTTGCCGAACGTTCTATTTTGGAATTTGTTTCTTACGAACTTGAAACTCCAAAATATGATGTTGAAGAATGCCAGCAGCGTGGGCTAACGTTTGCGTCGCCTTTGCGCGTTACACTTCGGCTTGTTGTCTGGGAAGAAAATGAAGACACTGGGTCTAGGTCTATCCGCGACATCAAAGAGCAGGACGTTTACATGGGAGATATGCCGTTGATGACGTCAAATGGGACGTTTATCGTAAATGGCACTGAGCGTGTTATTGTGTCGCAAATGCACCGGTCACCGGGAGTTTTCTTCGATCATGATCGTGGCAAAACACACGCGTCTGGCAAGCTTCTATTCGCCGCTCGTGTCATTCCTTACCGCGGATCATGGCTTGATTTTGAATTTGATGCGAAAGACATTTTGAATGTCCGCATTGACCGTAAGCGTAAACTGCCAGCAACCACTTTTATGATGGCTTTACCTGATGAAGAGTCGCTCACCTATTTAGACCGTTGCGCCGAAAGTGGCGATGCGGTTGATCCAACCAAAGTGCAGGGAATGAGCCGTGAAGAAATTTTAAGCAATTTTTATAAGTCGATCCAATATCGTCGTCAGGGCGATGGCTGGTCTTATGATTTTGACGTTGAAGCTTTAAAGGGCAGCAAGCTTATCCGTGATTTGGTTGATGCAAAAACCAAAAAGATCATTGCCAGCGCCGGTACAAAAATGACGCCGCGCTCATTAAAAAAACTTGCTGAAACTGGAGTTAAAGCGGTCCTTATAAGTGACTCAGACCTGCTTGGTCGTTTTGTTGCTGAAGATGTTGTCAATATGACGACCGGCGAAGTTTACGCCGACGCAGGTGACGAGTTAACCGAAGACCTGTTGGCTAAGCTAGAGACAAATGGCACAAAAGAAATCAGTATTTTATTTATCGACAATGTGAACTATGGCCCGCACCTGCGCAACACTCTCGCTGCCGATCGTAACGCCTGCCGTGAAGAAGCACTAATTGACATCTACCGTGTGATGCGCCCGGGTGAACCGCCAACGTTGGAGAGTTCGCATGCATTGTTTCAAAGTCTTTTCTTCAATTCCGATCGCTACGATCTGTCATCGGTCGGCCGGGTAAAGATGAATTCACGCCTTGATATGGAAACCGATGATAATCTTCGTGTTCTGCGCAAACAGGACGTGATGGCCATTCTAAAGGTCCTTGTTGGTCTAAAGGACGGCCAGGGTGACATTGACGATATTGACCACCTTGGTAACAGGCGAGTGCGTTCGGTTGGTGAATTAATGGAAAATCAGTATCGGATTGGTTTGTTGCGGATGGAACGTGCGATCAGGGAGCGTATGGGCTCAGTTGAAATAGACACGGTCATGCCAGCTGATCTCATCAACGCAAAGCCAGCTGCCGCTGCGGTCCGTGAATTCTTCGGTTCATCGCAATTGTCACAATTTATGGACCAGACTAATCCCTTGTCTGAGATAACCCATAAGCGGCGGGTTTCAGCCCTTGGACCGGGCGGGTTGACCCGTGAACGTGCGGGTTTTGAAGTGCGGGATGTGCACCCAACTCATTATGGCCGTATTTGCCCCATTGAAACACCAGAGGGACCAAATATTGGTTTGATTAATTCCCTAGCAACTTTTGCAAAGATCAATCGGTATGGCTTCATTGAAACACCATATCGTAAGGTTGTTGATGGCAAGGTAACCGCTGAGGTACGCTACATTTCGGCAATGGAAGAAGGTCGCTACACAATCGCACAGGCCAATGCTGAACTCGACAAAAACAATAAGTTTGTTGGTGAACTGATACCTGTGCGCCGTGCGGGGGATATTGGGTTAGCCCGTCCAACAGATATTGAATTGATGGATGTGTCGCCTAAACAGTTGGTTTCTGTGGCGGCAGCCTTGATACCGTTTCTCGAAAATGATGATGCAAACCGAGCTCTCATGGGATCAAATATGCAACGACAGGCGGTTCCGTTGTTACGTGCTGAAGCACCCATTGTTGGTACCGGCATGGAGGCCCGCGTTGCGCGTGACTCAGGCGTTACGATTGTGGCACGCCGCGCTGGCGTTATAGACCAGGTTGATGCAACTCGTGTTGTAGTTAGGGCGAGTGAGGACGCCGGAGGAAATGTATCCCCCGTCGACATTTACAGTCTCTTGAAATTCCAACGGTCTAACCAAAATACCACGGTGAACCAGCGTCCGCTTGTCAAGGTTGGTGACACGGTTCGGCGTGGTGATATCATAGCTGACGGTCCTTCAACTGAAGACGGTGAATTGGCGCTTGGCCGGAACGTGTTGGTCGCATTCATGCCATGGAATGGTTATAACTTTGAGGACTCAATTTTAATTTCAGAAAGGATTGTTCGCGACGACGTCTTTACTTCGATACATATAGAAGAATATGAAATCATGGCGCGTGATACCAAGCTTGGACAGGAAGAAATCACTCGCGATATTCCAAATGTTGGTGAAGAAGCTCTGAAAAACTTGGATGAAGCAGGTATCGTTTATGTTGGTGCCGAGGTTGGGCCAGGCGATATTCTTGTTGGGAAGGTAACACCAAAGGGCGAGTCGCCGATGACGCCAGAAGAAAAGCTGCTACGTGCTATTTTTGGTGAAAAAGCCTCCGATGTACGCGATACATCGTTAAAGTTACCACCGGGTGGATCGGGTACCATTGTCGAAGTTCGTGTGTTCTCCCGTCGTGGCGTCGAAAAGGACGAGCGTGCACTGGCAATTGATCGCGCAGAAATTGACCGACTTGGTAAAGACCGCGATGATGAGCGCGCAATTTTAGAACGTGGTTTTCAGGGTCGAATGAGTGAACTTTTGACCGGTCAAGCCGTTGCGAGTGGGCCAAAAGGAATTAAGTCGGGTAGTAGGCTCACTTTGGATATGCTTGACGAAATGCCAAAAGCACAATGGCAACAAATTGCCGTCAAGGATGACACGGTGCAAAAGCTCGTCGAGGCTCAGATTGCGAATTTTGAATCCGCCGTTGAGGCCCTTCAAGCCCGTTTTAATGATAAGGTGGACAAGCTTCAGGGTGGTGACGAATTGCTGCCGGGCGTGATGAAGATGGTCAAAGTTTTTGTTGCTATCAAACGAAAGCTTCAGCCGGGCGACAAAATGGCTGGCCGTCACGGTAATAAGGGGGTGATTTCCCGAATTATGCCGATGGAAGATATGCCGTATTTGGACGACGGAACGCCAGTTGACATTGTACTCAATCCACTTGGGGTGCCCTCAAGAATGAATGTGGGGCAGATCCTGGAGACCCACCTTGGTTGGGCTGCACGTGGTCTTGGCAAGAAAGTTGGTGAAGCAGCAGAGGCGGCTCGGGCAAATCTAGACACGAAACCAATTCGTAAAATGCTCGGGGAAATTTACAGTGAGGAACAATATGAATCAGAGCTTGCCATTATGGATGATGATCAAATCCTGGAACAAGCAGGCATTCTCGCCCGGGGTGTACCCATGGGGACACCTGTCTTTGATGGGGCACGAGAGGCCGACGTTATCTCACTTTTGGATAAGGCTGGGCTTAGCAATACAGGGCAGGAATGGCTTACTGATGGCCGGACCGGTGAAGTGTTTGACCGGCAGGTAACCGTTGGCTACATCTATATGCTGAAGCTACATCATCTGGTTGATGACAAGATCCATGCCCGCTCGATTGGTCCCTATTCGCTTGTTACCCAGCAGCCTCTCGGTGGTAAGGCTCAATTTGGAGGTCAGCGTTTTGGTGAGATGGAGGTTTGGGCGCTTGAAGCCTATGGAGCCGCTTACACCTTGCAGGAAATGCTTACTGTAAAATCTGACGATGTGTCAGGCCGTACCAAGGTCTATGAAGCTATTGTCCGGGGAGATGATGATTTTGAGTCGGGCATCCCGGAATCGTTCAACGTTTTGGTCAAAGAGCTGCGATCCCTAGGTCTGAACGTGGATTTGCACGAGGCTGAATACTAAACCTGCTTCGGCCGGCGCCAGATATTTGGGGCTGGTCAAGTGAAACTGAACTCCATTGATGAACAGGACACCAACAAATGTTGGGGAGACAAATAGATGAATGATTTGATGAACCCTTTCGGGCAGTCTCAAGGACCACAAAGTTTTGATAAGATCAGAATCTCAATCGCTGCACCTGAGCGCATTCGTTCATGGTCGTTTGGTGAAATAAAAAAGCCGGAAACGATTAATTATCGTACTTTTAAGCCAGAAAAGGATGGCCTGTTTTGCGCCCGTATTTTTGGGCCAGTCCGCGATTATGAATGTTTGTGCGGAAAATATAAGCGCATGAAGTACCGCGGTATCATCTGCGAGAAGTGTGGTGTTGAAGTTACTCTTTCAAAAGTGCGTCGTGAACGTATGGGGCATATCGAGTTAGCTGCACCGGTTGCTCATATTTGGTTCTTAAAATCGTTGCCAAGCCGAATCGGCCTTCTGGTGGATATGACATTAAAGGATCTTGAGCGAGTTCTATATTTTGAAAATTTCGTAGTGATTGAACCCGGCATGACGTCGCTAGCCCGTGGGCAACTTCTTTCAGAGGAAGAATTTTATGACGCGCAAGACGAATTTGGCGATGATGCTTTTGAAGCGAGTATTGGTGCGGAGGCCATAAAGAAAGTACTAGAGGAGCTAAATTTGGACGATGAGCGCGTCAAAATCCGTGCCGAGCTTGCCGAAACCGGGTCTGAAGCCAAGAGAAAAAAGTTAGTGAAACGCCTAAAGCTTGTTGATAGTTTCCGGGAGTCCGGCTGTCGTCCAGAATGGATGATCTTGGATGTTGTGCCGGTAATTCCACCCGAATTGCGTCCGCTTGTGCCTTTAGATGGAGGCCGTTTTGCGACTTCCGATCTCAATGATCTTTATCGCCGCGTAATTAATCGAAACAATCGGTTGAAGCGACTAATAGAGCTGCGTGCGCCAGACATAATTGTCCGTAATGAAAAACGTATGCTGCAAGAATCCGTTGATGCGCTATTTGACAATGGTCGCCGCGGAAGAGTCATAAGCGGTGTCAACAAACGCCCGCTGAAATCATTGTCTGATATGCTAAAGGGTAAGCAAGGGCGGTTTCGGCAAAATTTGCTTGGCAAACGCGTTGATTATTCTGGCCGCTCAGTAATTGTTGTTGGGCCTGAACTGAAATTACACCAGTGCGGACTGCCGAAGAAAATGGCACTTGAATTGTTTAAGCCATTTATATACTCGAAGCTCGAGTTATATTCATTGGCCAGCACTGTGAAAATGGCCAAGCGTATGGTGGAAAAGGAAAGGCCTGAAGTTTGGGATATACTTGAGGAAGTAATCCGTGAGCATCCGGTCATGCTGAATCGAGCGCCAACGCTGCACCGTTTAGGCATTCAGGCCTTTGAGCCAGTTCTCATAGAAGGAAAGGCAATCCAGCTTCACCCGCTTGTTTGTACTGCGTTCAATGCTGACTTTGATGGTGATCAGATGGCGGTCCATGTGCCTTTGTCGCTTGAGGCGCAACTTGAAGCGCGTGTTTTAATGATGTCCACAAACAATATCCTAAGCCCAGCAAATGGTAAGCCGATCATCGTGCCCTCACAAGATATAATACTTGGCCTTTATTACATGTCGATGGAACGCGATAATGAAAAAGGTGAGGGCATGATGTTCTCGGATGTTCAGGAAATTCTTCTGGCTCTTGGAAATGGGTCGGTAAGCCTTCACGCTAAAGTTAAAGCTCGTGTTCCAACGCGCGATGCCGAAGATAGATCACGAGTTATGAAGGTCATCGAAACCACCCCGGGTCGCGCACAACTTGCTGATTTGCTACCCGATAACCCGGCATGCTCATTTGAGCTTGTGAATAAATTGATGACCAAGAAGGAGGTCAGTGACGTCATTGACCACGTTTATCGTCATTGTGGGCAGAAAGATACAGTTATTTTCTGTGACCGACTTATGGGCCTTGGATTTGGTCAAGCCTGCGATGCCGGTATTTCATTTGGTATTGCTGATTTGACAACGCCAGAGTTGAAAACAAAGTATGTTACCGAAGCGGAAACAGAGGTCAAAACCTTTGAGCAGCAATATCTTGATGGCCTGATCACTCAAGGTGAAAAATACAACAAAGTGGTTGATGTATGGTCGCGGTGTTCAGATCTTGTCGCTGATGAGATGATGAAGGGTATTTCCACTATCAAAGCCGGGGAGCCCATTAACTCAGTTTGGATGATGGCGCATTCCGGTGCTCGCGGTTCAGCCGCGCAGATCAAGCAGCTTGCTGGTATGCGCGGCCTGATGGCGAAGCCGTCCGGCGAGATTATTGAAACACCAATTATTTCATCCTTTAAAGAAGGTCTAAATGTTCTTGAATATTTCAATTCGACACATGGCGCTCGTAAGGGCCTTGCAGATACCGCACTAAAAACAGCCAATTCGGGCTACCTAACCCGTCGTCTCGTTGACGTTGCACAAGATTGTATTGTTCATGAGGTCGATTGTGGCACGAGTAAGGGTCTCACAATTCGTCCAGTCATGAATGGCAGTGATGTTGTCGATCCACTTTATGACCGCATCTTGGGCCGTGTTCTTGCGGAAGATCTTATTGACCTTAAAACAGGTAAGGTTCTAGTTGAGGCAGGTCAGATGGTCATCGAAGAACATGCTGAAGCTATTGAATCTGCGGGTGTTGATCAGGCTCTGATCCGCTCGGCTTTACTTTGTGAGGCTGAAAAGGGTATCTGTGCGGCCTGTTATGGCCGTGACCTCGCTCGCGGAACTGATGTAAATATTGGCGAGGCCGTTGGTGTGATTGCGGCGCAGTCAATTGGTGAGCCGGGAACTCAGTTGACAATGCGCACGTTTCACGTCGGCGGTGCTGCGCAGCGCGGTGCTGAACAATCAAATATCGAAGCGAATATTGGCGGTGTTGTCAAACTTGAAGATGCCGCCCTTGTGACCGATAAAACCGGCAGCGAAATTGTGATGAGTAGGAACACTGAATTACTGATCCTCGATGAGCAAAAGCGTGAGCGTTCCCGCTTCCGTCTTCCTTATGGTGGTAAGCTTTTGGTCAATGACGGCGACGAGGTTGCCGCTGGGACCATCCTAATTGAGTGGGATCCCTACACAATGCCGATTATTACTGAGATGAATGGTATTGCAAATTTTGTTGATTTGACTGAAGGCGTGTCAGTTCGTGAAGTTACTGATGATGCCACTGGCATTGCAAGCCGTGAGGTTGTTGACTGGAAGCAGGCTGCAGGTGGAACAAACCTTCGTCCACGCATTACACTTCGTGATGAAAAGGGTGAGGTTCTAACGCTTGGGAACGGACTTGAGGCACGTTATTTCTTGTCTGCGGGTTCAATTCTTTCAGTTGAAAATGGCGCCAATGTTCAGGCTGGTGATGTGTTGGCTCGTATTCCACGCGAGTCTTCAAAGACACGAGATATTACGGGTGGCCTGCCGCGTGTGGCCGAATTGTTTGAAGCCCGTCGGCCTAAGGATTTTGCAGTTATTTCAGAAGGGGAAGGGCGCGTTGAGTTTGGAAATGACTACAAGGCTAAACGTCGTATCCGTGTTGTTCCAACAGACGGTGATCTCGATGCGGTTGAATATCTGTTGCCCAAAGGTCGACCACTTGCTGTTAATGAAGGGGATGTGGTTCGTAAGGGTGATCTTCTTTTGGATGGAAGCCCAGTTCCTCACGATATCTTAAGTATTCTTGGTGTTGAGGCGCTCGCTGAGTATTTGGTGAAGGAAGTGCAGGACGTGTATCGTTTGCAGGGTGTGAAGATTGACGATAAGCATATTGAAGTTATTGTACGCCAAATGTTGCAAAAGGTGGAGGTTGAAGATGCTGCGGACAGCACATTCCTTGTTGGAGAACAAGTTGACCGTGAGGAATTCGCGCTCGCTAACAATGCATTAGAAACTGAAGGCTTGCGCCGAGCAACAGCACACCCTGTTTTGCTTGGCATCACAAAAGCGTCATTGCAAACTAATAGCTTCATTTCAGCAGCGTCATTCCAAGAAACAACACGGGTCCTAACCGAAGCTGCGGTAAGCGGTAAAGAGGATACGCTCGACGGTCTTAAGGAAAATGTTATTGTTGGGCGATTAATTCCCGCGGGAACAGGTTCTGTTATGAATCGCCTTCGCCGAATTGCTGCAGACCGTGATAAAGCGATCATTGCACAACGTGCAGCAGAGGCACCGGCTCTCGATGCAGCCGAATCATCGACTGGTTCGGTTGAAGCTGAGGCAAATACATAATATTTTACCTCTAGATCCAATGAATCTTGCAGTGTATCAAAAAAAACGCAGATAACCGAGGTTAGAGCGTAAAAATCGCTTGACCGTTGGGTCTGCAAAAAATAGTATCCGGCATCTTTTTGGATTTAGGTAGTGGATCATCCTGAGATCAACGAAGGTTGGTTCAGACGCTAAGTCAGAATATAAGGTGTTGAAATTGAGGCTCCGTAAGCGGAGAGAGTCGGGTGTTCTGCTCATAAAAGACAAAGCGGAACGGCCCTGTTGCACGTTTTGTGCGTTTAGGTTGAGAAAAAGGGGCATTGATGCCAACGATTAATCAGTTGATCCGTCATGGGCGGAAGCGTCCGCTAGCACGTACCAAAGTTCCTGCGATGGAAGCATGCCCGCAAAAGCGGGGCGTGTGCACGAGAGTTTATACAACAACACCTAAAAAGCCCAACTCAGCGCTTCGTAAGGTGGCTCGTGTGCGTCTTACCAACGGGTTTGAAGTTTCCAGCTACATCCCCGGTGAAGGGCATAATCTGCAGGAACATTCCGTAGTTATGATCCGCGGCGGACGTGTCAAGGACCTCCCCGGCGTTCGTTATCACATCATCCGCGGTACTTTAGATACGCAGGGCGTTTCTGATCGCCGCCAGCGTCGTTCTAAATATGGCGCTAAACGTCCGAAGTAAAAAGAGGCAAATATGTCACGTCGTCATAGAGCAGAAAAACGCCCGGTTCTTCCTGATGCGAAATTCAAAGATACGGTAGTTTCAAAGTTTATGTCTTGCCTAATGTTTGATGGCAAGCGTTCAATTGCAGAAAAGATTGTTTACGGTGCTTTCGACCGTATTCAGGAAAAATCTGGCAACGAGCCAGTTAAGGTATTCCATGATGCGCTGGAAAATGTACGCCCAAATCTTGAAGTTCGGTCTCGTCGTGTGGGGGGCGCAACCTATCAGGTGCCCGTCGAAGTGCGCGCTGAACGGGCTCAGGCCCTAGCAATTCGTTGGCTGATTGACAGTTCTCGCAAACGAGGGGAAAACACAATGGTGGATCGGCTGTCTGGAGAGCTGTTAGACGCTTCAAACAATCGAGGCAACGCAGTAAAAAAGCGCGAAGACACTCATAAAATGGCTGAAGCAAATCGGGCTTTCTCACATTACCGCTGGTAGTTGAGTTATTAGGAGCTGAACAATGACACGCGAATATTCACTAGACCGTTATCGTAATTTTGGCATTATGGCACATATTGATGCGGGCAAAACAACGGCTACTGAACGTGTTCTCTATTACACAGGCCGGTCGCATAAACTTGGCGAAGTTCATGATGGCAATGCGACCATGGATTGGATGGAGCAGGAGCAGGAACGCGGCATCACCATCACGTCTGCCGCAACGACTTGCTTCTGGTTTCGAACAGAGAATGGTACTGATCCGTCTCGCGAGTATGGTGACGACCCAGAGGCCGCAAAATTTCGTTTTAACATTATTGATACGCCCGGCCACGTAGATTTTACCATTGAGGTTGAGCGGTCCTTAGCTGTTCTTGATGGAGCAGTGTGCGTTTTGGACGCTAATGCTGGAGTGGAGCCGCAAACTGAAACGGTGTGGCGACAAGCTGATCGTTATAAAGTCCCTCGGATTGTTTTTGTTAACAAAATGGACAAGATCGGTGCGGATTTTTTCAACTGTGTGAGTATGATCAAGGACCGCACCGGAGCGCAACCTTTGCCGATTCACATGCCTATTGGGGCAGAAAACGAATTTGCTGGTCTTATTAATCTTGTGACAATGCAGGAATGGGTATGGGACTCAGAAGATCTTGGCGCGACTTGGCGCTTAGCAGACATTCGGCCAGAGCTTGTGGACAAGTCGGCGCAAATGCGTGCCGAGTTGATCGAACTGATTGTTGAGCAGGATGATGACGTCATGGAAAGTTTTCTTGATGGTGATGAGCCAGATGTTGCAACTATTCAACGCTTGATCCGAGTTGGCACCTTAAACATGTCTTTCGTCCCCGTTCTTTGTGGCTCTGCGTTTAAGAATAAGGGGGTGCAGCCGCTCCTAAATGCAGTTATCGATTATTTGCCTGGTCCGCTTGACGTAGAGGCATATAAAGGATTTGCGCCTGGTGATGATACTGAAACCCGTGATATTGTCCGAAGTGCGGATGATGCAGACCCGATGTCTGGTCTGGCCTTTAAGATTATGAATGATCCGTTTGTCGGTTCGTTGACATTTGTAAGGGTTTATTCGGGTACTCTTAAAAAAGGCGATAGTATTCTGAATTCTACCAAAGGTAAGCGCGAGCGCATTGGCCGTATGATGATGATGCACTCCAATAATCGTGAAGAGACTGAAGAAGCATTTGCTGGCGACATTGTCGCGCTTGCTGGAATGAAGGAAACTACCACAGGTGATACTCTTTGTGATGCGTCGAAACCAGTAATTCTTGAAACAATGACTTTTCCTGATCCGGTCATTGAGATCGCGATTGAGCCTAAGTCTAAAAACGATCAGGAAAAAATGTCAACAGGACTGCAGCGTCTTGCCGCTGAGGATCCCTCCTTTCAGGTCAGCAGCGACAATGAGTCAGGCCAAACCATTATGCGCGGCATGGGGGAACTACACCTGGATATACTGGTTGATCGTTTGAAGCGAGAGTTTAAGGTAGAAGCAAATATTGGCGCTCCCCAAGTGGCCTATCGGGAGACTATTACCAAAGAAGTTGAGGTTGATTACACTCACAAAAAACAGTCTGGTGGTTCTGGCCAATTCGCACGTGTTAAGATTGTTTTTGCTCCATTGGCTGAAGGGGGATTCCAATTTACCAACAAAGTGGTTGGAGGGTCCGTCCCAAAAGAGTTTATTCCCGGCGTTGAGAAGGGAATTAATCAAGCCAAAGAATCCGGTACGATTGCAGGTTTTCCCGTGATTGACTTTGAGGCTGTTCTGGTCGACGGTGCAAGCCATGATGTTGACTCATCTGTTCTTGCTTTTGAGATTGCGGGGCGTGCGGCGTTTCGGGATGCGATGAATAAAGCGGGCCCAAAGTTGTTAGAGCCAGTGATGAAGGTTGAGGTCATCACTCCAGAAGAATATATGGGGGATATTATTGGCGACCTCAACAGTCGTCGGGGTAATGTTGGAGGAATGGAACCGCGCGGCAATGCAAAGGTTATTGATGCAATGGTGCCGCTTGCTAACATGTTTGGGTACATCAACAACTTGCGCTCCATGAGCCAAGGGCGAGCCCAGTACAGTATGCAATTTGATCATTATGAACAAGTGCCTCAAGCGGTTGCTGACGAAGTTCGT
>QBYK01000035.1 GCA_003282865.1 SAR116 cluster bacterium AG-325-I21 | reverse complement strand
AACCTGCGATATGATCTCATTTGCAAGATCCTCATCGTCAACGGTAATACTGTAAATTTCTGCAACATCATGAGATGCTTGATCCATCGCAAAAACTTCACGGCATTCATCGTCAGAGATTGACTTTCGCATTGCATTCCTGAGTGCCATTATCTCGCACACTTGCGCCATTGATTCTTCACTAAGACCAGACTCTTTCATCCAGCTTTTTGTTTCTTCTGCGCTTTCCATCTCTTTCGTGTATCGAAGCTCATTGAATACGTTTTGGATTTCCTCTTTAGTGACAGAAATCTCCTTCACTTTACAATATTTAAATACAGCAGCATCAGTCACCGTCTCATCAATAAAATCATCATTATCTACGCCAAGGCGCCATTGAAGGGCTGTTTTCAAGTCAATTTCTTCACCGTCTACTCTTAAAAAATCTGTCACTTTTTTGCTCCAATCACAAAATCACTTTTCAACTTCAACATCGCGTAAATAACATTAAAGCTCTTCCACAGAGTGTAAACAGATATGTAATAAAAATTCCAAATTTTTACGCAAAAAAAAATGTCTATCAGATTTGCTTACGTAGTATGGTGGACCAAGCCCCATCAAGTCCGAAATGAGGCTTGGGATTTTTTTAAATCAGTAAAAAAGACTAGTTACGGTCTAAGCATATTCGCCTGATGGCGGTACATATTAGACTTTCTTTTATGAAAATCAGCTTTCCCTAACAATGAACGCTTTTTCTTTGCGTAATTTGAATTACTACTGCCTCTGGTAACGTACTTTGGTTTTGGTCGGTACAGGCGTCCGTTGGACCTGTGATGCGTGCGGCGGCGAGAAGAAGAACGTCTTCTTTGTTGACTGCGACGACGCGCTATTCGTCTGCCCCGTCTACTGCCGCCTAAGACATCACCCGTTTCAACCTCATCCAAACCTCTTGCTCTGGCTTCGAGGTCTTCGATCACAAGATCAATATCAGTAAATTCAAGTAAGCTCATTTTGTTGCTCCTTTTAGCATTTTTGATAAACCCAATAGGGCATTTTTCTTTATATTTATTTCACCAAAATTTTGGCTTTGGAGGTCTAAAAGGCTATCATAAGATATGTCAATTTCAAGTCTCAAAATGTCGATCCAAACGGTCACAAAGTGCCAAGGCCAACTTCTGTGCATTCACGATTGAAAGCCTTTGCAAAGACACAACCACCCTGGTCTTTAAATTCGAAGGTATGTTGCGTGTGAAATGGTCGATGCTATTACGGCAATATAGATAATCCGGTGACCTTCCATACACTTTTGTCTACAGTCCTTCGAGTTACTCAAACATGAATTTTAGGAATTCAGAGACTTGGACTGCGGTCCATGGCGCTTTGAACTTGGCAAGTAGTGCGCGGGGGCGGCGTTCGATGCTCTCATGAGAGACCACTTGTGTCCAAACTTTCAATCTAATCGATATCTTTGCAGAATCATCCAATAGGTTGCACTCCCTATTTTGGTTAACAGCCAAGGACCGTGGTCCACGGACCAGGGTTAATTAAGCCGTTTCTTATTTCACAACGACTTTATCAAAGCGGGGTGGGGCGCAGGGCACGCCCGGCGGTGCTTGGATCGCGGACCTTGGTTGATGGGTTGTTGGATTTGATATAGGCTGTTACACCCTAACCACTTAGATAAGATTAAATTTTGGAGAAAAACATGAATGCCCACGAAACAGTGCTTAAAGCCTATGAATACTTTGGCGAAGGAAATATGGAAAAGTTGGCGACCTTGTACCACGAAGATTATGTTTTTTATATGAACGGAATGCATAGATTATCTGGCACATATCATGGTTTTGAAGATTGGGCAAAAAACTGTTTGGCAAAAATTCCTCAAGTATTGTCCAATTTTAATCTTGAAATTTTGACCTCTTTCTCCGACGGCAGTCGAGTGTTTGTCCACGCAAGGTCAACGGCAGATGGTTTAGATGCTTATTTTGGACATTATGCAGTTGTTCAAGATGGAAAGATAAAGGAGTTTCATGTTTTCGATGACTCCCAGAAAGTCGCTCATGCTATGAAAGCGGTCATCTGAGTCAAAGAACTATGCATGCCTATTAAAAACTTGCGTCTTTCCGTTTTCAAAAATCAGCAGCGTCTCGAAAGGCTCTTTTTTGTCTCCTATCTCCATGCCGGGTGAACCTATAGGCATACCAGGGACGCTTAAACCCATCGCTTTCGGTCTTTCTCGAATCAACCTTTGGATATCTTTTGCGGGTACATGACCCTCGATAAAATAATTATCAATAGTCGCTGTGTGGCATGAGCTTAGCTCAGCTGCGATACCCAAGTCAGTCTTAATAGACTGTAATGTTTTGTCAGTTACAAAATTAACGACTGGCTTGAATCCCTGGGCCACCATTTGCTCCACCCATGCGCCACAACAACCGCAAGATTCAGTCCTGTTCACAATTAGATTCTTGGGAGATGCAACAGCGCCAGTTGGAAAAGCAAGGATTGCAATTAAACCATTAAGAAAATCTCGACGTTTTATATGTAACCTCATGACAAATGCACGGAGCTCCCATTAAGTTGTTTTTAACTAAGATTTATTCAATAGATAATCAAGTGGATTACTCCAAAATGCAGAAGTGAAGACACAAAAATGTTGTTGCGTTTTACGGATTGGCTTGAAATGTAAACGTTCAGGGTCGCAGCATCGTCCAATCCCAATTTTAAGAATGGAGGTCAAATTGCCAAAAAAAAATGTCCAATTGATCAAACCAGGTGAGACATATCTTGGAGCACAAGGTGTAACTTACGGTGCTGGGGTATCCCGTAAAACAGCGGGTTCTCAGAAAGTCTGCATGAACGTTCTGCCCATGCCGCCTGGAGTTCACTCTATACCCCACATTCACAAAGAAATTGAAACCATCGCATATTTGCTTGAGGGAGAATGTACTTTATTTCACGGTGACGAATTAGAGAATCAAACGTTGGTTAGAAAAGGTGAACAAATATTCATTCCTGAAAACGTTCCCCACACTCCATTTAATCAAAGTGAAAATGAGTGTATATGGGTGGTAGTCCATTCTTCTGGCGATGACCAAGACGAGCTTATCTCAATGCCAGAATTAGAAGCCAAGCTCGACAAATATAAATGAACACCGAGCATTCCACCTACGAGTAAGCTCAAGAGTGAACCGAACATAGGCATACTTTTACAATTGACCCAGTCACAATCAACTGGAAGATCCCCGACCTCAGTCAACATAATAATGCACTTCGCGAACAATCATTTCCTCCCCATTGATCGGCACCATATCTTGGGGGCAAGTTGACATAACGACCACAACGTCATGATGGGCGCGCAAACAGACAAAATCCCCCGGCTTGGATAATGGCGGGCAGAAATCCGTTGCACCATCTTGCGTGAACGGAATGTTCATCCACAGGTTAAGCGGTGATGGCGTTTCGGGTGCAATCAAGCCTATTTCTGCCATCGCCGCAGCCAGATTATCTGTACAATTATCATGATAATCTTTACAGCCGAGCATCTGATAGCGATAGGTATCACAAGCGGCAAGCATCGTATCATGCCGCCCCGGTGAGGTATCCTGTTCAAGCGTTAAGAGTGGCCTACGATAGTTGCTATATAAGGGTACACCAATAGCTGGAAATACCGATTGGGTAACACTGCGCTGGTGTTCCATTGACATAAACTCAGCCAAATTATTTGTCACAAAGCACCACGTATCGACAACTTGTGTGCCATGGGTATTAATGATGGTAATAGCCTCACCAGCGTTCACATAAGCGGCCTTTCCTTGCCGTGCGGGAACGATTTCTAATGCTTTGTCTGATGCTGTCATAATCAATCATCCGTATCACTAATGGCTAACTCCTATAAACTTTTTGTAAGGGTTATCACTCGCATTAGGTTTTCCTCATCACGGAGGTTTTGCTCTGCGGCGATGATTTAAATAACCCATTTGAAGGGGGCATCCACGTCAGTTTCCTCAGACTGACGACCCTCCTCTCATTCTCAATCAATGTTACATTTAAGCAAAATTTTTACGGAGATAAGTCTTAATTTCTTCACCAAAATCTGATAATGGCTCCTTTAAACTAGGACTTTTTTTGTGAGTTGAGACAATTTTTTTTATCGTAGAAAGATAACCCTTGGCTGTATTGCTCCATAAAAATTTTTCATGTACGCGCTTCGCCGCCGCATTTGATAATTCCGAGTGCCTTTCTATCCCTTCCATTAATCCATTTCCTATGCTGTTGGGGCAAATTGGATCAACAAGTATACCAGATCCATCTGAAAAAATGTCTGCTGGACCTCCGTTCTTTGTCACAACCGGAACCAAGCCGGTGGCGGCTGCTTCAATTGGTGCTAAACCAAATGGCTCATAAAGAGATGTAAGCGCAAACACAGAACCGCGTCGCGCAAAATAACGGTAGGTAGCCGCTAGATCACGTTGGGAAGAAATGTTAAGGAAATAAACCTGTTTTTCCATTTCATTCGAGTCAATAATATCAATTATGCTGCCCAGAACCTTTTTTTCTTCGTTTGCTAACTTGGCAATATCCCTCTTGGGATCATCGATCCCCCTTATACAAAGCACCAGCGATGCGGCATTACGCAAGGCACTACTTTCTGAATAAGCTTGAACTAACCCGTCAATATTCTTTTTTTTGTCTAAACGACTAGAAACAAGAATAACTGGTTTATCACATAAACCGGAAATCGCATCTAATTTAGACGTCTGTTGGATATCTATAACGGACTCCTTTTGATTAAATACAGTCTCATTTACCCCCGGCGGTATAACTTCAAATTTTTGATCGTCACCAGTATCAATCGCTCCTTGGTATAGCGCGTGGCGGTATTGGTCATCTCTTTCCTGTTCTGTCGACACAAAAACTTTTGCTGCGTATTTCATGCTAATTCGTTCAGCGGCGATACGTTTAGAAAATTTAAACTTTTCATTCAAGCTCGACCAATTTTTGTTTGTGATTGCTAGTTTATCCAGTTTCTGGGCGCCCAAAGAATGGCCAGTAAAGGAAAATGGTATTCCACCTAAGTCTAAAGCGATTTTTGCTGCATATCCGCCATCCGCATAGTGGGAGGTAATAAAATCAGGCTGATTTTCTCCGTAAAATTTCAACATTTTATCAACAAGATCTGGTATGTATGGCCAAAGTTCCTCTTTGTTTAGGAATTTATTGCCGCCAAATGAAAACCTTAAAATCCGAAGACTTTCCTCAAAGCCAGGATAACTGTCCTCATCTGATGAAAATTCAGGCCAAGAGGCATCTCGAATTCTTCTTGTGACAATATCTATCTTGTGTCCAAGCTTTGACATGGCCTGCGCCAATTCCTTTACATAGACAAGTTGCCCGCCAAAATCAGGATGCTCTGTCAAATAGCTATCTTTTGGATCAAAATTACCTTGTGGATTCATAAATACAATGTGCATTGGCTCTGTCCTCTATTTATGTTTTTGAAATCCTACCGTGTAATCTGAGTTAATTATAATATCAGCTAACGTTCGATGTTTTGATATTATGGAATGCTCTGTTTTCAAAACCTGTGTAGTGAAATCATCGAGTTCCGACGAGTTACGGTTTCGTTTTTGACGGTGCTTTAAAGTCTGGTGAAAGTTTCGGTCAATAAATACACGTTTATCAACATTTGATAACGCGGATGTATATGTTCCCTCAACAATCAAAAATTTTGCCGCACAAAAGTTAAAATTTATGTTCCGAATGATATCTATGTCGTATTCAACGACCGGTTTTTCGATAAATTGCTCTCCACTCTTGAAAGCTTGAATATGAGCATTCAACAAATCGAGCTTGACCTCCTTCATGCCTCTCCATTCTTTTTCTTTTCGTCTCTTAAAATTGTTCGTTATCGGTGGATAGAAGAAATAATCATCCTGCCGTAAAATCACATTAGGAACGTCATTTTTAGTAAAAAATTCTGATAAAGCAGTTGCAGTTTCTGATTTGCCACTACCCGACTCGCCGGAAATTGTTATTGTATATTTGGTTTTAAGGCCCTCAAGCGAGTTCAGCATGAAAAGTCCAATGATTTCACCGGCGTCCCTGTGCCGCTTCTCGATTATAATTTTATCTCCCAACATGCCTTTTGTTCTTCACCTTTCAAAGTCAAATAAATGGTCTTTCAATTTACCAAATTTATGGGGTAATTAAAATGAAATTGGCACAAAGATTTGCATTGAATATTCTGGGGATCTAGCTATACCAAATTGTTATGAACTATGAAACTGCATGGACTAATCTCAATAATAAGTTGCGTGAGATCGAGAGGTTTCACGGTGGACTTAGCGCCGCCCTAAGCGAATTGGAAATTCATCAGCGTGAAACTGGGTTTATAAAGGATAGCCTGAAGGGAATTGAGCGAGTTGTGTTTTCTCACCCCAAAGAAAAAAATTATACGTTAAGGGCACAAATCAACCCGCGGAGAGCGAAACGACATGATGGTTCAAACGCTCTGACCTTGCCCAAGAGACATAAATTTAGAAATGATGGCTGTTTTCTTTGCGCTGAAAATATAAAATGGCAACAGCAGCAGCGTCAAATTGGGTTTGAAATCACTGCGAGCAGAGGTAGATATAATGCTCTCATGAACCCGTTCCCACTTTTACCCAATCACGTCGTGTTTGCATCTAAGGACCATATTCCTCAGGAGTTTTCGCTTTTAAGTCAAAAAAGAGGTGCTAAGGAGTTGGAGGAGGTCCTCGAAGATCTTTGCCAATTAGCGCATCGACTACCAAATCACATTGGATTTTATAATGGTGTGGGTGCGGGAGCATCTATACCAGGGCATTTTCATTTTCAGTTTTTTCATAGAGCTCCAGAATCACCATATTTTCCAATTGAGGAACGGAATTTTACAACGGCAAAAAGTGGCGATGATCCAGAATTTATTCTCGGCTACCCAATAAATATTTTGCGTTGGCAGGGGGAGCTAGGAAAAGTTGTTTCGAATGCAGTTTGTTGGATTTCGAACTGGATAAAATCGGAAATAGAACCAAATGAACGGTTATCAACCAATTTCATTGCAACAGCGGGTCGATCACATCAGGAGATAACACTGTATTTTGTTCCGCGAAACAAAAATAAACAATTTTGGAATGGCAACAGAGGAATTGTGGGCGGGCTGGAAGTGCTTGGAGAGCTCGTTATGGCGAGTGAAGATGAGTTGGCTCTAGTAGAGAGTGGTATGATTGATTATCATTTCATCGAGAAAGCGCTTTCAACTGTGAGCATGAATTGAAATGACGAAAAGGTTAAAGGTAAATTTACAACATTTTTATATTTAAAGCTCAGGATTATATCGGACGCTTTGCCCCAACATTTTGCGATTAATTACAACCGTTCCCCCTTCTGTAACATGGTAATTTGCAGCGTCAGATCTCAGGTCATATCCAACGGTTGTGCCCTCAGGAACAATACAACCATTATCTAAAATCACGTTCCGTAAATTGCTATTTGCGCCAATTCGACACCCCGCTAAAGCTAGCACACCATCAAGTTTACAGGAATTTTCGACAGAAACCTCAGAGAAGAGTATTGATTTCCGAATCTTAGAGTTTCCCAATACACACCCACCACTTATCATTGATGACTGGACATTTGCACCAACATCTGGACAAGTGAATAATGCCGGCGGCAACTGCCTTTGATAGGTCACTGTTGACCAATCCGCATCATAAAGGTTTATTGGCGGATCAGATTTGAGCAATTCAATATTTGCTGAGTAATAACTATCGATTGTACCTACGTCGCGCCAATAGGGCGGATCCTCATTAGTTGGATTGCGAAATGTATGGGCATGAAAATTATCACCTCTTTTTATTCCCTCGGGAATAATATCCTTACCAAAATCGTGGGTCGATGACTGCGATAATGCATCCTCTCGTAGACGCGAAGCAAGATATTTATTAGAAACCAAATAGACTCCCATACTAACAAGAGCCATATTTTTTTGACCTGGAACAGTTTCTGGCTCACTTGGCTTCTCCTCGAAACGAGTAATGCGCCCAGTTTCATCGGCACTCAATACACCGAATTGATTGGCAGCCTTTTCGCTCTCAACCATCATGCAAGCAACCGAAAAGTCTGCTCCTGCACTAACATGTTCGGCAAGTAGTTCACCGTAGTCCATATTGTAGATATGATCGCCCGCCAAAATTACCACATATTCTGGTTTGTAACTCTCGATTATATCAAGTGATTGGAACACGGCATCTGCGGTTCCTTTGAACCATGTTTCTTTATCAGTCCATTGTTGGGCAGGGATAATATCTAAAAAATCACCGCGATCATTGTTGATTTTACCCCAACCTTTGACGAGATGCCTATTGAGCGAATGCGATTTGTACTGTGTTAGGACGCAGATTTTGTTAATGCCAGAATGCATACAATTTGAAAGTGTGAAATCAATAATGCGAAATTTTCCGCCGAAAGGAACGGCGGGTTTTGTTCGCCAGTCTGTGAGAGTGCCCAATCGTTCTCCACGACCACCGGCGAGGACCAAAGCCATCGTGTTGTTTGTTAAACGACTAACAAAACGAGCTCTATTGGAACGCATAATATTTCCCCAATCATCTATTGAAGCTGACTAAAAAACAGGTAATATCTTCTCCGTCACAACCTAATTGATGAACCTTGCCACAAAAAAGGGACCGTGGAAAGGCGGTCCGAGTTTAATGGGACTTTACTCTGGCAGCTTTTGACTTCATTTGGGGGTAATTAATGCAGGGCCCCACCCCCTGTAATCAAGTCCAACGCTGACAGAGAAACCACGAGTAACCCCCGTGCGAGTTCGCCGGTTCATGGAACTGGGTTCAGGCAACGTTGCGGGTAAAATTTTGATAGTTGACCATTTATAATGGTATGCTAAGTTATTTGTATAGTTAAGTCCGGTTACTTGCTAGTGCTGGGGGAAGGCACCGAACCTATTTTTGGCCGCACCAGAATACTGTTTGTTTAAAGTGATATCTGACACCAAATAGGGTGCTCCGCCTTGATTTTGAGCGGACTGCGTAGGACAAGCTACATTAAAAATTGTAATATTAATTGCAGAAAATGTAATTTTACATCGCAACATCAGTTATATAAAAACATTGCACGACGCATTCCTACGAGCGGTTCTATTTAGAAGATTATGACGATTGATTAGGCTGATGCATTTTAGGAGATAGTAGCTTAGGATGATCACGGTTGTTGTATTGAAAGTTCTACATTACTTATCGCTATTTTTGGCAGGTGGGCTGGGTGTTGCAAATGTGATGCTTTTTAAGAATCATCAAAAAGCAGGGATGCCACCCACCGCTCCAGTCCAAAAAACAATGATGACCTTAGCAAGACTTGGTTTAATTGCAATCGTCATACTTTGGTTAACTGGAATACCTTTAACGTACAGATTGTATGGCGGCTTTGATTTAGGTTGGCCATTCCACCTAAAGCTATTAGGTGCGACATTCTTAATTAGTGCAGTGGCTTTTTTGAACCTTCATTTAACAAAACAATCAAGAGACGGTAATCCGCCCAATTCAAAAGTAATGAAAATCGTTCCTCCAATAGCTAGAGCATCGCTTGTTCTTGTGCTTGTCGGCGTGGCTGTTTTAACCACTTCCGTGTAACCGCATCATCAAAACATATTTTGAAATAGGAGAGTTTTGTCTGTATAACACTTGACGAGACTTAATGGAATGACCGCTTTAGTGACCAATGGTGCAATTGGAATAGGCAAGCCTTTGGTTTATGCGGTGCATCAATGGTTAGGGTTGATAGAAACTTAGATGGTGCTAACGCGGTGGCTACCGGTGTTGAGAAAGGTAGTGGAAAAGGCATTTGTGAGAAAGCTAAGTGAATGAATCAATCTGTTGGCCAAAGTTGAGAATACGTCTACCCTCAATAAGTTTGATTTTATTTGTTGCCTTCATTTCATCCAACTCAGCTTTCATGATAGACATAATCTTGTCAGCTTCTGTTTTCGAGGTGAATCGTGATATTACAAAACACGAGTTCGGAGATGTTCTGAATATTTCACCACTCAGTTGTCCAAAGGAAATATTCTTTGGTAGCAAGTCTTTCTCAATGAAAGCCATTAGCATTTTGAATTGATGGTCTGACTGCGCTGTAACCTTAGCAATTCTTAGTTTCATATTGTCCACCCGAGTTTGCTGCTGCGACTAAGCATTGGTTGTGTGCCAACGAGATGCAGCACGTATAGTGCCTTAGAAGCAATAACCAAGACTCATATACCTGCTATTTCATGTCAACAGGCACATATTTTTTACCCCTCAGAACTCTTCGGGTAACGGAATAGACCTGAATATCCTTATCGTTATCAGTAAAGAGAAATTAATACATTTGGATGTTTTGATAAACACGAGATGGGCAGGCAGGAAGCATATTCAAATGCGTCAATCAAATAATAGTCGAGCAAATAAATTGTTACAAATACGACACGATGGTAATAGCCTCACCAGCGTTCACATAAGCGGCCTTTCCTTGCCGTGCGGGAACGATTTCTAATGCTTTGTCTGATGCTGTCATAATCAATCATCCGTATCACTAATGGCTAACTCCTATAAACTTTTTGTAAGGGTTATCACTCGCATTAGGTTTTCCTCATCTTAGCAGTTTGTCGGTTCGCCCTCTATCGCCATGATTGAAATTTTATTCGTTGATATTTAACAACATGCAATGTCATGCGAAGAGGATGAATTTGTATGACGCGAGTCCAAACCTAGAAGTCATTTTTGGTTATAATATTAAAGTTAATTTTTATTAAACATGAAAGTCAAATGCCAACTCACTTTGAGGAAAAGGCCAACCTAGTTTTTTGGTGCTTACGTGATTTACAAATATAAGTTTAATATCAAGAATAATTTTTTCATGATGGTTGATAAATTGCGACTTCCAAATTACAGTTGACTCGAGTTGAAAGGAATATATCAATGTGTGGAATTGTTGGCCTCTTTCTAAAAGACCAAAAACTACATCCTGATCTTGGCAGTATGCTCACCACAATGCTGATTACCATGACCAATCGTGGGCCAGATAGCGCCGGCATCGCTATTTACGGGCCAGGCTGTGAAGATAAATGCAAGCTTACCATCCAATCAGATAATCCAAGCAATGACTTTAAAAGTCTGGTTGATAATCTCAAAAAGACAATTGGTTGTGATGTGTCCGTTGTCAAAAAAGATACGCATGCGGTCCTTTATCTACCAACCGTTTCAATCGGTGCTGCAAAGGAACAGATTGCTAAACGACACAAGTCTATTCGAGTAATGAGTTGCGGAAATAGCATCGAAATATATAAAGAAGTTGGACTGCCGAGTGACGTAGCTAGGCGATTTCAAATTGAAACTATGACTGGATCGCATGGCGTTGGGCACACCCGTATGGCGACTGAGTCTGAAGTTAATACAATGGGTGCGCACCCATTTTCTACTGGAGATGACCAATGCCTTGTCCACAATGGTTCTTTGTCCAACCATAATAGGTTGAGGCTAAATTTAGTTCGTAACGGCGCCAAAATAGAAACAAATAATGATAGCGAAGTTGCCGCAGCCTACTTAACACTTCAGATGCAGCAAGGGTCAACTCTCGATGAAGCGTTGAGAAGTAGCCTTGTTGATCTCGATGGCTTTTTCACTTTTGTTGTTGGAACCAAATACGGATTTGGTGTGGTACGGGATCCGATAGCGTGCAAGCCAGCAGTAATGGCAGAAACTAATCAATATGTTGCCTTCGGCTCAGAATATCGTGCTTTGGTTAATCTGCCGCAAATTGACAATGCACGGGTTTGGGAGCCCGAACCCGCAACTGTTTACTTTTGGAAACATTAAAATGCGAATATTTGATCTTGAAACTGAAAGCCTGCGAACCTTGAACAAAATGCTTCAAGCAAAAGTGCATGACACAAATCAGGCTCATTGGCAAATTGAAAACCCGAAGGGTGGACATGCGATTGCAGTTGGACTTGATGCATTCATTGAAGTTACGGTCATAGGTTCAGCAGGATACTACTGTGGTGGCATGAACAAAAAAGCAACTATCAATGTGCAAGGTTCGGTTGGACCAGGCGTTGCAGAAAACATGATGTCAGGAAAAATAGTGGTTGAGGGTGATGCTAGTCAATATGCCGGCGCTACCGGCAATGGCGGCATGCTGGTGATAAAAGGAAATGCGTCCTCACGTTGCGGTATTTCTATGAAGGGCATTGATATTGTAGTGCACGGCAATATCGGGCATATGTCGGCCTTCATGGCGCAATCCGGCAATTTGGTTGTTTTGGGTAATGTTGGCGACGCTTTTGGAGACTCCCTTTATGAAGCTCGCTTATTTGTTCGTGGCGAAGTTAAAAGCCTCGGTACAGATTGCATCAAAAAGGAAATGCGGCCGGAACATTTGGCAATCTTACAGCGTCTGCTGGAGGAAGCTGGCGCCAATTGTCGTGCTGAAGAGTTTACCCGTTACGGCTCCGCTCGCAAACTATACAATTTCAATGTTGACAATGCATCGGCCTATTAGGATTTTTTATTATGAATGATCGAGATAAAAGTACTAGCCCACGCACGGTACCGATAAAATCTTCCAATTTTTCTGACGCTACCAATGCTGAAATACGCAGGGCAGCGGCTACCGGAATATATGATATTCGTGGTGGTGGCGCAAAGCGGGTAGTGCCACATTTTGACGATTTGCTATTTCTCGGAGCATCTATTTCACGTTATCCATTGGAGGGGTATCGAGAAACATGTGAAACCAATTTGACTTTAGGTACTCGCTTTGCCAAGAAGCCTATACACCTCGATATTCCTATCACGATTGCGGGTATGAGCTTTGGCGCACTCTCTGGAGTCGCTAAAGAAGCTTTAGGACGCGGAGCAACTGAAGCTGGCACATCAACTACCACTGGTGATGGAGGCATGACTGAGGAAGAGCGGAGGCACTCTAGAACTCTGATTTATCAGTATCTTCCTTCACGCTACGGTATGAATCCTGATGACCTTCGCAGGTGTGATGCGATTGAAGTTGTTGTTGGGCAGGGTGCCAAGCCCGGTGGTGGTGGCATGTTACTTGGTCAAAAAATCAGTGATCGGGTCGCAGAAATGCGAAATCTTCCAAAGGGCATTGATCAGCGTTCAGCTTGTCGTCATCCTGATTGGACTGGACCCGATGACCTAGAAATCAAGATTCTAGAATTACGTGAAATCACTGATTGGGAAAAGCCTATTTACGTGAAAATTGGCGGTGCTCGCCCTTATTTTGATACCACGCTAGCGGTAAAGGCTGGCGCAGATGTGATTGTCCTTGATGGAATGCAAGGTGGTACAGCTGCCACCCAAAATATCTTTATTGAACACGTTGGTCAGCCAACATTAGCTTGTATTCGCCCGGCAGTTCAAGCGCTTGAGGATCTTGGGCTACATCGGGAAGTCCAACTAATTATCTCTGGCGGAATCAGGCATGGTGCGGATGTCGCCAAGGCCTTGGCGTTAGGCGCTGACGCTGTATCAATCGGCACTGCCGCAATGATAGCACTTGGCGACAATGACCCGCGATGGGAGGCAGAGTACAATGAAATGGGGACCACCGCTGGTGCTTATGACGATTGGCATGAGGGAATGGATCCGGCTGGAATAACCACGCAAAACCCTAAATTAACTGGACGTTTTGACCCTGTTCTTGGTGGCCGGCGGCTGAGTAATTATCTCAAGGTTATGGCTCTCGAAGCGCAAACAATTGCCCGTGCTTGCGGAAAAAGCCATGTTCATAATCTGGAACCGGAAGATCTGTGCGCGTTGACAGTTGAAGCTTCCGCAATGACCCAAGTGCCGATTGCCGGAACTAATTGGATACCAGGCAAAAAAACTATTAAATAGCTAATTGTGATAGTATTTATATTCCAATCGAAAGGAGGGAAAAGAAAATGACGAATGATTTGTCGAAATTCGCAAAACAGAAGGGCATAAAATACTTCATGATTTCCTTCACTGATCTTTTTGGTGCACAACGCGCGAAGCTGGTTCCAGCTCAAGCGATAGGAGATATGGAAAAAGATGGCGCTGGCTTTGCGGGCTTTGCAACTTGGTTGGACATGACGCCAGCTCACCCCGACATGCTGGCAGTGCCTGATCCCACTTCAGTCATTCAATTACCCTGGAAACGTGATGTTGCATGGGTTGCAAGTAACTGCAAGATGGAAGATGAATTGGTTGCTCAGGCGCCGCGAAACGTTCTCAATCGCCTCATTGCTGAGGCTGCGAAATATGGTGTGACAATCAAGACCGGTGTGGAGGCTGAATTTTTCATACTGACGCCCGAAGGTTTACAAATATCAGACGAATTCGATACTGCACAAAAGCCATGTTATGACCAGCAGGCGGTAATGCGCCGTTTTGATGTCATCGCCGAAATATCTGACTATATGCTTGAGTTGGGCTGGGGCCCTTACCAGAGTGATCATGAGGATGCCAATGGTCAATTTGAGATGAATTGGGAATTTGACAACGCCTTAAACACCGCTGATAAACACAGCTTCTTTAAATTCATGACCAAATCAGTCGCCGAAAAACATGGTTTTCGCGCTACCTTTATGCCAAAGCCGCTTGAAGGGGTGACCGGCAACGGATGTCATGCGCACATTTCAGCCTGGAACGAAACGGATGGAATCAACATATTTGTAGATAACGACAAGGAGCTTGGACTCTCAGATAGAGGTCTTAATTTTCTTGGGGGGATAATGAAACACGCAAACGCTCTTACCGCAATTACCAATCCTACGGTCAATAGTTATAAGCGTATCAATGCGCCAAAAACGACATCGGGTGCCACCTGGGCTCCAAATACAGCCACTTGGACAAGCAACAATCGAACCCACATGGTGAGAGTACCAGGTCCTGGCCGTTTTGAGCTTCGTCTTCCTGATGGAGCAGCTAACCCGTATTTGTTGCAGGCTGTGATTATTGCGGCCGGTCTTAATGGTTTGAGCAGTTGCGCCAACCCCGGTAAACGTTCGGATAACGATATGTATGCTGAGGCGGATAAAGTTACTGATGCACCCAAACTACCGCTTAACCTCCTCGATGCAGTTCGCGCTTTTGACGAGGACAAAAGCCTGAAATCTTCTCTCGGCGATGAGTTTTCAAATGCATACATTAAGTTGAAAACGCAGGAATGGAACGCCTATGCTTCTCACTTCTCCACTTGGGAAAGACAAAATACTTTGGATGTGTAATTTTTTTGTTCACAAAGCACTTTCAGCTGAACGAGGATGACTTGCAAAGCAACTTAAACCAGGATCCACATCGTCTCATTGATGAGCGCGAAAAAATACTTGAGGTGGCGATTGGACGTGAAGTGAGGGCACACCGGCGTCAAAAAAATTTCACTGTTGCTGATCTGTCGTTTGCGACGGGCATCTCTATCGGAATGGTTTCAAAGATTGAAAATGGCAACACATCCCCGTCTTTATCAACTTTGCAAACGTTGTCAAACGCCCTTGGAGTGACGCTTACATCTTTGTTTCGACGTTTCGAGGAGAAGCGGAACGCAATTCACACAAAGTCTGGCGATGGTGTGGAAATGGAGCGCGAGGGAACTCGCGCTGGGCATCAATATAAATTACTTGGGCATCTAGGCTCCAATGCCAGTGGCGTAGTTGTTGAACCCTACCTGATCACGTTGAACGAAGCTTCTGACATCTTTCCGACCTTCCAACATGAAGGGGTCGAAATGCTGTATATGTTAGAAGGTGAAGTCAGTTATCGGCACGGTAGTCATTTATATATTCTTAAACCTGGCGATACATTATTTTTTGATGCTGATGCCCCTCACGGGCCTGAAATTTTGAGCGAGTTACCTGCCCGTTACATTTCAGTTATCTCTTATCCGCAAGCCACATAACATTAAATTTGATAAAGAAGCTTTTCATACCCAACCTTAAACATGGTCTCGCGGGCTGCGCAACTTGCGTCAATCTTCATAGCACCTGACGACGACATCAATTTAATGTAGAGTTTGCAACTAAGAGAAGAGCATACATCCATGAGGGTATCAAAATATGATTAAGGCGCGAGCCTGGTACCTATATCTGAACGAGTTAACTTTATGAAAATCAAAACTGTAAAATCCCACCTCATCAGTGTGCCTCTGACGGTGAAGACATGGACAGCCCAAGAAGCATTTTCTGATGTTTCATGCCTCTTAGTTGAGATCGAGACGGATAATGGGCTCCAAGGAATTGGTCAAGTTGCGGGACCAAACCTAACCTTAGTGCGTGATTACGTTCAACTGTTTGGCGACATCATCAAAAGTATGGATGCTCGATCCTCAACTGTCGTTTGGGAAAAGCTATTTTCACTGACATCACCACGTCCCTATGGAGCAGATGCAATAGACAGTTTACCACCACCTCTTGCTAGGACGGATAGACTTCAAATAACAGCAGCCATTGGAGGCATCGATAATGCGCTGTGGGACATCAAAGGTAAAGCATCAAACATGCCAGTTTTCCGGTTGCTGGGCGGCGAAGCTTCAACGATCCCGGTCTATGCAACCGGTGGTTACCTAAAAAAGGGGGCACCTATAACGGCTTGTGTAGGCGAATTGAAAGCGTTCATTGATCAGGGGTATACAGCCGTTAAGCTCAAGGTTGGGCATCATACAATGGAAGAAGAAGTTGAACGCGTCAGTGCAACGCGAGACGCTATTGGCGACGCAATGCTTATGCTGGATATGAACGCTTGTTATGACCTCAACGAATGCATCCGTTTTGCTAAAGCTGTCGAGCCCTTCAACCTTACTTGGCTCGAAGAGCCACTCCATTGGTATCTGCAACCGGCCGACTTTGCCAAGTTGGCTGAAGCCACATCAATACCCCTTGCTCATGGAGAACGCCTGTATGATCGGTTTACAGCTCGAGACTTTATTGAGAACGGTGGCATAAAATTTATTCAGATGGACTCAACCCGGCACTCAGGCATTACCGAGCATTTGAGAATAGCCCATATGGCCGAACAGAATGGCATATTCATTGCGCCCCACCTCGCCCCTGAAATGCATGGGCATTTAGTTTCTGCATTTCCAAGGGCCGGTTTTATTGCAGAGTCGCATGGTGAACCAGATCGCAACCCACTCTGGCATGGCGGTCTCTTCGCTAAAAAAGCTGAAATAAAAGATGGCTATCTGCACCTTAACGAGAGTGCAGGGTTTGGATACGATATCAATTGGGATTTTGTAGATAAATATCGGGTCAATTAGCTTTACTGGATAGATTATTAAAACTAGCTTAATCATAACATTTATTGGATTGGTGTCTCTTGCCACTTCAGGCAGCGCTGATGCCACCCCACCATGGTGGTGCTTTGACACACCTGACCGAGGTCAGTTCTGCGGGTATTACAAAGCACGAACAGCTGAGTTGGCTTCCATCAGAGCTACAGACGAAGCAGAAGCGAAGATGTGTACCGCGCTCGTTTGTGTCCAGTCAGCTAATAACGGTTTAGGGCCCGCGGTCCAGGTGTCACGGGACATGGGATTCAAAGTCATCAAATCAAAAGCGGTTATTGATGATGGGGCCGAGCATCACTTCACGCTAATCAAAGCCCAGTAGACATTATTTTCACCAAAGTTCCGCGGGCCGCGCAACACGGACCACGCTCGATGACGCCCGAACCTATGGAAGAGGTATTTTGAGAGTTAAATGGAATGGTCCCTGAATAAACGCATTTTACATTCACTCTGATAAAATTATCTCGTCAAGAACCAAACGTCCAAAAACTGAGTGAGAGCCTCCATTTGTAATTCAAGCCGCACAATACGCCCAAAGTCTTTCTGGCATTGTTGACCGAGCAAACGGTTAGTCGGAGGCTCTAATGAAATGGATTATCATCGTAATGATAAAGACTATATAGTTGGCTGTCCCACTTTGGATAAATTTACTTCAAGTTTACGGCCTGAAATAGATAACGCATGAAAAGCTTTTTATCGAATAACACTTAATGACAGGAGGTTACTAAAAGATGACTAATAAAAAAGACTGGAAGTTTACTCATAACGTCGCAGACGAGGCCAAATGGAAACC
Organism: SAR116 cluster bacterium AG-325-I21; assembly: GCA_003282865.1. Taxonomy (GTDB): domain Bacteria; phylum Pseudomonadota; class Alphaproteobacteria; order Puniceispirillales; family Puniceispirillaceae; genus UBA3439. The sequence continues at coordinate 1,634 of QBYK01000035.1, read as the reverse complement.
TGGCCTTCGAAAAATTTTTGACTACCGAGACCTTGGCGTAAAAAACGGTACAAATGGTGATTTTATAGCCCATGTGATCCGCCGTAATGACACAAAAGGCGGTGATAGTGTCCAGTCTTGGCACGTCCATGACTGTCAGTTTCAAATGGTTTATGTGTTAAATGGTTGGGCAAAATTTGAATATGACGGCCAAGGAGAGCACACGATTCGAAAAGGTGATGCAGTTTTACAAGTACCAATGATTAAGCATCGTGAAATTGCTTGTTCAGATGACTTTGAAGTTTTAGAGATTGTTTCACCCGGAGATTTTGTTACTGAGCTTGTCGATCCGCCTGACCAAGGTGTTTAACCTATTATACAAATAGTTTGAAACTGATCCTATAAATCTATCTTGGGATATTCTGTGAGGAAAAGTCATGAATTGATCATAAATATCCCTGCAGCATTTACATGCGGCAATAGCTTCATGGACACCAGTCACACCTGCTTCCCTGAATTGTTCTCTCAGGCTCCTCTCATGTTCGGTAAAGCCTTATTATTATCTTGCCACAAAATAAGGCTATCGAAAAGACTGGCCGTAATTGATGCACCCACTGTTAATTCAATGGCGTCTAACCCGATTTGAGTTCAGTAAGAGCAGTCGTGTGTTCTGGTCCAAGACCACAGCACCCACCAAATATAGAACACCCACTCTTCTGCCAGCCTTTAGCGTATTCCAATAGCACCTGTGGTTCAATTATGTCTTCGAATTGCCAATTCGGCGCCACAAAATATCCACTGTCAGGATAAGCCATCAACATACCTGAAAAATGATTCTTTATTGCAATTAATGCAGGCTCAATTGCGTCAACTGAAGTGTGCATTATACCGATTGCATCGAAATCATACTGGCAAGCTTGAATCACAATATCTTCAAACGAGACAGATGTATCGTGCCAAGAGGTCAATGTAGCCGACGGGCTTTCTCTTTTTGCTGATAACCCACACCATATTGGCAAGCTTGATTTGTCTGCACAGTTAAAAAGGGGGGCCATTCGTGCTGGGATTGACATCATTTCAAGCAGAATTAGGTCAACCCCTTTGTTCTCAAAAATTGATATCATCTCACCATAACAGTTTGATAGCTCTTCAGGTGAGATATCAGGTTGCTGTTTTGCTCCCTCAACCCCATCAGTGAATGGAAGCACGTGAGATATTGAGCCTGCAAGGGACACGTTCGCCCCAGTTTTTTCTCTCGCTTCAATTGCGGCAGAAATATTTAAACGATTTATTCGTTCAACTTCATCATCAAGCCCTGCTGGTCCAAGCATTAGGCGAGAACTCGCATAGCTGTTAACAGTGATGATGTCAGCTCCAGCCTTAATATAGGCGATGTGGGTCTCGACTAATTTCTCATAATCATCAATAGCGACGCACCCAGACCATTGCCCGTTGCGCATTTTGGCACCTCTGCGTTCAAGCTCGGTTGATACCCCGCTGTCTAGGATAATGGGTAACAGTTGCTCTCGCTTTTTAATTAACTCTGCGTAGAAGTATGTCATTGTTCTGCTCTATCTGACTCTTGGAGCGTTAGCGGCATTTTCATACACTTTCTAAGGAGCTTTTTGCATGCCACGCAGCTCTGTGAGATGGTG
>QBYK01000034.1 GCA_003282865.1 SAR116 cluster bacterium AG-325-I21 | reverse complement strand
TAGCCTCGCGACAACGGCGTGCGCGGAGTTGTATGCTTTGTGTATTGGTAATAAGCTGTGGACATATAAACTCTTGCTGATTATCCAGAGGTAGCCAGACAATTCCACACGTGTGACAGTCAGAAAACAAGTTAGTTCAAAATGAGACTAAGGAAAAACAGACGAAGGAAATGGACAGAGGAAGAGAGACAAAAACTCAAAATCCTTTTTGAAAAGTTTAGCGGTGACATCGATAAAACTGCAAAAGAACTTCGTAGAGGTGAGAGGTCTGTCCGCATGAATTTATTTTTTATGGGCCTTATCAGAGAGGATGAAGTAGATCGTGCTAACCGAAATACTTAGGCGATTAGTTCTGCTCACACGCTGGTTTGTTGCAGGTAGTGCGTCATTACTGGCACTCGCAAACCTATTTATCTAAACTTACAGTTGAAAGGAGAACGTAGAGTTCGCAATGCTCCTGTCTGCTGTCGGAATCTTAGTTGGTGCCTACGTTTCCCACCGGATCTTAAACTGGACATTAGTCAAAGACGAAAACAACACCTCACCAGAGTGATCTAGTTGGGCATATGTCTACTTGTCTTTGAGAAACTCCCATTCATCTGTGTGACCGAGTGATTTGAAGCCAACGGAATAAAACTGTCATGTGTTATTCATTTTAAGAATGCAATTAAAGATGCTTTGTGTTGATTATTACTCAGAAAAGCTTGAACAACCATAAACATAAACTCGTGCATTTTTCAAAATAGAAGGAACTTCTAATTGGCAACGCTTTTACACAAGTAAGCAGCTTATTGGAAAGGTGAAAACTGGCTAAAAACCTTACAAAAGTGACGTAAATACCATTATTTTCTTTTACTGGGAGTGTAGGGGTCATGAGTTCGGATCCCGCCGTTCCGACAAACCCTTCTCATCACTTAATGTGTTTGTCACTGGCCTTTATCTCCTAGCCTCGTTTTTGTATTTAGGTATTCTCTCCCGGTGTTAGGAATCCTAGCCTGTGGCCTCTGATTAAATCAGGGCTTAAAAAAGTCAATGCAAACTATTTCTCAGAACTGGGGTCAAACGCAAGTTTCTGAATTTAATTAATCCCGTAAAGATCTGCATATTTTTTTTCAAGATAATTCAATAGGGGATCCACAGTAACACTGGTGCCGGTAGCCTTCTCGATAGTCGCCTTTGGCTCAAATAAGCTCCCGTGTGTTTGAATATTCTCACTCAGCCATGTAGTCGCGCCTCTGAGGTCTCCACTTGATAGCGACTTATCTAAATTAGAAACAGACTCTCGCATTTTTTGATACAAGCAACCTGCATAAACGTTGCCTAGGGTGTAGGTAGGAAAATAACCAAAAGCTCCGGCTGCCCAATGGACATCTTGAAGGACACCTTGTGATGGTTTTTCAACTTTGTAACCAAAGTCTGACTCAAACCGTTCGTTCCACGCATTTTCGATGTCATTAACGCTGAGATCACGCGATATTAGTAACCTCTCAAGATCAAAGCGTAACATCACATGAAGGTTATATTGCAGTTCGTCTGCCTCGGTGCGGATGAAGCCTGAGTCCACTCGATTTACGACTTTGTAAAACGTCTCAGGGTCATCAATGCCAAAGTCACCAAATAGATCTCTCATACGGTGATAGAGCCAGCTTGTGAAAGGGCGACTTCGTCCGAGCTGGTTTTCATAAATCCGACTTTGGCTTTCATGAACTCCAAGTGATACACCTCGACCCAAAGGACTAAAAATAAAATCCTTTTGAATGTTTTGCTCATATGTCGCGTGGCCCACTTCATGAATGGTTGAGTAAATGCAGTTAAACGGATCAGACGGATCTGTTCTGGTGGTGATGCGCACATCATCGCCGGAGCCTGAGGAAAACGGGTGGACCGCCTGGTCAATTCGACCCTTGTTTAGGTCATAGCCGAAAGCAATTGCTAATTCATTTGCAAGTTTGAGTTGGATTTTTTCATCAAAATTACTGTTTATGGCTTTAGGCATTTGTTTACTCAAGATTTCTTTACGGAGATTGACCAGAGTTGGGCGTAAATTCTGGAACATTGTTGAAATTTCATCGGTGGAGATATTTGGTTCATACTCATCAATGAGAGCATCATAATGCTCGCCACCCTCGGCAACGGCTGCTGCCTTTTCGATTTTTAATTTAATGATCTCGGCTAGAATCGGTAGGTATTCTGGCACATTTTCATTTTGCCTTGCGGAAGCCCAAATACCGTGGGCTTTTGAGGTAACTTCTGCAATGCAGGCATTAAGTTCCGTTGGGACTCTGCAATCTCTTTCATAAACCCTTTTAATAAGCCTGATATTTGCTGCCTCTGTTTCGTTATCGGGACTAATTTGAGCAAGCCAATCTGCTATTCGCGGGTCTGTGTTCCTTTTATGGACAACTCTGACCAATGCTGCTTGTTCTGTCGCTCTTTGATCTGAAGAGCCTCGTGGCATCATCGTCTCCTGATCCCAACCAAGCCGACCAGCAATCGACATTAGAGCTTCAGTGTCACGTTGAAATTGCATAAGTTCAGTAAAGGCACCGTCAGTTGGCATTATTCATTCCTCTAAATTTTGTTTGGAAAATCCATGAACCACCCAGTAAATCTATCGCCCGCCAGCACTTTTTCTTTGAGTTTTTCTAGCTGGCTTTCTTCAAAAGGCCCAAAAATGACATTCAAGTATTAAGCTATAACGTTAAAAAATCATTCTTTTTCTTGTTTCTTATGAATATTTGACGAAGAGAATTTTGCAATTGCAGCTGAAATAAAAACTGTTAACAGTAGTTGTGCTGGGCTGCGCCACTCGTCCGGCAGAATAAGAAATACTGCAAAAAACATTCCTGCAAAAACAATGAAAAAATTGTAATACCTGTTTCCTTTGAATCGATGGTCAAACTTCTCAAACATCACATTACCTTGAGTTTTAGGTGCTAAGTGGAGACATGAATAAGTACTCATTCCTGTGATTCTGAAATAGGTGGCCTCCACTTTATTGAGCAACCCATTGAGGCGATTTGACTCTCAGGTCCGGTCCCCGTCTTTGCAATTGTTTCCATTGCATTAAACAGTTCGGGTATTCGGGTGTCATCGTTACCCATTGTGAGATTGTCCAAACGTCCTCGATACTGTAGTTCCAAGTGGGCGTTGAATCTGAAGAAGTCGGGCGTGCAGACTGCGCCATAAACTTTTGCCACAGATTGGGTCTCATCGATCAAATATGGAAATCCAAAGTTGTGTTGTGTGGCAAAATCAACCATTTTTTTGGGGCTGTCAGCTGGATGAGAAATACAATTATTTGGCATGATGGCAACTGTCTGAATGCCCAAGGTTTGCAACCGCTGGGCATCTGAAACAAAGTTTGCAACAATTGCCTTAACGTAAGGACAATGATTGAAAATGAATGCGACAAGGATGCCTTTGGTTCCAACCAACTCATCTCGACAGTACAATTTTTTGTCACAGCTGCTGAGTTCAAAATTTGGTGCTTTGCGACCAAAGTCACACAATGGGGAATCTAATAACATTTTTTCTCCAAATCGTCTAAATCCAGCCGCGCTTCCCACATTTTTACGCAAGGGTCACAGTTTCCAGTTGCAGGTCGAATTGCCCGATAAGCTGGATGCTTTTTGCAGCCAGCGACCAAAACTCCCATTAATTTAACCTGCTTTTTGAGGTTTTCAACGTCCATAGATTGATAGTCCACAAACTTGATCATAGACGCAAGAATTGATGTTCTGCATGACGTGGTCTTTGCTTTCATTGTTCTCAATGCCTGGACTGCAAACAGTTGCGTTAGTAACTCAAACAAGCATGTTATATCTATTTTGAGGATGTGTCGTTTTTAGCTCTCTGGTCTGTTCATTAGGCCGTATGACCATCAATAATGTTTGAAAGTTCACGCGTGATTGCTCTGGTTCCCATGTCATGTCCAAACCCTATTGGTCGCAATCTCTTTGACCCAAACCCTGAGTGAATAGACCTCTCTATCATTAGTGCGGCATCTTTGTATGGTTGGCTGTCGAATTTTTCTGATAAATAATCCAACATAAGCGCCGCACTTAATATTGCGGCGAGGGGGTTTGCTTTATCGGTGTCAATAATATCTGGCGCACTTCCATGTGCAGGTTGGAATAGCCCAATTTCATCGCCCAATTCTCCGCAGGCCGCCATACCCATCCCGCCGACGAGTGCGCCGCCGAGGTCTGATAGGATGTCGCCAAACATATTTTCCGTAACCATTACATCAAATTGCCAAGGGCTAATAACAAGCTTTAAGGCAGCAGCGTCTACGTACTCATAGGATGCCTCTACTTCGGTGTATTTCGTCGCCACCTCATCAAAAATTTTTCTAAAAAAAGCCATTGATTTGAATACATTAGCTTTATCAACACAAGTTAACTGTCCTTTTTTGCCTTGCTTTTTTCTGCTTGCTGCTAACCTGAAAGCAAAATTGTGCAGTCTTTCACTGGTTTTTCGGGAAATTCTGAAAGTCTCATCAAAAATTTGATCGGGTAGAATTGAGGTCCTATTGTGTGTTGCTGCAGAGTAGAAAAGACCTTCCGTAGATTCGCGAATTAGAACAAAGTCAATTTCAGTTGCTTTTGGATGGGAAAGTGGGCTGATAATATTTGGATAAGCCTTTATTGGTCTTACTCCAGCATAAAGTTCATACAAATCACGAAGTCGCAAGTGAGGTGAAATTTCAGTACCATCCTCGTGGCGGATATTTGGCAAGCCTATTGCCCCGAGAAATATTGCGTCGGCTTTTCCAGCTTTTTGATCGCCACCTGGTTCAATGTCGACTCCATTTTCGAGGTAGTACGCAGCGCCAGCACTAATTTTCTGAAAATTTGGTTTATTCACACCTACTTTTTTCAACGCCTTGCAGATTATGTGAACTGCGGCGGCACAGACGTCGACGCCAATTCCGTCTCCCTCAATAAGGCTAATTGTTGTGCGCATTTTCTAAATCTCCGTCAATCAAGACTGTTCAAAAAGGCTCTCAAAGTCCATGGGCTGGTACTTCCGAAATTCGCCTTTGAACGCAAGCTTACATGATTTGCCCATAACTTGAGTGAGTCTCGCACCCCTCTCAAGCGAAAAGCAACGACCAGAAACCCCATCAATCGATTCAGAAGCCTCCCTGAAAGGCGAGTGAGTCGTTTGGTGGGGGGATTGTTGCTAGCCGTGTGACAAAGCTGCCTTTTTGGGCAAATGTTAGGTTTAGATTTGAAGTATGAATGAGCTACGGCCATGCGACTATTACTAAATATAATTTACCTAGCTTGGCATAACTTGCTTAGACAAGTTTATTTTTCAATTTATCAATCAATGATACTTATGCTTACCCTCACTGTGAATTGCTTTTAAGCAATGCTTTGAAACTAATTTATATTAGAACAAATGCTCTCAGGTATGCTTGTATGTTCCAGTATACCCAGACCGCAATAATCAAGTTGCTGTCATGCTGCTTGCTAAAATTCTGCTTGCCCATGCATCACTAATCTGGGAGTATGAGTCTGGCTAAATGAAGCGTAAGGGCGTTGGTTCATTCAAATTGGTTGGATTGAAATTTTTAAAATTTCGTTTTGTGTCCCCAACCTCATTCTTGGTCCCCAAGTTCCACTTCCTGAGGAAACGTATAATCGGTTGCCCCCATCCTCAAAAAGCCCATAAACATTTTTAAACTTCAATCGAACAAAAAGATTGAAAGGAAATATTTGACCTTTGTGGGTGTGACCTGAGAGCACCAAGTCAACGTTCTGTGACACTTTTTCCCAAATTGATGGCTTATGAACTAGCAACAGATTATACATTCCCGCAGTAACTAATTCGTTGGTGATTTGAATTTGCTTTTCAATACTTTGATTGTCACTTATGCCGACGAGGTTTATTGAGCTTAAAGATACGACCTCATTATCCAGGATTGAGATATTGTACTGTTGAAGCTGTTCTAATTTTTCCTTGTAACCATCAACGTAATACTCGTGATTCCCTGTGACAAAATAAATTGGGCACTCAAGTTTGAGAAAGGGTTCTAAGTCATGGGCCTGAAACGAGCTTGTGTCAAAAAGGTCACCGCCAATTAACAGATAATCAACATTCAATAACATGACCTCATTGCAAATTTTTTCGAGATGACTTCTGGGATTAGACCCGAGATGCACATCACTAATGAAAGCAAAATTTAACCGTCGGTCAATTTTTTTGCTCTCAAAGAAAAGTTTCTTGACCTTTACATCTCTTCCGTTTTTAAGACTCAAGACGCAAGCGAGTAATATTAAAACAGTCGCAATTATCCCGATATAAAACTTTGAGTCCGGCTCAAAATATGAAATGGCGAGTGCGGGGTTCACTGTGAAAAAAGCTATGAAACCGACACCCATGGTGTAATGAACAACTTTTTTAACAAGTGGCTGATACCTTTCGGTTCTCAGGCACCACAGAGACGAGATAGATAGGATTATCGTTGCAAATAAAAAGTGTTTCTGAAAAATTTTAAAATTGAGTATCAGATGTAGAAGGACGGTAACTGGATACACATAAATTGCATACGTCAACGTCAAGCCAATTATTACGAAAGTGCTTTTTCGCATTCTGTTTTATTAAGACCCAATCAGTAACCCAAATACAGATAGCCCAGCGGGTCCCCTCGAGAAGGTGTGCGGTGGCAAGTTTTCAATATCATTCTACGACAACGCTCGTCTTGTTTCTGGGTTTGGGGGCCATTCGCCTAACCGCCGAAACATAGTTTAGGCAAGCCTTATAAGTTATCTCATTGCCAATTTGCTTACTCTTACACAATTCTTCTATTTCACTTTTTATTTGAAGCATAGTCTCGTCAGATATGTCTTTTCGGGATAGCATTTTAGCCCGTGGACCGATATTCATCAAAATGTTAGCGGCTTGCTGTACACTATCTCTAGTTGATATCGTAGTCTGAACGGTATCTATTTTTATATTTTTGAATCCTGAAGCAGTAAGAATTTCCTCAACATATGATTTTTCACTTAACCCGAATGGCCCGGGTTCTCTAGTAACCGGCGGCAGGTTCACCTGAGTGTGTTTAGTTATAATTTCAGCACCATCAATTATGAACTCGTTTTGCATTATCTCTGTCCAGCATACAAAATTTAAAGAACCGCCAACCTTCAATGAGGATCTCACGTTTTTGAAGGCTGCCACCGGATCATCAAAGAACATCACTCCAAACCTAGAGATGATCCTATCAAAAGAATTGCTCTGAAATTTATGGCTTTGTGCATCACAGAGATTAAATTCTAAATTATCAACTTTTGAATATTTACTCCTCGCTAAATGTAACAATGTGTCTGATATATCAGCACCTAATACATAACCGTTACTTCCAACTAATTGTGATGCTCTGAAAGATGTTTCTCCCCCACCGCAGCCGATGTCTAAAACATTATCATTTTCATTAATATCAGCTCTCCGGAAAAGTTCATCAGTCAAAGTGGAAAACCTTTCATTCATTGAGTCATCAAGTTTTACCCATTTTGGACCAGATTTATCATTCCAGTACTGAAACTGCTCGATATTGACAATATTTGGCTTCAATTCTTGAACCTCCTAGTTATTCCTTGTCTTTTTTTTCCAAAACAGACCGAGCAGCTTGGGCCGCCATGTATTTACGGGCAAAGTAAGCATATTGGCTTTCACTCGGTTTCGCATCCTTTGGGATAGAGGGCCAAACGACCCCAGGCTTCACCTCAGGCTTTACCAAGTAAAGACCCATATTACCGTATGTCTTTTTTGCCATTAAATTTCCCTTTGTGTTAGCTAGTGAAACGACGGTCTCTAAATCCAAGAAAAAAATTCACCAGAAGCGAAATGATAACACTCTTATTTTTACAGGGCATTAACTAACTACAGTGCCTTTTATCCAACTCATGAAATCAGCCGCGCCATCCTCGATTGGGAGTTTCAAAACACATGGATCATCATACGAGTGTATTTCAAGAAGAATCCTCTCCAATTGATCATATGCTTGAAAAGTGGTTTTCAATAATAAGACTGCCGCTTCTTGGGTTTAGGGTAGATTTTGTTGTAATGATTGACATTTGGAGTTGTCAAAGCCGATCTTCGATTAGAGATCAATTGACAATCTCTGAGGCAACTGTCGTCAGAACTTTACTACTAAATAAGTTCCCTGCTTGGTACTTTTCATCGATGGAAAAAATTGAAATTACAGTGTTTTTCTTGACGCTGAGAACATTGAATAGCCCACCATGTCCAGTCATAGTGATTGCGCTCTCACCATCAACATCATAAACCCAAAATTGAAAACCATATTTCACATTTTCACGAGTTGTGGATATAGAAGTATTTATGCCCTCTTTAAAAAATTTGCCAATACAACTCTCGGCCTTAACCTCATTTATTATAAACTGGCCAAATAAATTCCAGTCGGGAGCTGTCATTACCAATCTGGCTAGAGAAACCGTCCGTCCCTTTTTATCTGCTGCCCAATGTATTTTTCCATTAGGTCCAAATTGTTTTACGATGTTTTCGTAAAAAATTTGTGCAACTGATTTACCTGTAAGTTCAAAAATGAGCACTGAAAGTGCAAAAGAGTCTGCGGCATGATAATTATGCTGTTCGCCTTGCTTCCTTGCTGTACCTTTGAAATGTCGTACAGCCGCCAAAACATCTGCGCTCCCAGCAAATCTCTTCATTCCCATAGCCATTTGATTGGCGAGTTTTACGTCTTTTCGATTTGGTGGGGTAACACCACTGTTCATCTGCAAGACATTACGAATTGATATTTTACTGTACGGCGTGTCTCGTAATCCAATTGCATATACACCAATCTCATCATCAAGCGATTTAATTGACCCGTCACATACAAGACTGCCAACTGCAGCACCCAGTGCTGTTTTTGACATAGACATACCGTGTAGAGGCGTTTGAGAATTGATCTTCTTATTGTCGTCAAACCGTGCATAGACAATTTTGTTATTTTTTCTAACGATTGCGGCAAGGTTGTATTTATCGTCGAAGAATTTATCGAAATTCTGTTTTTTAATTTGTTTTACTTTATTCGGCAGTTCTTCACCGAAACTCTCGATATTGACCTCAAATGGGCCCATCGTTCCTGTTTTATGCGCTGTGAAATATGGCTTTATTTGTCGTTTCCACATCCTCTCGGGTCCGTGGTCCGCATATGACACATTTGAAATCGAAATTCCTGAGAGGAATAAAGAGGCAGCCACCAAAAAAAACAAGAGATGTAAAAATTTCATTATCAGAGGTTTCCTTTGAAAAGCATTTGGCAGTTTAACTGACTATCGATAGGGTAAAGCAACTAGATGTTACATAAGAACAATGACCGCATCAACGTGTTCCTTTTTTTGGATAGAAATTGAACAATATAGTTTTTTAAAAACAGCTGATGTTATCTGAATTTAATCCTGATTATGGTCTTTTCGCGGCTAGTCAATCGGCCCCGCTAATATGAGGTGGTAACCTCCGGTAAATTTAAAAAGAAAAAGTCATACGCCTAGATTGGGAAGATTTGGGGAGGATTTTACAGCGTATTGGGCAAGTAAAAATTGGGTTGAAACCTCAAAAAATTATGGTAGCTATCCTTATTTTCTTTAGAGGCCGTGTAGGAGTCGGGGGGTCGAATCCTGCCGCTCAAACTAATGAAGTTATAAATTACAACGGTTTATTATATCCTCTGGTGCAATCTTTGGGTCACTTTTTTCTTGACGAAACACTTATTTTGATTTCGCCCCGCGGCAATTTTGTGCGCGGAGTTGTATTCTTTACGGATTGTTAATAGGCCTTGTTTATGAGAACGCTCGAAGATTATCCAGAGTTTTTGCTTCAGCTACATCTGGAAAATAATCCAGACTTGGCCCTCGAATCGTTAAGCTACGGTAGCAATAAAAGCTGCATTGATGATGTGATTTGACTCATGATCATGTGTGGCAAGCATTAGCAAAAGAACATGCTGTGACGGGAAAGGGGCTAGCAGACTTAATTCTTAACAAATGTTTGAGCCTTCGCCCAAGAATTATCTGGCTTGTCGAAATCAGAACGAAACTGAACGCCTCGACTTTCAGTACGCTGAAAAGCTGCTTCTATCATAAGATTTGCCAAACGTGCCATTTGCTGTAACTCAAAGACATCCTTATTCCGTTCATCAAGGTCTTTAATTTCAAGCCACAAGTTGGAGAGCTGTCTTTTGCCTTCATTTAGGCTCAACTCATTTCTAATAATGCCTAAATTATTGCCCACAATGTTTTTAACCCTGTTTATCAATGCTCCAATTTCATTGTTGACGTTTGAGGCCTGACTTTGCCCTGTAAAAATGTTCAACGACTTTTTCAGTTGTTCGAAGCTAACAGTTTTTTGAGCCATAACACTATTACGTTGGTGCCGAGTATTCTTTGCATACCCACTAGCGTTTGTGCCACAAATTAGGCCCATTACAGCACAGGCTGTTAGACCATTCCCGCTTAGCCGGCCAGCGCCGTGGATACCTGTCGCATTCTCCCCAGCAGCAAAAACACCAGGTATTGTAGTTTGAGCATTAGTGTCGATCTCAAGGCCCGCTAAAACAGAGTGGGCGGCAGGTATAACCTCTATCTTTTCGGTTCGGTAGTCACAGCCAGCTTCAGTCAACTTATCCAATGTTGTGGTGCCCTGACTCTCCTCAAACTCCTGCCAAGTAACCTCTGAGAAGTGAGTGCAATCAAGGCGGATCGGTCCTTTATTGTTAAAGATTTCTTGTTCAACTAATCGCAGAATTTCAGCACGACCGACTTGCTCAGATTTTTTATTAGGAAAATGAAGCTCAAAGAGGTCTTCGCCAAAGCCGTTTATTAGCTTTCCACCCCTTGATAGAAATGGTGCCATGCCCGCAATACGAAGTATTTTAGACTTAACCCGGTAAATTAGCGTAAATTCTACAAATTCTAAATTTTTGAGTGTGGCCCCGATATCATAGCCAAGCATTAAACTGGTGCCGATATTGCCTTCGTCACCGCTAACAGTTGGGAAAAGACCTGTTGCACCCCCGGCGGCCAGAACAGCGGCGCCAGTCGTTATCGTATTCGTTTGGCGACCTTGAAGCGTTACTAAAAACTTATGCGCCTCGATTGGTTTGATGTTTCTTACAATTGTCTCATCCAAAAACATCACTCCTCGAGCTTTCGCTTGGTGGAGCAAAGCTGACACAATCGCGTGCCCACCTCCAATTGCTGAAACAGCTCTCGGGCAGGAGTTTCCCGGGGCATTCAACTGAATGTAGCCACCATCTTCTGCTCGGCTAAATTCGACGCCTAAGCTCTCCAACCAATGGATTGCAGAGGTTGCTTGCTTGGCAACGAAATTTACAAGCTCGGGGTCACCGATATGATAACCAACTTCAAGTGTGTCAACGGCGTGCTTGTTGGGATTATCGGGCACAGGGCGGGTTTCTAGGTCGCCGTGGCCAAAAGCTGCAGCTAAAATCCCCGCAGCCTTGGCCGAGGAACCAGATTTTCCACTCAAACCCTTGTTTACCAGAAGAACAGTCGCTCCATCATCAACCGCGCTGATTGTGGCGGCGAGTGCAGCAAGGCCGCCACCCACCACTAACACATCACAATAAAAACCGGATTTATTAGAGTTCAATTACTTTTCTGCCAGCATTTTTTTTGAACTCTATATCATACGATTGCAACATTGTAGTAACTTTTGTCATCAAATAAGTGGAAAATGAGTAATAGTAGAGAACGAGACGGTTAATTTTCAATTATCAAAAACGTGTGACAGTCAGAAAACAAGTTAGTTCAAAATGAGACTAAGGAAAAACAGACGAAGGAAATGGACAGAGGAAGAGAGACAAAAACTCAAAATCCTTTTTGAAAAGTTTAGCGGTGACATCGATAAAACTGCAAAAGAACTTCGTAGAGGTGAGAGGTCTGTCCGCATGAATTTATTTTTTATGGGCCTTATCAGAGAGGATGAAGTAGATCGTGCTAACCGAAATACTTAGGCGATTAGTTCTGCTCACACGCTGGTTTGTTGCAGGTAGTGCGTCATTACTGGCACTCGCAAACCTATTTATCTAAACTTACAGTTGAAAGGAGAACGTAGAGTTCGCAATGCTCCTGTCTGCTGTCGGAATCTTAGTTGGTGCCTACGTTTCCCACCGGATCTTAAACTGGACATTAGTCAAAGACGAAAACAACACCTCACCAGAGTGATCTAGTTGGGCATATGTCTACTTGTCTTTGAGAAACTCCCATTCATCTGTGTGACCGAGTGATTTGAAGCCAACGGAATAAAACTGTCATGTGTTATTCATTTTAAGAATGCAATTAAAGATGCTTTGTGTTGATTATTACTCAGAAAAGCTTGAACAACCATAAACATAAACTCGTGCATTTTTCAAAATAGAAGGAACTTCTAATTGGCAACGCTTTTACACAAGTAAGCAGCTTATTGGAAAGGTGAAAACTGGCTAAAAACCTTACAAAAGTGACGTAAATACCATTATTTTCTTTTACTGGGAGTGTAGGGGTCATGAGTTCGGATCCCGCCGTTCCGACAAACCCTTCTCATCACTTAATGTGTTTGTCACTGGCCTTTATCTCCTAGCCTCGTTTTTGTATTTAGGTATTCTCTCCCGGTGTTAGGAATCCTAGCCTGTGGCCTCTGATTAAATCAGGGCTTAAAAAAGTCAATGCAAACTATTTCTCAGAACTCTGGCCTTCCAGGATTCGTCGAATACGCCGCAGTTCAATAGAGTTTGCGTCCAGCCCCAGATGACGCCTGACAAACCCTATAAGCCATACAACACAAATTCCGAAAATAACGTAAACGGTGACCGTGAGCCAGAAAACTACCTGTTCTATTTGAGCAACAATGTTATGGATCACTTCAGTCATCGTGCTTTTGCAGTTCATATGTTGCCAAAACCAGAAGTCTTACAATTTCAGAGATTTTATCGATAAAAAATGTTATCTTTGAAAACATTGAAAAACATCTTTCATTTTTTGTAATAGGTCACAATTTAGCGATAACCCGTCCGCCCATTGTCACCAAAGGCGAGTATTTTTCAAACAACCCGAAAAACTCACCGATGCGATCCCAACTTTGTCCAAGCTCAACATGTTTACCAAAGTGCTCATCATCTATATGTACCTCGCTCACATTGTAGATGATATTTCCGGTTGAACCTTTTGACGGGTCCATCATGTCATTTAGTTCGGTTGCCTTAGAAACAAAGTATTCAAGTGTTTGCAGTTTTCCATTTTCAGATTCAAGTGAGTGAGTTTCTGACATCCATTTTGCGTGGGAAGCAATCAAATCGTCGATAGATGCGGCCTCGTTCGCAGGCACTCGCATAGTAAAGCCAAAGGTAGTATTTCCATTTTTAAAACCCATTTCAATCTCCCTGAAAATAGTTAACGTAAATTTGAGAATTCTTCGATTCAAGAATGGGGCCTGACGCAGCTATCGTAGCGCAATCGGCTTCCATGAATTTTTGCATATGTTGTTCACTTAACGCGCGTGCAACTACATATACTTGTTGCTCACTAACCGGCTCATGGCCATGATATAACGCAAAAATATCAGCGGCCCTTGCAGTTGGCTGGCGCGTGGAGAATGCTTGTTCCCACTCAGAAAACTTATTGCTGATTCCAAATTTTAACACAACTGTGGTCATCTTAGGTAAGCTCCGTTACATACTAATCCCATTAAAGCGCCTCTTTCAAAAATGGTGAGTGTTACCTCAAACCCCAACAATAGCTCACAAAGTATGATAGTGGTGCTATCACAAAATTAAATAACTTTTATGATGGTTGTTGTTTTTCTTTCGCCACCTAATTTAAGATCCAACCGTTGTACTCATCCACAGTGATCAAGACGACAGTACACCCAGCATTTTTTTGTTCCACTTGTGTATTAAAGATCTTTTTTTACGTTGTGCAACAAAATTAGCAATATTAAGTTTTAAAATGGGAAACCAACGCAAAGGCTTGGCTACTACTGGAACAGGTAAATTGCTAGGGTCTGATGGTTCTGTTACCGCATGCAAAATTACCGGCGTCAATATCTCGCGGGGCGACTCTGAGAATTTCTTAGAAGAATTATCACTGCTTGACTTTGGCAATTGTGGGAGTTGTGTTAATATTTTTTATTGGAATTAGAAGAGAAGACGAGTGCGCACCGGTTTGTCTCGAGGACAAATTTTCACGCTGGGAAGTCTTTATACTTTTTAGATTTTGGTCAAGAAAGCAGATGGTACTAATGAAGCTGGTAAGTTCTTTGATGGGAATTTTTTTTCTTTCGTTTTTTTTATTTACACCTTCGTTCGCCGATGAAGAAATTATCTGCAAAGTTAAAGGCGTGGGTCAGCGCATTTTTTTACTTGATAGCGGAATTTTTTCAAGCAAAGTACTTCATAAAAAACCAAAAGGTGAATTTGTTGATTGGTGTCCAGAGACTGAAACTCAAAAGCCATCATTTGGACGGGGTACCGCGATTTGTAAATTGTCTGGAGTGCAGCTTCAAAATAAACTTGTCTGGGGTGAGACTGTGATTGATTTTGTTAAACCGTCTTGGAAGAGAAGATATCGCTTTGCTAAATTGGGCCAATCATGGAAACAGTCTCAACCCGGGGGAAGAGAGACTGCTTTTTGCAAACATCGTTAAAGCCAAAGATTTATGAACAGGAAAGCAAGGCATTGGTAATAGATTGGAAAGTCCAAAAGGCCTGTTAATATAAGAAGCTTTGCAGCAACCAAAGACAGTCTCGTTGGCGTGTTAGTGTGTTATGAAAACAGCTATTTCAAATATAGGGCAGATCATATCGGGTAATTGGCGTTATCCAATAACTCCCGGTAGCTCTATTTTGTTAGAGGGGGAGCGGATCTATAAAGTAGGTGAGGTCACGTGCTCTGAAATTGAGAACAGTGATGTTATCATTGACGCTGGTGGCTCAGTCGCTGTGCCAGGGCTGATTGACTCACATGTGCACATTACCTTTGGCGATTATACTCCGAGACAAAACACTGTTGGTTATCTGCACAGTTATCTCCACGGGGGCGTCACTACTAGTATTTCGGCTTCAGAAGTTCATGTGCCGGGACGGCCAACGGACCCTGATGGTGTAAAAGCACTTGCTGTTGCCGCCAAAAAATGTTTTGAGAACTTCAGACCCAGTGGCATGCGCGTGCATGCCGGTTCTTTGATTTTAGAACCAGGATTGACATCAAAGGATTACCAAGATGTTGTTTCAAAGGGTGTTTGGCTTGCAAAAGCTGGCTTTGGCGCCGTTAGTGACGCGTCTGAATATATCCACCTAGTAACGGAAGCCAGAAACGCCGGCTTATTTACCACCTTGCACACCGGTGGGGCGTCCATTCCCGGTTCATTTCCGATAACTGGCGAAGATCTCATTAAAATCAATCCGCAGGTGTCCTTTCACATTAATGGTGGTCCAGTATCAATGGCGGACAAATATTTCGAGGTTGTTGCCCGAGATACAGAAATCGCGATGCAGGTTTGCACCGCTGGAAACCTCAGGGCGGCAATACTCTGTGCTAAAATGGCAAAAAAACATGATGCGTTTGAGCGCTTTCTTATTGCGACGGATACACCAACAGGAAGTGGTATTATGCCGCTTGGTTTGATCTACACGATCAGCCAGATAGCCTCACTTGCGGATTTTGACGTAGCGGAACTTATAGCCGCTGCAACAGGTAATGTTGCAAAATGTTATGGCCTTAACAGTGGTTTTTTAAAAGCTGGGTATGACGCTGATGTTGTTTTGATTGATGCGCCTCTTGGTGGAACCAAGAGTGACGCGCTGTCAGCGCTTAAAAATGGGGATCCATGTGCAGTAGGTGCTGTAATAACAGCCGGTGTGCCGAGATTTGTGGGGCGAAGTAGGAATACGCCGCCACCGGTTCGCAAGATCAAAGTTATTAAATCGACTATTATTGATATGTTTGAAGGATAGGGCAGTTTGATGAACATGAATGTTGAGGGTTATAAAGTTCGCAAATGGTTTGAGTTTTTTGAAGAATCCGCATCTAATGAGATGGGTGTTAAAGCTGACGGCGAACCTATCGCTAAGTTCGTTGTTGGCGTTGTGATTCAAAATCCTTACGCCAATAAATTCTCCCAGGACCTGTCTCTTTTGACGGAGCACTCTAGTAGGCTCGGTGACGCTTTTGGTAAGCGTTTGATCAGGGCTGCTAATGGGCACCCTGTCCAAAGCTATGGTAAATCATGCGTAGTTGGTGTTGATGGCGAATACGAGCACGGTAATGCGTGCTTGACCACTGCATTTGCAAACCCTGTTCGTAAGGCCATTGGTGGTGGACAAGCATGGATAGCATCAACTGGCAAAGTTGGCGGTCCAGGAACTGCTGTTGATATTCCGTTAGCCCACAGAGACGCACTATACGTGCGCTCACATTATGACACCGTAACTGTGTCTGCGCATGACGCTCCAAGAGCAGACGAAATCTTGGTTTTGTTTGCGGGAGCCTCTCGTGGCCGGCTCCATGCGCGGCTTGGTGGCCTCAGTCAGTCAGATGTCAGGGGTGGGGATGGTCTTCGTTGACTTTAGGCACATTGATGTTTGACAACCCTATATGAATTCGCTAAATCTGGTATCATTCAGAGGTATATACACAATATAGCGGAGTTTAGAGAATAATGCCTCCATTGGTTACTGCACTGTCAATCGGAATCACAGTATTGCTCTTAATAACTTTTAACGTGGCCACGGCTTGAAAACGGGCTACAAAAATTATTATAAATCGCTCAAATTTTTATAATTAGCTTTTATTTTATAATTAGCTTTTGAAAGAATTACGTTCCAAAATTCTCTTTGAATAATATCGTTGCGGATTAGCGATAGAGCTATCAGCATATTATTCCTTGATCGTTCTGAGGCTGAAACTTCTGGTATATTGTTGAGCAAGCCCATCCAATGTTGTTTTGCAGGGTACTAATACATGAACGATCGATTGGTTATACAAAATGTCTGGATTTCATCATGGGTATTATCGCTCTCACTTTTTGGAGATGCGCTCCTCTACGTGATACTGCCGGTCCATGCTGATGCGTTCGGTATCAGCATGGTGATGGTTGGGTTTTTACTTGCGGTAAACCGTATCATTCGTACCTTTGCTTATGGGCTTATTGCTGATTTGGCAGAGCGTATTGGCTTAAAAAAAATGTGTCTGATTGCTGCTTTAAGCGCAACTCTATCAACTGCTGGTTATGGATTTCTTGAAGGTGAGATACTGTTAACCATATCACGCATGGTCTGGGGTCTATCTTTTGCCGCATTATTGCTCGTGACGTTATCATACGCGGCAGCGAATCCGTTAAGAACCGGCGCCCGAATTGGTCTAAGTCGATCAATCGAGCAGGTTGGTCCACTGCTCGCAATGACTGTTGGTGCGTGGCTTGCAGCCATTGTTGGTCCGCGGGATGTGTTCCTGTATTTGGCATTGGCAACAGCAGCTTCAATATGCCTTGCATTTGGACTAAATAACTCTGGTGAGCAAAGGCGGGTAAAGCGGCCATTGGTACGTGACAAAATCTTTCCCAGGCCAGATAGTCTGGATTTGCTTATATTCTGGATGGGTGCGGGGATTGATGGTGTATTCACTGTGTCGATTTCCCTAATGTGGGCACAGTATTTATCAACCGAAACAGCTATTCTTATTGGGGGAAGTATTCTTGCTGGGCGGCGCCTAAGCGAAATGTTGATAGCGCCTTTTGCCGGTATGATTGCAGACAAGTTTGGTATTCGCCTGCCATTGTTTTTAGCGATTATGCTAACGATTGCGGGGTTTGGGTTAATTGGTGGTGGGCTATTAATGCTTGGATCTATTGCTCTCATCGGATCACGCGGTGCATTGGGAACTCTATTTCCCGCAGCGGTTGCGCGCATTTATCCAGAAGATAAGATCAAAGCATTAGCGCGCAATCAAACATGGCGTGATATTGGTGCGGCTGCCGGCCCGCTCGCAGCAGGGGCATCTCTTGCCGTTATTGGACCTGAAATCATGCATATTTTTGTTGCGCTGGCCTTTATTCTCGCGTTCACAGTGTTCGTCCAGTCTTCGGGGTGGCGTTTAATTACTCAACCTGCAAAGGCA
Organism: SAR116 cluster bacterium AG-325-I21; assembly: GCA_003282865.1. Taxonomy (GTDB): domain Bacteria; phylum Pseudomonadota; class Alphaproteobacteria; order Puniceispirillales; family Puniceispirillaceae; genus UBA3439. The sequence goes on along the minus strand of QBYK01000034.1, from coordinate 2,277 downwards.
TGAGCCGTAAACGGCTGCCGCGCGTGATTATGCGGCCATTTGGCCAGCAAAGGACAAATGTGCAACATGTCAAACCCTCTTTCATCTCACACTCGTGACCCGAGGCTTGCAATTGTCATTCTGTTTTGTGGTGCGTTAAGTGGGATCAATATCGCCAAGTTGGCCCCAACGATCACCACCCTTGCAGTAGTATTTGATCTTAGTTTGGCCCAAATAGGGGTGTTAGCATCAATTTTTACCATCATTATGGTGGTCGCTGGATCAATAATTGGCGGCTTTGTGCAGGGGGTTGGCGCGAAGCGCGTTTTGCTGGCAGCTCTGTTGGTTGCCTGTATTGGAAAACATAGTCAGTCTCTCTGATGGGTCAGTGATAACTCTTTACGCCGGCCGCGCCATTGAGGGAATTAGCTTGATCGCGCTCAACTTAATCGCACCAACTATTTTAGCCCAACATACCGCATTTGCACATCGGGGCTGGGTAATGGGAATTTGGGGTGGATTTATGCCGTTTGGCTGTGGGTTGGCCATCATTTCTGCACCATATCTTATTAAGCAGGGTGGTTGGCAATTAGGATGGCAGTCTGGGCTCGTATTTTCGGTTCTTGTATGTTTACTTCGATGGCTCTTTATTCCATATGATTCCTTGCCGATACGATATAATTTACCCAACGATAAGGATCAGCGCGATGCTGTTTTGAAATGGGTTATGGGTGCGCACGGTGATGCCAGGCAAATCGATGGGTTGGGCGGCGCTGATCCACTAACCTCAAAAATTGCCATTATCTCTCCCTCCAAACGTGACGATAGCGATATCGATTATAAATTTATTCAAGCCATTGTTGGTGAAGATTGGGTGGATGACACACCAAACTGTGGAAATATTTTATCGGGTGTTGGCGCATTTTCCATTGAAACCGGCCTCATCAAGCCCACCGGAACTCAGGCAAGCATAATGGTTCATATGACCAACAGTGGAACTCGCTGTCTACTTAAATTTCCTCTGGAAAATGGGCAGCCCATCTATGATGGCCATACCCGCATTGACGGCGTAATTGGTTCCTCAGCAGCCATCATGTGCCTGTACCAGGACCTCGAGGGATCCGCCTGCGGAAGCTTGTGTCCTACTGGAAACCAATGTGACGAATTTGATAATATTCTTGTAACCTGCATTGACAATGGAATGCCTGTCGTCTGTTTGCGAGCCAAAGATTTTAGCCTTATTGGCTCGGAAACTCCTGATCAGTTGAATACTGATAAAGATTTGAGAGTGCAACTCGAGTCAATCCGCCTTAAGGCCGGCCTAGCAATGGGACTTGGAGATGTGTCTGGGAAAGCTGTACCCAAAATGTGTCTTGTCTCTAAACCTAGACATGGCGGCACGATTAACACTCACACCTTTATCCCTAAACAATGCCACAAAGCCATTGGAGTTTTAGGGGCAGTTTCGGTTGGTACTGCAGCACTATTGCCGGATAGCGTTATTCACGGTCTTGCCAGCTTTTCCAATAATCAAAAAACAGACAAAAACTTGGAAAAGATGATTATTGAACATCCATCAGGCAGTTTGACATTAGAGCTTGAGATTTTTCTAAAGGGTGGCCAACCTATGGTTAAGAAAGCCGGATTATTGAGAACCACGCGGATGCTTTGCCGAGGTGAAGTCTATATCCCAAAATCAGTTTGGGGCGGAAAAACCGTGTCAATCCCGCCGAAATAAAACAGCTTTTCGACCCTTCTTCATTAATGCGGGTCAGCCAAGGCAAGACGGCCTGACATTCCGACAACCGCCAAACATGCCGGAACGAGGCACAAAATACCGAGACTCCAATTCTGGGTCACATCGACAACCCAGCCAACGAATGCTGGACCTATAAGCATGCCAAGCCCTTGAATTTGGAAGGTCCATGCTACAAACCTTGGCAAATGCTTCGGATCATGATTTGATCAATTAACAAGAAAGAAAAAGATAGGGGCTGACCCACCGGTAAATAGCCCAACCAAGCTCAAAAGGAGAAACAGCAACGGTAATGAGTCATTGCACAAGACAAGGGCAAGCAACAACAACGGCACAATTGAAAAAACAAATTGTATGATATGCGCCGGTTTGCGGCCAAGTTGCAATGCTCACCCGGCAATCAAATTTCCAAAAAGATTCAATAAGCAAAATAACCCTGTTATCAAGGTACCTTCAGTAGAGCTAATGCCGGCAAATGCCTGTGTGATCAATGGCGTAAACTGAATTAAGGTTTGATAAACTAGCGAGTGACAAGTAAAAAT
>QBYK01000033.1 GCA_003282865.1 SAR116 cluster bacterium AG-325-I21 | reverse complement strand
TGCGCAGCGTTGTGATCTGATTTTGGCATGCGCTGGATCTCCCCTTTGGCCGACTTTTCGTCTTGACTGCGATTGCTCATGCAATGCCATGACATTTATGCGCTTTCATAACGGTCTTCTTTAATCGTTCTGCTAGCTCTCTATTCTAATAAGATCTGATAACCGTATTAATGCAGGATATTTGCTCTTTGACAATGGATCTTTGCTCAGGTCAATCTTGGTTAAAAAGGTGGGATATAATTTCAATATTGGCAAAAACCAAAAAACGAGGCATTTATGAGTGATACTGTTATTGTTGAGAAAATTGACCAATGGGTCAAAATAATCTTGAACAGGCCGGACCGTTTGAACGCATTAAACGTTGAAATGCATTTAGCTTTGCGGGCCGCATTGGAAAATTGTGAGGGCATGCGCACGGTGTTAATCACTGGCTCGGGTCGTGGTTTTTGCGCGGGTCAAGATCTTGGAGACCGCAATCCCGATAGTGAGGACTGGCCTCCTGACCTTGGGCACACGCTAGCCAACTATTTTAATCCGTTGGTGCGCTTAATTACCGAATTGCCAATGCCGGTTATTTGCGCAGTTAACGGTGTCGCTGCTGGCGCTGGGGCAAATCTTGCTTTGGCCTGTGATGTAGTCCTCGCAGCTAATACTGCTCGTTTTATTCAGGCCTTTTCGAAAATTGGATTGGTTCCTGATGCGGGAGGTAGCTGGGCCTTGCCAAACCGAGTTGGCCTCGCGCGGGCCATGGGTCTAGCGCTTACGGGTGATCCGCTGGATGCACCGCAGGCGGCACAATGGGGATTGATTTGGAAAAATTATCCCGACGAAGAATTAATGCCAGCAGCCACCGCGCTTGCGGCTAATTTTGCCAGTGGCCCCACCGCGGCCTATGCCGGTACCAAGTATTTGATGCGCGCGGCTCTCTCAAGCAGCCTTGATTCGCATTTGGACTCTGAGGCAGAGAAACAACGGAAAGCTGGCCGTTCTAATGATTATGCTGAAGGGGTAAGGGCTTTTCTAGCTAAACGTTCACCTAACTTCAGGGGCGATTAGATGCCTATGGTAAATTTTGACTTAACAGGCCTCAAGAATCATCGCCACGCCTTGGCCTACGCCGACACACATGGTGCAAAGTGCATATCGGCCACCTCGTCGTTTTAGCTCATATGCTGCGGTCAGCACCAGCCGAGCTCCCGACATGCCAAGCGGATGGCCAAGGGCGATCGCCCCGCCGTTTGGGTTTACATGCGATGCATCATCGGCGACGCCCAGTTCCCGTAAACAGGCCAATCCTTGAGCTGCAAAGGCTTCATTGATTTCAATCACATCCATATCGTCAATAGCAAGACCAGTCATAGCCAGCACCTTGCGTGTTGCTGGGACAGGTCCAATACCCATTATCCGGGGAGCGACGCCGGCAGCGGCAACGCACCGAATACGTGCTATTGATTTTAACCCGTGGGTTTTCAGCCCTTTTGTGGATGCCAAAAGTAAGGCGGCCGAACCATCGTTAACGCCGGATGCGTTGCCAGCAGTAACAGTCGACTCAGGCCCGTTGATCCCGCCCAGCTTGCGCAGCTTTTTCAAACTTGTTTCAGGGCGCGGATGTTCATCTCGGTCAATTATAGTCGTGCCGCTGCCCCGTTGCTCAATGTGCACTGGTAGAATTTCATTAGCAAAAATACCTGCCGCGTCTGCGGCAGCCCAGCGCTGCTGAGACCGCAGCGCGAATGCATCTTGATCCGATTTTGCAACACTGTATTCAGACGCGACATTATCGGCTGTTTCTGGCATTGTATCGACGCCAAAGCAGGCTTCTATTTTAGGGTTGATAAATCGCCAACCGATAGTTGTATCAAAAATCTGATGACTGCGGCTAAAGGCAGTATCTGATTTCGGCATGATGAAAGGCGCGCGGCTCATACTTTCAACACCGCCGGCAATGGCCACTTCATAATCACCAGCGCGGATCCCTCGCGCGACACTAGCCACTGCATCCATGCCCGATGCACATAGTCTATTTATTGTGCTCCCTGGAACCTCCACCGGCAACCCAGCCAAAAGCAGGGCCATTCGCGCTACATTACGATTGTCTTCACCGGCTTGATTCGCAGCACCAAAAATCACCTCATCTATTGCCTTCGGTTTAAGTTCGGGATTTCGGTCCATCAATCCTTTAATAACCATAGCGGCCAGATCATCGGGGCGCACCTTGGCCAAGGCACCCCCATAACGGCCGATTGGTGTTCTGATTGCATCACAAATAAATGCGTCCATGGTGTCTTTCTGCCGGCGACGCCGTTAATTTTCTGGTTTCAGCGCTCGTTGGATAGGGTTTAACTCAAACGCCAAGATAACGAGCTGTCAAATCTGGTGTCCCGAGTAGGGATGCCGAATCACCATCCCACACGATGCGTCCCTTATCTAGAATATAATGGTGATCAGCCAGCTTGGCTATTGCCTTTACGTTCTTGTCAATGATTAGAATAGATTGTCCTTCGGCTTTCAACGTGTTGAGACAATCCCAGATTTGCCTGCGGATAATCGGTGCCAATCCTTCGGTGGCTTCATCTAGGATCAATAATTTTGGATTGGTCATCAGGGCTCGCCCAATTGCCAGCATTTGTTGTTCGCCGCCAGACAGGTGACTGCCTAAATGACCGACTCTTTCGGCAAGTCTTGGAAACAAAGTAAGTACCCGTTCGAACTGCCAGTGCGATTGACGTTTATCCTGCGGTGGCCGAAAAAAAGTTTGGAGATTTTCTGCCACTGTCAGATTGGAAAAAACCTGTCGCCCCTCTGGCACAAGGCCAATACCGGCACGGGCAATTTCAAATGGCATAATATCTGGCCGGTCATCATCAAATCGGTGGATCTGTCCGCCAATTAATGGCAGTTGTCCCATGATGGTACGAACTGTTGTGGTTTTGCCCATACCATTGCGGCCCATTAGCGACACACAGGCGCCAGGCGCAATTGATAAAGACACCCCAAAAAGAACCTGTCCCATTCCATAGCCAGACTCAACTGCGTGAAGTTGAAGCATTTTTACTCCTCACCGCCAAGGTAGGCAAGTTTAACCGCTTCATTAGCACTGATTTCTGCAACTGTACCAGCGGCAATCACTGCGCCTTCAACCATTACCGTCAGCCGGTCAGCAAGGCGGAATACAGCATCCATATCATGTTCTATAAGCAAAATAGCAACCTTACCGCGCAACGCTTCTATAATCTCTGCCATGCGCTGGCTGTCTTCAGGGCCGGCACCGGCCATTGGTTCATCCAGCAAAAGCAGGCTCGGCGATGCCGCGAGGGCAAGGGCAAGCTCTAGCATGCGTCGTTCACCATGGGCGAGATCTCCAACCCGTTGTTCTGCGCGCTTCTCCAACCCCACCCGCTGCAAAATGGCTTTTGCCCCTTCAATTAAAACCGCGTCTGAGAAAGCAGGTTGCAAAAACCGAAAGCTGTGTCCAAGACGGGCCTGCTCGGCAATTATACCATTTTCCATAACCGTGAAATCCATGAGCACATTGCTGATTTGGAATGATCGGCCAATGCCTGCCCTGACCCGATCAGGCACCGATAATTTCGTAATCTCACTCCCATTAAGGGAGACTTGTCCGCTATCGGGCTTCAAGGCACCATAAATTTGCTGGATCAGTGTTGTCTTGCCAGCACCATTTGGGCCGATCAGGGCATGGATTTCTCCGGGCATAACAGTCATTGATAGATCACTTGTTGCTTTCAATGCGCCAAAGGATTTGTTTAGCTTTTGAAGGTTCAGAACGGGCTGACTCATATTATTGCCCTGCCTTGGTACGCTTTGGATTATTTTTTGATTGGCGTTGGGCAGCGAGCAGCCCAACAAGACCTCCTCGACCAAACATCACCACCATGATCAGCAATGGGCCGAATAGGATCATCCAGTTTTCCGCATAGGCTGGTGCAACCGAATCCAGCATGATCGGCAGACTTTCTTCCAGCAATAAAAAAACAATTGCGCCCAACAACGGGCCTGCCAAGGTGCCAAGCCCGCCGAGAATAATAATAATCATTAACTCGCCAGAGCGCGTCCAATGCATGATATCGGGGGATACATATTCTTGCCAATTAGCGAATAGAACCCCTGCGAGGCCGCAAATTACTGCTGAAATGACATAGCCGGTGATTTTGAATTGAAGTGGCTCTAGACCCATTGCTTCGATGCGAGATTCATTACTCTTAATAGCACGCAAAGTTACCCCAAACCTTGAATGGACAATGAACATCAGACCCAAACCGACGAGTGCTAGTGTCACCCAGATCAGGAAATACAGTCTTAATGGGTTGTAAAGATCAATAAAGCCAAATTCGGCACGGTCAATGCTCATCCCATCATCGCCTCCAAACTGCTCTAGTGAAACGAATAAAAAAAACAGCATTTGTGCAAAAGCCAGGGTGATCATAATAAAATAAATACCGCTTGTCCGAAGCGCTAAATAGCCAATCACCAGTCCCATCAATCCGCAGACAACTATGCCAAGTAGCATATGTGCCCAACCATTCGTGAGGCCGTAGAAGTCTCCGATGCCAACACAATAAGCCCCAATGCCAATAAATGCAGCATGGCCAAAAGACACCATCCCACCGTATCCAAGCACGAGATTTAGCCCCATAGCCGCCATTCCGAGAAGCATGATCCGCATCGCTACATCATTCCAGAATGGTAAATCGGCAAAATGAGTAAAAATAGGAAAAAAGGCGAATCCAGCGATCAGGAGCCAAAATAGCCGATTGGCTTTCATACCGTCGCTGGCAAGAGTTAGAAAATGTGCCAAACCAGACATGTGGCTAACCCTTTGCTGGAAATAGGCCTGTTGGCCGGAAGATCAGCACCACTGCCATCAAAATATAAACCAGCATTGACGCTAGCGCTGGTCCAGCACCATCGGCGGTTGCCTGTTCGACAAATAACCTGAGGATAGCAGGCAAAAAAACCCGCCCCAGCGTGTCAACCAACCCCACAATAATTGCCGCAACAAAGGCGCCGCGTACTGATCCGATCCCACCTATAATTATTACGACCAAAGAGAGAATCAAAAGGGGTTCTCCCATACCGGGTTGTACTGCTGTGAGGGGGCCAAGCATCATCCCAGCCACACCAGCAAGACAGGCGCCAGTGGCAAAAATAAATCGGAATAGTATTTTGATATTAATTCCCAAGGCAGCAGTCATTTCTGGGTTGTTGGCACCTGCTCGCACCATTGCACCAATGCGGGTTCGCGAAACAAGCAAATGAATGCCAACTGCACATAAAAGCCCAACAATAATTACCCCAAGGCGATAGGCTGGATAGGGTGTTGCAGGAAGAATTTCGACAAAGCCAGAAAGTGATGGTGGCAAGTCAGAAAACAATGCTGCAGGCCCAAAACTGACCCGGATCGCTTCATTGAAAAAAAGTATCAGGCCAAAAGTTGCTAAAACCTGTTCCATATGATCACGCCGGTATAAATGCCGGATGATCAGATATTCCAGTAAATAGCCGCTGGCAAAAGTCACCGGAATAGCCAACAGTACGCCTAGATAAAAATTACCAGTTGCCAGGGTGATTGCAGCGGCAGCGTATGCACCAATCATCACCTGCGAGCCATGCGCCAAAAACACAAAATCCATAATCCCTAGAATTAGGGTTAGTCCCGCAGCAACCAGAAATAGAGTCACGCCAGCTTGCAGGCCATTAAAGGTCTGTTCAAGGATAAGAGTGAAGGTCATAAGTTGAAACCACTCGCGTCAAGTACGCTTTTCATTGGACACTATTAGGTCAGCCAGCAATGGCCCAGCATCGCTGGCTGATGGTGATGGTTAGAATTTACACTGTGAGGCGTAGGAGTCGGCGTGGTCGGTAAAAACTGTTCCAGTCACCCTAGTTGTGACAACTCCATCAGCATCTTTTACTGCTTCGCGAAGATAGATGTTCTGGATTGGGAACTGGTTTGTGTTCATTTTCAGATTGCCCCGGGTTGTTGGAATATTTCCTGCAGCCAGAATTGAACGCATTTTAGCCGTATCTTTGCTGCCAGACTTCGCAATCGCATGGTCAATTGCTAGAATGGTGTCATAGGCCTGAGCAGCGTAGAATGATGGGTAGGCACCAAATTTAGCTTTGTAGTCACCAACAAATTTTTTGTTAATAGCATTATCAAGATCAGGTGACCAAGTTTGCGTTCCAAGAATGCCAATAGCGGCATCCTTCAATGCTGGCAATGATACTCCGTCGACTGAAAAGACGGTGTAGAGCTTGCTTACTGAGTCCATGCCGGCCTGTTTCCATTGTTTAACAAAATTAATCCCCATGCCGCCCGGCTGGAAGATCATAGTCGCTTGGGCGCCTGCTGCGCGAAGAGCAGATAGCTCGGCCTGAAAATCTGATTGGCCAAGTTTTGTATAAACCTCACCCTTGATGGAGCCTTTATAATAGCGTTTAAAGCCTGCTAGCATATCCTTGCCAGCCTGATAATTTGGTGCCATCAAATAAACAGATTTGATACCCGCATCCTGCATGTGTTTTCCCATACCTTCTGGGGTCTGGTCGTTCTGCCATGACATTGAAATAAAATTCTTGTTACATTGAGCGCCAGCAATCGGTGAGGGACCAGCATTTGAGCTAATCAACAGAGTGCCATTGCGTGTCACAGGTTTATGTATTGCCATTAGTAGATTTGACCAGATCACTCCAGCCACAACATCTACCCTGTCACTTTTCATCAAACGGTTCGCTAATTGTTTGGCAACATCTGGTTTACGTTGGTCATCAGCAAAAATTATTTCGGCATCCATGCCGCCAAGCTTGCCGCCCTTGTGCTCCATCGCCAGATTAACGGCATTTTGCATCTGCTTGCCGATGATACCGGCGCCACCAGACAACGTGGTCATATAGCCAACTTTTACCGTCTCAGCAAATGCTGTTCCGGCAGTCATTGCTGCACTTATTGCGCAGACAGTTATAAATCTTTTCATGAATCTCTCCCTTTTATTTTCAACTTTGGCTTCACATCAATTGACCAAGCTTTACTCATTTGTATTGTCTTTTTATTTTTATCCCAACATCATTGACAATTATGACGCGCCACGCAATGACCTTTAACCAACTTTTGAAGTTGTCATGCGGGAATATTAGCTATTTCTGATAAAATCGGCATCAAATAGGTCTTAAATAAAGCTGGATTTTCGCTCATCGGGAAATGCCCTATGCCTTGCATAATGGTCACTTTTGAACCTTTTATTCGACTCGCTGTTTCCAACGTGCGTTCAGGTGTGCATGAGCAGTCATACTCACCGGACATAAGATATATCGGGCAGGCTTTTGTGTTGATTTGTGGCGAACGTTCATCAAAATCACCATCGAGCCAATAAAAATGAAGATCGCCTTTAAAAACGCCCGGTCCACCTTGCATGTAATGCCATAAGGTTTCCCATCGATATTCATTGGGACTGGCTGGGGCAACTTGTGAAGAAACAAAGGCGGCTTGTATTTCACCGCCATGAACATCAGGCCGGTGCAACCACTCTAGATCATAATAAGGTTCCAATTTATCAGCGCCTTCCAGTGCAACCATCGCTCGAAAATAGGCTGGATTTTCGAGAGCCAAATGGCAAACAATACGACCGCCCATCGAACAGCCCATAACCACTGGTGATTGCAAATCTAACGCAAAACAAACATCACTAATTATCTGCTTGTAGCCATCAACCGTTAATTTGTAATCGCTGTCACGAAATCCTTTTGGTGGGTTTGATTTTCCATGCCAAGGAAGATCGAATGCGATGACCCTGAAGCGGCCAGTTATGTCCGGGTCAGCCAGGATATGCCGAAATTGCCGCGCATCCGATCCGGCGGTGTGAAGACATAGCAGCGGAATACCGCTTCCCGCCTCTTCGATGTAGATCCGATACTCAATGCCACCTGAATTAAGGGTGAAATAGCGACCCGTCATTGGTTCAAAATCAATGGTCATTTGTGTCTCCTTCTTCAGTCCGCATTTTGGCAATGATATCTTTGAAATACTGTAAATTCTGCATCAATGACTCCAGTCGCCCGTCAATTTTGGCAATCTGTTTTGGCAACATTGCAAAAATATCGTGGTAGTCACGTGGTGGGACAGCTTGCCAGTGTTTTGCCCAACTTTTTGCGCTAGCACGAATTGAAAATTCACCTGTATCAGTTGCCAAGTGTCGCCGCCGGATAGTGGTGATTTTACCAGCGACAATGCCGATTAGATAATCATCATTACCAATCCCAAGAAGAAAGGTTAGAGTGACCCATCGGCCGCGATGCACCAAACGGGCATCGGCATTTACTCGAGTTTGCATTTTGTCAATCAAAAAAACCCTCCCTCTCTTGAGATGTTACCTTTAGCCATTGATTACGCGTGTAAAAAGCATCCATGTGCCGGTTGCGCCAATCAGGTATGAGGCTGGAAGGGCAACAAGTTTTCGGTACCATAATGCGTTGTTGGCAATTACACCAAACAGCAAAAAAGCAGGCGCCAGCACGGCCAGTTGGCCTAGTTCAACTCCGATATTAAAACTAATAAGGCTGAGAATAAACTGGCCACTCGCAAACCCACCAGCATTTGGAATGCTATCGTCTATCATTATATCGCTCAACACACTGGCAAAGCCCAAACCATGCAAAAGTCCGAATACAAATATCACCAGAATGCGAATTGCATTCATACGCTGGCGCCGGATGTTTTCATAAGCAATGTAGATGATTGAGGCAGCAATCATCGGTTCGATAACGGTTGGTGAAACAACAATGTAGCCGGTGCTGGCCAAAAACAGGGTCAAACTGTGAGCTAGGGTGAATAATGTGACTTGCCCCAATAGTGGCTGCCAGCGTGCCGAATAAAAGAAGAGGCCTAAAACAAATAGAATATGGTCAAGCCCTTTTGGTATAATATGTATGAATCCGTTCTTAATGTAATCGGTGATAATTGCTTGTTTTGATTGGGCCGCTTGCCCTTGTCGCGGAATTGGCGCGCTGATGCTTCCCGGTGCGAGGAAGGCTGTATATAGCTCATCAAGGTTTGCTGCTACATCTTGCTGGCGCAGGACGAGTGGCCCAAGTTTGGCATCCCAGCCAAATTCTATGGGGTTATTATTATGGGGAAGGGAGGCGTAGATCGATACCTTGCTGCTTCGCGGCAGAGATAGGTCTACATTATTTTCAACTTCTATTCCTCCTAGCTGAAAGGCCAAAGTCTCTTTGCCAGCGCGCCCGACTAGACTTGCTGCAAATCTTGGCCATTGCTTTCTAAACTGCAAAGAAAGGTCAGCCACTGACAGTCTACGATAAGCATCATAATCGTTACCTTGTTGTGCGTCATCAGTATTGCTAAGAACGCTGGCATCAAGATCAGCCAAAAACATTTCTACATTAAAATCAATGACAATAGCGAGGCGACCCAATGTCTGGTCTTGAGCAGTTGTTGACGTGATTGAAAGATCGGCTACTGCTGGCCGGATTTCATGCGCCACTGTTTGCCCAGATGCCAAAATTAGCAAGCCGAATAAGCCAAATGATAGCAGGGAAAGGAAGGCTTTACAATTTGCGGTGAATGTTCTGAACTGTATCAATAACATGGCGTGTTTGATCTAGGGGTTTTCAAGATTGTGATGATTTTTTCTGCTGTTTTTGGATCTTTAATTACGACAGTAAACGGTATTGAAACAAAGGCTCCAAGAGGCGTTCAAAAATGCTCTATCGGTTTGTCCGCAAAAGCACGGCATCCAGTTTTAAGGCATTTTGTCATAAATTTTTTTGCGGTGGTCAGCTCCCTTTTATTGCCATGGCCGTTGTTGGCGCATGAATTTTGGATCGAGCCATCTTCATTTCAACCCGAACTTAATAAAAGCATAACCGCAGATCTCCTTGTTGGCACTGATTTTCTGGGCGTGTCTGAGATTTATGTGCCCGATCAGATAGAAGTGTTTGCGCTTTTAGGCCCAATGGCAGACAAGCCGATTAATCGGACTAAAATTACGGGTCGTTACGGTGATCGTCCAGCAGCGACAATGGCCATTAACAAGACTGGCCTTTATGTCATTTTACATCAAACTGCGCCAGTCTATCTCACATATCTCGCGGCCAACAAATTTGATCGATTTGCTCGCGAAAAAGGGTTTGAAAATGCGCTTTCAACACATTTGGATCGGGGTCTTTCATTGACCAAGATCACCGAACAATACCAACGCTTTGCTAAAAGTTTGATCGCAGTTGGCGAGGCTGGCTCTGCGAGTATGGCTAAGGACAGGCATCTTGGCCTCGCCATTGAGTTGGTTGCCGAAGTGAATCCATATCAAACCCCGCCGCCAAAAATTATGCCAATCCGCCTTTTTTTTGCTGGCAAGCCGCTGGCAAATGCGCAAATCACTGTTTTCACGAGGCATAATCCGCGTGATGTCGAATCGATTAAATATCAAACTGATACAAACGGTCGGACAAATTTTCCGTTACTTCCCGGACGTGATTATCTTGTCGATTCTGTAATTTTAAGACCATCAACTGGCCCCAACACTGTTGGTGGCCGGCCAGCGGCGATGTGGGAGTCGCTCTGGGCATCATTGACGTTTAAGATGCCGGGTTGATTAATGTACCGCAGACGGTGGACATTGGAGCAGGTAAAATCAGGCCAATCGTCATAGAGTGAGGTTAATATTATGACAAGTGAAAACCAGATCATCGGCCGCAATTTGCGCATTGACTCGGACCGCTTATGGCAAAGCCTTTTGGATATGGCCAAAATTGGTCCTGGTATTGCTGGTGGCAATAACCGTCAAACTCTTACCGATGATGACTCGGCCGCCCGCCACCTATTTCAAAAATGGTGTAGCGATGCGGGTTTAAGCCTACAAACTGACAAAATGGGTAATATGTTTGGAAGGCGGGAAGGCGCTGATCCTAGTTTGCCACCAGTGATGGTTGGTAGCCATCTGGACACCCAACCGACTGGCGGCAAATATGATGGGCCGCTCGGTGTTTTGGCAGCATTGGAAATTATCCGGAGCTTAAATGAAACTGGATTAAAAACACTGCATCCTATCGAAATTGTAAATTGGACGAATGAAGAAGGTTGCCGGTTTACCCCTCCGATGATGTCATCTGGGGTGTTTGCTGGTGTGCACAGTCTTGATTGGGCTTACAGCCGGACTGATGCGTCGGGCCTTCGCTTTGGTGATGAGCTTGAACGTATTGGTTGGATTGGCGATGCTGATGTTGGCGGAAGGCCGATTGCTGCTTTTTTTGAGCTTCACATCGAACAAGGGCCAATCCTTGAGGATGCTGGTATTGATGTCGGTGTTGTAACGCACGGCCAGGGGTTGAATTGGATGCGCGTTACGCTCACTGGAAAGGAAGCACATACCGGATCAACACCGATGTCATCGCGGGTAAATGCAGGCCTTGGCATGGCCCAAATAACCATGCTTGTCCATGAAATTGCGCTATCACATGCCCCGCAAGCTGTTGGCGCGGTTGGACATTGTGAAATCTTTCCAAACTCAACCAATATCATTCCTGGCAAAGCTGTATTTACAATAGATTTCCGTAGCCCAGACCCCGCGGTGATTGCCGCTATGGATACAGAACTTCGGAGTGGTGCTGGTAAGATTGCGCAAACGCTTGGCCTTGATATTGTTTATGAGCAGGCCGGCGCCCTTGATCCAGTAGAATTTGATTCTGCTTGTGTTAACAATGTTCGCGCGGCGGCGGCTAGGCTTGGTTATTCGCACATGGATCTTGTGTCTGGAGCCGGACATGATGCTTTCTGGATGAGCAAGGTAGCTCCAACCGCAATGGTCATGTGCCCTTGCGTTGATGGTTTGTCTCATAACGAAGCTGAGGAAATTAGCCAGGAATGGGCAGCGGCAAGCACTAATGTGTTATACCATGCCGTTGTTGAAACCGCAGGTCTTGTCAACGAATAACTTGTTGATACATGGTCGGTGGCAAAAGGAAATTTGAGCTAAGCCGGTGCAATTTAACGGGGGTAGAAATATGACTGACCACGTGCCCAATGAGAGCATTTTAGGGGTCATCGGCCTTGGCAATGCTGGCCATGCGATTGCATCGGCATTTGCTAAATTGATGCCCGTTCATGGCTACGATCTTAAGGAAGACAAGCGGTTTTCTGCTTCACAAATAGGCATCATTACCCATGATCAGTTTGACACTTTTACGGAGGCTATCGATGTCGCAATTCTGTCATTGCCGCATCCTGAAATTTCGTTTTCAGTGACCGAGCAACTGCTTGGCCTTGAAACTCGACCAAAGCTTATCATCGACACAAGTACTGTCACGCCAAAAACAGCGAGTGATTGTGCAAGCCTTGCCTCCTTGCATGGAGTAGGGTTTGTGGATGCCGCAATTGCTGGTGGTGTTGCCAGTATGGCCGATGGCCAGATGACCTTTTTTATGGGGGGTGATGAGGAGTCAAAAGCGATGGCAAAACCAGTTTTGAAACTGGTTGCAGCGGGTATCTATGACCTCGGCAAAACTGGAGCTGGAATGGGTATCAAGGTGGTCAATAATGCGGTAATGCACGCACTTATGGTGGTTCTAATCGAAGCATTTTCTATGTCAAAAAAGCTGGGTGTGTCAAACGATACCTTTATTTCGATTCTGAACCGTGAGGAAGGTATGTTGCGGCCTCTTGTACACAGGGTGCAAGAGCGCATGAATGCAGGTAATTTTGAGGGCGGTATGTCTGTAACGAATGCCCGAAAAGATTCGTGCCTCGCCCTTGAAACTGCTCAACAATTGGGTGTGCCGCTTTTTGCTATTTCGGCTTCGCATGTGCCTTATGAAATTGCTGAGGCAAACGGCCTTGGTCCTTGTGATTATGCAGCTCTGTCGACCTTGTGGGAGGATTGGGTGAAAATCATGTTCAAAGAGACTAGTGATATTGGTGCGTAAATACCCTAAAGCCAGTCGGGTTGCATTGCTAGCGCCGCACCATCACCGTCTGTGATGGTGCGAGCGAGGCTTAAAATCTTTGGCAAATGATGACTCATATAAATTTGCATGGTGGTCAGTTTGATTGTCATGAAATCATCATTACCAATTGCGCCATTTTCACCTTTTGCCAACGCATCAGCTGCTGCCGCGCCGGATCGTGCCATCAACCAGCCACCACATAGAGTGCCAAGGAGCATCAAATAATTGCTGCCACTAGTTGCTGGACGCCGCGGCGTGTTTGCTCCACCAAGAATGTGGGCGGCAACATTGCGTGCCGTGTTGTTCGCTTTGACAATATTCTGAGCTGCACTGACGATTTTCGGATTTTGATGATTCATAAGGGCAGTCATTTCGCTGTCAATTTCATCTAATAAGCTGTTCACCGCAGCGCCATTGTCACGAATGGTTTTCCGAAAAACTAGATCATTCGCCTGAATCGCGGTTGTGCCCTCATAGATTGGCAGAATACGAGCATCACGATAGTGTTGGGCAGCCCCAGTTTCTTCAATAAAGCCCATGCCGCCGTGAATTTGTAGTGCATCCGAGGTGATGTCTAGCGACCGTTCAGTCATCCAACCTTTTATGATAGGAATTAGCAATCCGGCGCGGGCTTCATAATCATTCTTTACATTGGCACTGGCATGCCTCGCCTTATCCATGGCAGTAGCCCCGACCATCATGAGGGCGCGCATCGCTTCAATCTCGGCTTTCATGCCGCCAAGCATCCTCAGCACATCAGGGTGATTCACAATAGCGTCGCCCTTTTTGCCGTCCAGAGGTACGCCCTGGACGCGGTCCTTTGCGTAGCCCCGTGCTTGTTGATAGGCTCGCTCGGAGATTGCGAGCCCTTGCAAGCCAACCGCAATACGTGCGTGGTTCATCATAGAAAACATGATGTCAATGCCATGGTTTTCTGCGCCAACAAGATAGCCAACAGCTCCCCCTGCCTCGCCATATTGCATAACCGCGGTCGGTGATCCTTTAATACCTAACTTTTTCTCGATGGACAGACATCGCAGGTCATTTGGTTTGGTATAGTTACCCGCATCATCAGGTAAAAATTTTGGAACGATAAAGACAGAGATGCCTTTCATGCCGTCGGGAGCATCGGGAGTGCGAGCTAGCACAAGATGGATGATATTTTCAGCCATATCATGTTCACCGTAGGTAATATATATTTTCTGACCGGTAATCAGAAAATGGTCACCATTTGGAACGGCACGACTTTTTATGCCTGCAAGGTCGGTACCGGCCTGCGGTTCGGTCAGGTTCATCGTGCCAGTCCAACGCCCTTCTACCATTGGTGGGATGAAAGTCTGTTGTAATTCCGGGCTTGCTGATTTTTGTAATGCATAAATTTGTCCTTGCGTCAGAAGGTGACACAAAGCAAAGGCCATATTAGCTGAATGCCACAACTCATTCACTGCCGTGGTGAGTGTCATTGGTAGATTTTGTCCACCAAATTTTTCGTCAGCTTCCATGGCTGTCCAGCCGCCTTCACCCATCGCAGCATAGGCATCACAAAACCCTTCAGGAGTTCTGACCTCCCCATCATCGCAGCGCTTGGCACCTGTCATATCCGCGCTGTGGTTTAGAGGTGCGATCACATTGCCAGCAAGTTTGCCAGCTTCTTCTAGCACAGCGTCGGCAAGCTCTCGGTTTACATCATCATTGCCGATGTCCGCCATTAGCTTATCAAAACTGATAACACGATTTAACAGGAACTGATAATCCTCAAGTGGTGCTTTATACATTATAGAGGCTCCAATTTGACTCTAGGGAAGTGAAATAAAAAAAGATAAATCCTTTAGATTATGGCTTCGCGTCGATGATTACACTAATGCCTTGTCCGCCACCGATGCACATTGTTGCCATACCATAACGCCCTTTGATACGATGCAATTCATGGATCAGCTTGGTCATTATAATTGCACCGGTTGCGCCAACAGGATGGCCGAGCGCAATCGCACCACCATTGGGATTTACTCGTGCTGGATTAAGATTTAATTGGCGGGATACGGCGCAAGCTTGCGCCGCAAAGGCTTCGTTACTCTCAACGAGATCAAGGTCATTTACACTTAAGCCCGATCGTTCCAATGCCATTTCACTGGCAGGCACTGGTCCCATGCCCATGATGCGCGGCGGCACTCCCCCAAAACCATAGGCAATAATTCGTGCTAACGGGTTTACTTTATGTGTTTCTAATGCAGCACTATTTGCTAGCACGAGTGTAGCTGTGCCATCGTTGATCCCAGATGAGTTGCCTGCGGTAACTAACCCATCCTTGGTAAATGCAGCGCGCAAACTGGCAAGGCTTTCAGTGGTAGTTTCAGCGCGAATAAATTCATCATTATCAAATGTAACTGTCTTACGTCGATTGGTTAGTTCCAAAGGGGTAATTTGGTTTTTGAAATATCCAGCTTCTCTTGCATGGGTGGCGCGGGCCTGCGACTGCGCTGAGAACTGATCCATATCCTCGC
The DNA here is from genome assembly GCA_003282865.1 of SAR116 cluster bacterium AG-325-I21. Classification (GTDB taxonomy): domain Bacteria; phylum Pseudomonadota; class Alphaproteobacteria; order Puniceispirillales; family Puniceispirillaceae; genus UBA3439. Next base: position 5,768 of record QBYK01000033.1, on the reverse strand, counting down.
GACTTATACCATAATCAGCGGCAATATTTTCAGCAGTGATGCCCATATGTCCAATTCCAAAGGGATCATGCAAGGCACCGGTCATCATATCAATGACATTCGAGTCACCCATGCGAGCACCCCAGCGTTGCGCCGGCAGGACATAGGGACCGCGACTCATCACTTCAACGCCGCCTGCCAATCCCGTGTTGCAATCGCCAAGCTTTATGAGTTGAGTTGCACTGACAATTGCCTGAAGGCCGCTACCACATAGTCGATTTACCTGAAAGGCTGGTGATGTTTCGGGTAGACCAGCCCCAATAGAAATACAGCGCGGCGAGTACATATCGCGAGGTTCGGTATGAATCACATGACCATAAGTGGCATGCTGGATCGCATCTGCAGGTAGGCCAGATTTTTTAATCGCGTCTTTTGCAACAGGGATGGCGAGATCGATTGGCGAAGTATCTTTCAAGCTGCCACCATAGCTACCAATGGCCGATCTTTGGGCTGCTAAAATGAAAATTTCAGTCATGGTGACTCCCTGGTCCATTCACTTAAATTAATGTTGTTCTGCCCAATTCAATGGCCCGCCTCGAAAACCAGGAAATCCAATACCAAAAATCATTCCAGCATCTGCGCTATCAGCAGAGTCAACAATCTGTTCATCCACCGCCTGTCGGCATTCCTCAATCATGGGGCTCAACATGTTTTTAGCTATTGTGGCCATGACACTTGGATCTTGTGATTGACGCGCACGGATAGCTTGGTTTCCGTCCCATTCATAAAAACCGCTCCCAGATTTCCGACCAATTGTACCAGCCTTACATTTCTCGTCGAGTAATGTTTTTGCGGCTGGAGCAATGCCAAGCACGATGCCAGCATCAAGGCAGACATCTAGTCCAATCTGATCAGCGAGTTCGACTGGCCCCATTGGCATACCAAAATCAACTAAAGCTTCATCGATATGGTCGGCGTTTTCTCCTCCAGCCACGGCCTCGATCGCCTTGAAAATATAGGGTAGCAAAGCGCGATTTACTAAAAAGCCTGGAGCTGATTTACAGCGAATTGGCATTTTACCAATCTGGCCAGCAAACTGCATTCCGCGGTTAACCATATCTTGATCTGAATATTTTGACCAGATCACCTCGACTAAAGGCAAAACTGGAACAGGGTTGAAAAAATGCATCCCTATTAGCCGTTCTGGTGCTTTTAGTGCAGCAGCAATATCTTCGAGCGGAATAGCCGAAGTATTTGTTGCCAAAATTGCACCAGTTTTACAAACCTTTTCTAAATTTTGGAAAACAGCCTGTTTGACATCTAACTTTTCGGCAACTGCTTCGATGATAAGATCTGCATCGGCGGCACCGTAACCATCAGGATCGGACCGGAGACGTGCTGACGCTGCGGAAACCTTGTCCTCATTTTTCAGGCGCCGTTCAAACAACTCTGCCGCGCGCGCAATTGCATTTTTAATGGCCGCTTCATTCATGTCCGTCAAGGTAACATCAAGACCAGCCATTGCCCCAATAGCTGCAATGTCACCGCCCATGACTCCAGCTCCAACGACATGCAGTCGTTCGATGCCGCTGACACCGCGCGCCGATTTTCGAACCGCATCGGTGAGGTAGAAGACACGACGCAAATTCTTCGATGCGTTGCCAACCATAAGGTTAGGAAAAATATCTATTTCACCTGCTGACATGGCAGCCTTATCACGGCCAAAATTTTCAACGTGGTCGATGATTGCTGCAGGAGCAGGTGTGTGATCGGCGCGCACACGCTTGAGATATTTGTCTCTTGCCGCCGCAATTGCTTTCGCATCTGGTGTGGTTTCCAGCTGGGTGAGGGTAGGTTTTTCGCGCTTACATCCCAGTATCCATTCGCGCATTGCCCTTTCCAAGTCGTCCGTATTATCAACCATTTCATCAGCAAGGCCGGTTGTGATCGCGTCCTGGCTGCCGAGTGGGCGTCCGCTTACCATCATGTCCAGTACAGCTTTTGTGCCAATTCGGCAGTAGGCTCGCCCGGTGCCACCATAGCCTGGCATGATGCCTAGATTGACCTCTGGAAAACCCAACTTTGTTTTGGGAGAGGACGTAACAAATAAACGGTCAAATACCAGCGCAATTTCTAGCCCGCCGCCAACAGCAATTCCGTCAACGCCAACACAACTTGGCACCGGAAGTGCTTCAATGCGGTTGAACAAACTATGCACATACATCATGTGTTCAGAGACGTCATCAGCCGTTTTTAGCGTCTCAAATTCATGGATGTCCGCGCCATAGATAAACCCGCCTGCCTTGCCTGATAGCAGGCCAACACCGGTTAGGCCTTCGCTAGACTCAAGCTGGTCAATGAGGCTTTCTAGTTCTGCCATCACAGCATGCGTGAGGACATTAACTGATTTATTGTCTGTCTGAAGGCGCAGCCATGCAATACTATCCTCATCAACATTCGCCCGCCAATGTGTAAGGTCTTTCTTAGTATTCAAGGTTTGCATGATATTATCCATCATCAATATTGGAGATATGGAAATGTATAACCTAACAATGACAAATGCCAAGGGTTGCGTGCAAAAATTATCAAAAATAAAAAGGTATTTTGGTTGCCTGAAAACTAACGTTACTGATGCTTGCAATCTCTGATGGGATTGGGTTTTAATAACGTCAGAAAAATAATTCCAAGCATCTGAAACCTGCATAAATGTTATTTGGTTAAGGGTTGCGTAACACGCGGCGGGCAAAACGCGTATTCGGTTTAAAAGGAGGTTTGAGATGGAGTGTTGTGGTCCGGGTTATGCCAGTCCTCAGGATGCGATAAAAGCGCCGCAAGAATCGTTGCTCTACACTATTGCCATCTATACTGGCACGGGTATCCAAAAACCGGATTATCTGGCAACTGTTGATGTCGACCCGGGCAGTCCAACTTTCAGCAAGGTTATTCATCGGCTGGATATGCCCAATATCGGTGACGAGCTTCACCATATGGGCTGGAATGCTTGCTCATCCTGTCATGAGGACAAAGAGATGACGCGTAAATATCTTCTTCTACCGGGTGTGAGGTCCAATAATATTTATGTTGTTGATACTGCAACAGACCCGCTCGCTCCGCGCATTCAAACCGTTATCGACGGCAATGAAATTAAATCTAAAGCTGATTTGTCTGGTCCCCATACCGTACATTGTCTTGGCAGCGAAATTATCATTTCTTTTCTTGGAAATGCCAAGGGTGAGGCCCCAGGCGGCTATCTACATTTAAACAAGGATTTCGAAATTGTTGGCCGGTGGGAAAACTCCATGGGCAGCATTAAATTTGGGTACGATTTTTGGTATCAACCGCGCCATAATGTGATGGTTAGTTCAGAATGGGCCGCTCCAAATACATTCATGCCTGGTTTTGATTTGGAAGAGGTTGGCTATTTAAAATATGGGCGTGAGTTGCATTTCTGGGATTTTGAAAAACGGGAACCAGTAGAGAGTTTTTACCTTGGTGAGGACGGACTGATCCCGCTTGAGGTGAAATTTCATCACAACCCTGATAGCACCCATGGGTTTTGTGGGGCAGCCCTTAGCTCAAATGTCATACATTGGTGGAAAAATGACGCGGGAAAATGGCAATGGGAAAAAATTATTGATATTGAGAACGAACCGCATCCGGACTGGCCCATACCTATTCCTGGCGTCATGTCAGCTATTCTTGTCTCGATGGATGATAAATATCTCTATTTGAATAACTGGCTGCACGGTGATATGCGCCAATATGATATTTCAGACCCTCATAACCCAAAATTAACAGGCCAGATTTGGATGGGTGGCTTGCTAGGTAAGGCTCCAGTGGTGAATGGTGTTGATATGGCCGGTGGTCCTCAAATGTTCCAGCTTTCCCTTGATGGCAAGCGCCTTTATGTCACGACCTCGCTGTTCAGTACATGGGATAATCAGTTTTATCCAGAGATTCGAGATAAGGGTGGCGTCATGGTGATGATCGACTGTGATCCAGAAAATGGTGGTATGTCCATCAACCCTAATTTTTTAGTTAATTTTGGCAACGAACCAAATGGGCCAAGTCGATGCCATGAAGCCCGCTATCCAGGTGGTGATTGCACAAGTGATATTTGGCTATGAAGACAATCACTATTGCAAACCGCGATAATGCAAACTACGAGGTTGTTGGTCGCAAACCCCTGCTTGAAGAACTTAGAGCGCAGGGTGTTGATTTGCCTTATGGCTGTAAATATGGTGGTTGTATAACTTGTGCAGCAAAATTATTGACAGGTGACATTGATCAACGCGCGCAGGTGGCCCTGAATAACCGGCAAATAAATGATGGTTACATAGTGTTGTGTGTGGCCCGGGCGAAGAGTGATTGCGTGATTGAGGTTGGCGTGGAGAGTCATGATAAGTTGTATCGAAATCCATTTCTTGATCCATTGGAATCACATGAACTAAAAGCGGATATTGCAACCCCGCGGGACAAAGCCTGATGAACCACAATGAACCATACAACGATACCTATATTCAGGGTATTTTAACCTCAGTAAAAACTATCGCCATGGTCGGTGCTAGCCCAGATAAAACTAAATTCAGCTATGGCGTTTTGCGCGTCTTACATGAAACGGGTTACGATATGATCCCTATTAATCCGAGGCCTGGTCTGGAGGACATACGTGGGATGAAAGTATATCCAGATCTTGCTTCAATTGACCGGCCGGTCGATATGGTTGAAGTATTCCGCAAGTCTGAAGATTTGTACGGCATCGCCGAACAAGCCATCGCAATTGGGGCAAAGGTATTATGGGGACAAATTGGAGTTATTAATCATGATGCTGCTCGCCTTGCAGAAGATGCAGGCTTAAAGGTCGTAATGGATAGATGCCCAAAGATTGAGCTCTTCCGACCATTTTGGAAGCCGAAGCTACACCTTGGTATATGAATAGGCTAGCCCTAAACGGCTGGTGGTCTGGCACATACCTGATCATACGCGTAGCGGGTTTTTAACATGCCATCATATTCAAAAATATCGAGCATCGCATTATAGCCATCATCAGTAATATCAATATGTCGGGTCCAGACCCCCATGTTTTGGTATGTATGAATGCAGTCTGCTAGAACAGCTTCATCAATACTTGGGAATAGCGGTTTTTCGGCAGCCGCAATCTCTGCTGCTGATGTATCATTCATATAGTTGCGCGTTTTAATATATGCTCGGGTGAATGCTTTAGCTTCTTCCGATTCCAGCCATTCTGGCCGGGCGGCTAGACTAGAAAACCCACAGGCCCCTATCACTGGGCCGAGGGCTGTTACAACATGCCCAACACCGTCAGCTTCTAGCTGTTGCGGTGCTGGACCTTGCTGATGTATAAACTGACCATTGCCTGCCCTATAGGCCTTGTCCATCTCTCCGCCGTTGCCAGCATCAATAATCTTGATCTTATTCATATTGATGCCCGCTTTAAAACATGCGTATTTGAACATTGTCATTGGCTGGCCGCCGTGATGTACGAGGACTTCAGCACCCTCAAGCTTATCCCAACTAAAATTTGGGTCCTTCTCGCGACTAGTCAGGAAAAACCCATCCATCTCATTAATCTGTGCAAAATGCACACATTTTGGCAAATCGCCTTTATTCAGTGTGTTGAAGCCTTGACTCAGAGTTGATTGCACGACATCGGCACTGCCATCATCCAGCGCTGTGATGGCGGTTACTCCTGGAGCTGAAACTGTGAATTCAAAATCCAATCCTTCTTCTTTTAGGAAGCCGCCCGTCATTGTTGAGATCAAAGGTGA
>QBYK01000032.1 GCA_003282865.1 SAR116 cluster bacterium AG-325-I21 | reverse complement strand
GGATACAATTAAAATTGAGGGCGTTGCTGATCTGCATGGAGTAACGCATTCGGTGATCTCTGATCGGATTGAGGCTGGCACATTTGCCATTGCCGCAGCCATGACCGATGGCGATCTGACTTTACACCATTCCCAAGGGCACAATCTTGACGCGCTATTGATGGTGCTGCGCGAAACAGGTGCTACTGTCACTGAAAGTGGCAATGCGATAAGGATTGCGGCTAATGGTCGCCCTGTAGCGGCTGATATTACAACTGATCCCTTTCCTGGATTCCCTACTGATTTACAGGCCCAATTCATGGCAATGATGTGCATTGCTAAAGGGTCTTCGCGTATTTCCGAGACAATTTTTGAAAATCGGTTCATGCACGTACCTGAATTGCTGCGCATGGGAGCTGATATTCAGGTTGATGGCGGTGTTGCCATGGTACGAGGGCGTGATGCGCTTAGCCCGGCACCAGTGATGGCAACCGATTTGCGCGCCTCGGTATCGCTGGTTCTAGCCGCCCTTACAGTTACCGGAACAAGCCAAATTAACCGGATTTATCATCTTGATCGTGGATATAGCAAGCTTGAGGAAAAACTCGGAGAGTGTGGCGCGACCTTGCAGCGAGTCAAGGCTGCATAATCATGCAGGTTGAGTCCCCAAAATTACGCCTTCTGGCGCATGACGATGATGATGTTGGGGTTTTATCAGCCTTGCTGCAGGACGCGATTGTTCCCGGTTCCGATATGAGTTTTAATCGTAAACTGAATGAATTTGCGATTGTTGCTAATCGGTTTTGCTGGGAGTTGGAGCCATCCGTTGATGTCAAAAGCAGCGATGGAAAGCCGATTTATGAACGCCGCCTTTGCGGCATTCGCATCGCCCGTGTCCGCTCTGTACAGCATTATAACTGGCCTGAAGCGCGCCAATATGGACTATTTAACCTGCTTGCGCTACGCCTTGTGGATATGGCAGAAAAGGCGAGAGAAGGTGCCGTACTGCAATTGGAGTTTTCGGGTGGTTCAAGCCTTCGATTGAATATTGATGATGTTGATATTGTGCTTGCGGATCTTGATGTGGGGCATCCTACAAGTCTTCAGCCAGCGCATTAGTTGTAAATGGGCCTATTGGTCACGAAAAAAAGTGGAACGGAAGTATGGCGAACCGGCTAGAGTTTCAATCTGCAAATTTTGCCGCGGAGTTTGACGCGTTGCTTTCGAGCAAACGGGAAGCCAATAGCGATGTTCATGATACGGTTGCCGCCATCATTGAAGATGTTCGGGGCAGGGGGGATGCAGCCTTATTGTCGCTTACTGCAAAATTTGACAATCTTGACGTTGCAAATGTTTCTGATCTTGCGGTTAGCACGGGTGAGCTTAATGCAGCCCTTGATGGGCTAAACAAAGATTTGCGGACAGCCCTAGAGCTAGCAGCAGCTCGCATTCATAGCTTTCACGAAAAGCAATTGCCGCAGGACTTTGCCTATCAGGATTTGGCTGGGATTGAACTTGGCATGCGCTATACGCCTGTTGACGCCGTGGGGCTTTATGTGCCGGGCGGTAAAGCGGCCTATCCATCATCGGTTCTTATGAATGCCATACCGGCACGGGTCGCGGGAGTGGGTCGGCGGGTTATGGTTGTGCCAGCCCGCAAAGGCGCAGTGAATCCAATGGTGCTGGCGGCAGCGGCTCTTGCCGGTGTTAACGAAGTATGGCGCATTGGCGGTGCGCAGGCGGTTGCTGCGCTTGCATATGGCACTGAAACACTCGTGCATGTTGACAAGATCGTTGGGCCTGGAAACGCGTTTGTTGCCGCTGCAAAGCGTCAGGTTTTTGGTCAGGTTGGAATTGATAGTATAGCTGGTCCGTCAGAGATTTTGGTGGTAGCAGATGCGCAAAATGACCCAGCCTGGATTGCGGCTGATTTGTTGTCGCAGGCCGAACATGACGAAGCGGCGCAATCAATTCTAATTACCGATGATGCCGAGTTTGGCAATCAGGTAGCATTGGCGGTTGATCATATGCTGCCGAAGTTGGAACGGGCGCATGTTGCCGCTCGTTCATGGGCAGACAATGGGGCAATCATTACCGTACCATCCATGGATGACATGCCCGCATTGGCGAACCGGATTGCGGCGGAGCATCTGGAGCTTGCGCTAAAGAATGCCGCAGGCTGGTCGCAGAAAATTCGCCATGCTGGCGCCATTTTTCTAGGTCGATACACGCCTGAGGCTATTGGTGATTATGTCGCTGGGCCAAATCATGTATTACCAACCGCCAGAACGGCTCGATTTTCCTCGGGTCTTGGGGTCATCGATTTCATGAAGCGCACAACAACAGTTGGCTGTGATGTAGGCGGCTTTGCTGCAATTGCACCATCAGCGATTGCGATTGCGGATGCTGAAGGGCTTGGTGCGCATGCTTTATCAATGCGGCTTCGCATTAAACGTTAGAGATGTGATGGAGAGGGATGAGGAACAAAAAAGCGACGGCCGGCTTGTAAAGGTTGACCTTGACGATGCTGGGATGCCCCGTAGGTCCGCCGAGGCAGAGCAAGAACGCGCTATAGCGATATACGATCTTCTTGAAGAAAATTTCTTCAGGCTTCATGAACAGTCTGGCCCATACCACCTTTGTCTGCGCCTTGAGGGGCGGCATGTGCATTTTGATATCCGCGAAGTGAATGATAAATCGTTGATTCAGTTTTTTATGGCGATGGGGCCGCTACGCCGAGTGATGCGGGATTATTTCCATGTTTGTGATACCTATTATGATGCTATTCGTACCAAATCACCCTCACAAATTCAGGCTATCGATATGGGGCGGCGTGCGCTGCATAATGAGGGATCAGAGCTGTTGCAAGCTCGCCTCGATGGAAAGGTGAAAACTGATTTTCAGACTGCAAGACGTCTATTTACTTTGATCTGTGTTTTACATAGCCGCTGAGAGGCATTAGCCATTAATGATGATTGAATTCTCAAATGCTGATAAAAGTCTTTTGGCCAAAAAAGGAGTAGGCGCGATCCTATTCGCCTGTAATCTAAACGCGGTGCGTTCGGCAATGGCAGAAGCGATGATCAAAGTGACCTATCCCGGTGAAATATTTGCTGACTCTTGCGGTGTCTCTCCTGGCAATCCTGATGGGTTTGCGATTGCGGTGATGGAGGAAATTGGCATTGACTTGAACACGCATCAGCCAAAATCCTTTGATGATCTTGATTCTGCATTTTACGATGTGATCATTTCTTTTTCACCCGAAGCACATGTAGCGGCAGTCGCACTTACCCAGAGCATGGATTGCGAGACGCTATATTGGCCCGTTGACAATCTTGCCAATTTAAAAGGGTCGCGCGTCGAGCGCTTGCGGGCCTATCGACATGTGCGTGATATCATCCGGGCTAATCTTGAACAGTATCTGGGTAAGCCCATTGCAGTAAAAACTTGACCTTTCTAATAAATTTGCGCATGTCTATGACACAAATCGACCATATAGAAAGGATCACATGGCCAAGGAAGGCGTAATTGAGTTCTCAGGAACGGTAGCGGAGCTTTTGCCGAACGCTATGTTTCGCGTCAAGCTCGACAATGATCATGAAGTGCTTGCCCATACCAGTGGTAAGATGCGTAAAAATCGTATTCGGGTTCTTGCTGGTGACCGTGTCAATGTTGAAATGACGCCGTACGACCTCAGCAAGGGCCGGATAACATTCCGGTTCAAATGAAAAGAGGTTAATAAGCTGCGCCATTTGGCTTGTTTGGCGTTTGCAGTAATGATGGTGCTTTACCTCTAATGAGCAGGAGCGCAAAACGAGTGCTAAACTCAGTTCAATACCAACAAAAACGACTTATTCTCGCCTCAGCATCACCGCGGCGATCTGATTTGCTTGGACAAATTCAAATTTTGCCAGACCAGATCATCCCTGCCGACATTGACGAAACACCGCATAGGAACGAATTGCCAGCAAATTACGCGTTGCGGATGGCAATTGAAAAGGCCGGGCAAATTGTGGGCAGGCTTTTGGATAAAGGTGCTGTCTCGATTGGGCATGCCATGAGCACTGGACCATCTGGTGTTTACGTGCTGGCGGGTGATACGGTTGTTGCCGCTGGCCGGCGCATTTTACCTAAAGTTGAAACCGCGCAAGAGGCACGTGACTGCCTTGCGATTTTATCGGGACGGCGACACCGTGTTTATGGTGGTATCGCCCTTCATTCGCTGAATGGCCAGTTACGTCATCGCCTTGTACAAAGCCATGTCCGCTTTCGGCGGCTTTCGGCACTCGACATTGAACAATACATTGATAGTGGCGATTGGCAGGGTAAGGCTGGTGGCTATGCCATTCAGGGTATGGCCGCGCGGTTTATCCGTGATATTAGTGGCAGCTATTCAAATATTGTCGGCTTCAGTATTTATGATGTTGTGGCGATGCTTGATGCCGCGGGCTGGCAACAGGCGAGCGATCATGTGGATAAGACTAAAAAAATTCGGCCCTTATCACGATCCAAAGGAAGATCATGACCAGAGCGGTGAGGCTGTTTCATGAAAAAGCGCCCGGTCAGGACCGGCTGGTATTTTTAGGGCCGGATGATGAGCTGCTAGAGGTATGGTTTGATGCTCTGCACCGGCCAAACCTTATGGGGAGCGTGCATCAGGTGCGTATCGACCGGGTGTTTTCGTCGCAAAATCGGGCCATGGCGAGCCTTAAACATGGCGAGGTGATTAGCTTGCGGCTTCGCAAAAATGATCGGCGTTTGGTCATTGTTGGGGCCATTCTGCCGGCAACCATTGTTGCTGCGCCACGGCATGGCAAGCCCTGGCAGGCTGTAGTGGGGGCAAGGCTCGTAACAGACAAAATGGTCCTGCTGATCGGCGAAGTTGATCAGGCAGATGCTTTTCAGTTATCAAGTAGGATCAATGCCAATCATCGTCAACATTTGATTGAGCGGCTAACGGCGGAGGCCGGACCGGTACTTCCTTATGGCTATGGGATTATTCTGAGGCGTAATGGGACGAATTTGTCTGATTTTGGGGCCGCATTGACTGGTCTTTTGAAAATGTGGCGGGCGGGGACAAAAAATTTGGCAGAGGATAAGCTAGGGCTAATCTTTGACGCGGGTGATCTGCTAACACGTGCACGTCGACTGGTGGGTAATCTCCCCGTAACCAACGACCTAGTGGCGGCAAATGATTTATCAATCACACTTGATGATGTGGTTGCCGAGGCGATGTTGGCAAAGTGCCAGCTTGCTTGCGGCGGCCATCTGTGGTGTGAACAAACCCATGCAATCTGGTCGATCGACCTTGATGGTAACGGTGTGGATGATCTAGACAGACTGTGTAGTGAGGCCGCGAATGAAATTCCTCGGCAAATCCGGTTGCGCGGTATGTCGGGCCCCGTTTTGATTGATGTGCCGAGGTTGCCCCGCGGTTTGGCAAAGCGGTTTTTGACGCAATTACAAGATGCACTTGACGATGATCCGCGTCGACCACAGTACCTGGGCGTAACACGTGGTGGGTTAATAGAATTGCGGGTGCCACATGGAGAAATGGCATTGGATGATGTGATGCGGGATCAACCGGCACAAGATGCGCTCTCTGGTTTGCGATTTGCCATGCAGCGCCCGGGCTTTCATGGGGTAACTCTTGCAGTTAGTCCAGCGATGTCAAGTTGGCTAGAAGGCATTGGTAAATTAGCCCGAGATCAGCTTGATAAACCGTTAAAACTATCGGTTTGGCCTGATGAAGCAAAAAATCAAATTGTTCGTATTCTTGACGGGTAAGGTGTAATAATTGATAAAACACGTGATACCTGAATTATTAGACAAGGCACAATCAATGCATAGATGTCCGACTTGCGGCGCGGTCGCTGATCAAAAAGCTCACCCGTTTTGTTCATCTCGTTGCGCTGACGTTGACCTAGGCCGATGGTTTAGAGGCAACTACGCTATCCCAGCGTTTGATTCGTCTGAGGAAACAATTGTTGAGACCCTGGTGGCGAGCAGCAATTTGGGACGTCAGGATGTCGATGAGTGATAGCTTGGGTGCAGGTCCAACGAACATTGATTTTTAGTTGAATTCAGGCTAGACACCGGTAGTACAAGCCGGTATATCCGTCTAAATAAGGTGCTAAGTTTAATTCGGCTGTGATTGGTTGGCGCGGTCTCCTTTACGCGACACATATTTGTGCCGCATATTGCCCGGGTAGCTCAGTTGGTAGAGCAGCGGACTGAAAATCCGCGTGTCGGTGGTTCGAATCCGCCCCCGGGCACCACTTCTCTTAATTAAAACTTTATTAAACAATAATTTATAGATATTATTGTTTTTCAGTCCACCTTTCAGTCCACCTTTATATTTTCAATAAAATTGAATTTTTAAAATGAATTTGTATGATTTAATTGTCAGTCGGCTTTGGGGCCTTCAAACCTTTAAAACTGCGTCATGGGCTTAATTTGGGTGACAACACAGAAGCAAAAAATGCCCAAGAGGCTCGCCTGTTTTTGCGAGCGTGGCTTGTTGAAAGCCATAAGCTTTTAGAGTCTTGGCTAGCCGGTACTTCAAGAAAGAATTTTGAGGCTGATCTCATTCTTATGCGAATAGGTCCAGATAAGAAAGAGGAGTCATACGATTTGACTGGCATTAACCTTGGCTACGCTGTGTCACTGTTTGAAAAACTGGACGGTGGATATATAGCAGCCAAGAGAGTTGTTGAGCACAATCAAAGATGTGGGAAGCCAGTCCCACAAACGATTCTCCAAATCTTAGCAAGGCCAGAGCCTGTAACCAATGAAAAGGGACCTAGTGCAAAATACGGTCGAAGAAATTTAGTAGTGGCACTACTTTTAAAAATTCTTCAAATAAACTTTGGACTAAAAAGGTATCTAAGTGCGCCGACTGCGGATAGGGCTAGCAATCGATCTGAGATAGAGAGCGTCACGGCTATCGCAGTTATTAAAGATGAATTGGCACCGTTTAGTGCCACCATCAGGGCAACAAGTTTAGCCTCGCTTGAGAGAGCAGCCAGAGACTTCAAAGCTAAAAATCCCTGGTTTTAATCTCCATATGCTCTCGTTTCTGCGGGTTTGCGGCTGTTCTTCTCCGATGAGACAACCATAACTATCCGACATAATAGCGCATTACGACTCAAAACATCTTAAGGAGTTTCAAATGCAATTATTACGTCTGAGTGATGTAACCAAACTCACAGGCTTAAGCCGAGCAACAATATACCGGCTTATGAAGGAAGGACGGTTTCCAAGCTCAAAGCGGTTAAGTAAACGAGCAGTAGCTTGGGCTGCTAGTGATATGCATGCCTGGGCAGAGGAATGTCCAACGACCACATCGGGAGGGACAGAAGTTGGCGGCGGTTATACAAAAAAAATGTGAAATAGAGACAATCAAACTCGGTCCAGATATGGATACTGTTGCGCGCCATCTCAATTTGTTAGCAAAACCAAATTTTACAATAGGTGGCCAGTACCAATTTGAAATACGAGCTATCAAGGAGAGCTTGCCCCGAAGTTTGCTATTTAATCCGGTAAGCCAAGAGAGTTTGAATTCAGTTCAACGCTTTATTGAGCAGATGAATAAAGAGGGGTTCAATATATATGTAACGGTCAATCCGTCAAAATCTTCTGGGGCTAATGTAAAAGACGAAGATATAATACGGATTGGCTTTTTATTTGCGGATGCCGACGATCGTGGTGCCGCTGAAAAAGTGAAGTCCGAAGCGGCCTTCAAGCCCGACGCATATGTTTGCACTGGAACAAAACCTTACGAGCGGGGACATTTCTACTGGCAATTGGAAGAGCCTCTTCAGATAGACAGTTTTTGTCAATGGAAACAACTCATGCAGTTGATCGCGAGGCGGCATGGTTGCGATCCTCAGATTTGCAATCCATCCCGAATTATGCGCCTTGGCGGTACGATCAGTTATCCATCTAAGGCAAAGCGGGCAAGGGGATATGAAATAGAGCGCACCGGTTTTTATGATTATGGAACGTCATAATGGTAAGTTTTATCAAAATGCAGGAGTGCTGTGGGGCTCAACATGATAATGAAATGTCATTTGGCCAGTTAATCAATAATCCCCTTTTGATAAATTCCCCGGCACCACTGGAACGCGATGTAATGCTTGATAATATGAAGGCAGGCATTGAATGGCATAATAACATGGTGAGGCTTTGTGCATCTTATGTGAGTGACGGGCTTGGATTGGAGGAAACGCTTGAGAGGTTTAAGGGCGTTACACTTGCCGGATACACCGAACATCAAACGGTCACCCAGATTACGACTGCATATTACGGCGCAAAGCGCAAAGGCTTTGATAAGACCGCTTCTGGTTCTACTGGGGTGGATAAAAAACCACCAAAAACAGAACATCCTATCCTGCAATGGCTGCATCAGATTCCCGACACGGAACCGGAGTTTCTGGTTGAGGGAATGGTCGAGCGGAATAGTCTTTGCCTCGTGTTCGGTAAACCGGCCTCGGGAAAGTCCTTTTTTGCGGTAGATATCGGAGCTTCGGTCGCCACTGGCCGGGCTTTTCAGGGGCTCGCAGTCCAACAAGGTGACGTTGTCCTGATCGTGGGAGAGGGAGGCAGGTCAATAAAGCGAAGGTTTCGGGCATGGGCAAAACACCACAATATGAACAGTGATGATATCAGGGTGATGGTTTCGCGCTCTGCAGTAAATTACAGGGATGAAAAGGCTGCGGAAAAACTGTCCTCGGAGCTTGATGAAGCTGTAGAAAATGGACTACGGCCGGTCCTGTTTATTATCGATACACTGGCGCGAAATTATGGAGGAGGCGATGAAAACAGTAATACCGATATGGGAAAATTTATAACTGTTCTTGATCAGTTTAACACCCGTTTTGACTGCGCCACACTCATTGTTCATCATTCCGGTCATGCAGACTCCTCAAGAGGAAGGGGGGGCAAGCTCATTAAAAGGAGGGCTGGATACCGAGTTTAGTTGCACGAAGGAGAGGGATACAGTGATTGTCCAGTGCAGAAAAATGAAGGACTCCGAAGAGCCCGAGGACCTTAAGATGACGCTGAAACCTGTCGAACTGGGTATAGCTCAAAATGGCAAGCCGATCTCAAGCGCCGTGTTGGTCAGAAACGACGAGGTATCAATTCGGCAGACAATAACGAAAGCTAATGCGCGCGATCTGAAAACCTTTCATGAGGCGGCGCGTGAGCTTGGCACCGAGATGAAACTTGGTGATGTGTTGCTGGAAAGAACTGTTTCCCTTAATAACTGGCGTCAGGTGTTCTACCGCAGATCGACAGGAGACAGTCCAGAGGCAAAGCGTAAGGCGTTCGAGCGAGCTCGTAAAAGTCTTGTGCATAAGGGGTTTCTTGAGGTCAATGATGACATTTATATTCTGAAGTTCCGAGACGCCGGACAGGCAGGACATGAACCGGACAATTAAGATTCTGTCCGGCGCTGCACCGGACAGACACGGACACACCCCTATAGGGGTGTCCGGTGTCCTGCAGGTTTTTATGTTTTTCTGCAGTTGTGGGTAATATGGTATTCACCATATATGGAAAATACGGTGTGGGCTTTTCTGTTAGCTAATTTAAAAAAGGGGTGGTGTAGTACCTACCCCCTCTTACTTCAATAGCTGAAACACTGATTTAAGCCAGGGTACCTGTTAATCAATAATTCCCGCGTAGTGTAAACGTAGCTCAATCATCTTTCGACGAGCCCAGAGCTCCTTAGCAATCATTGCCTCTTTTTTTCTCTGAGCTAGCTTGTCTTTGGTGTAGCGACCATGCTTGATATTTGACTTCGCAATGATTGCTTTTCCCTCATTGGTCTTTGGGCCAGTGGAAGCACCCCCATGAAGCCGGCAGCGCCCTTTTTGTTTGTTAGCAGGTCGTTGGCAGGGTGACCCGGATCTTGTTTTTGCTCCGCATCTCTGTCCCGGCCACTCAGGCCCAAAACGCCATTCCAGGCCAATCCTAACATTGCCTTTTGCTATCATTTTAGCTGCCCCGATGATGAGGTATTATTATACCGCAAAAAGATGATAAAGCATATGAGGCAGCGCACTAACCCACTTTCTCACATCCAAGATGTCACCATCCGTCATCTTGTAATGCAAATGCTTGCATGGATGTGGTGTATTATCTTTTCCATGTGGATGGGATCAATCATCGTATTCGGCGTAAGCGCAGTTGTTCACGCATTGTTAATTGCTGGTGTGTTTATCACTGCTGCAACCTTTGAGACTGCTAAACGGAAACCAGAATTTTTTGGTGGATTGGGTCGCGGTGGTGGCGGCGAACACGAATAATAAACAGAGATCAACAAAGCCCATCAGTTAATTCTAGTGGGCTTTTTTTCGCACTTACACCCAATGTGCACCTTTTGCACACCTTGCATCGATGCAGGTAGGTAATTTACAATCTTTGCATGGATGAGTTGAGTTTTTCGTATTGGTGGCTGCTAAGAAGATAGTCTTTTGTGGCAGACCGCAAATACTCCTCCAAAGGCTCTCCCCATTCAAAATTGAAATTCAACCCCTCCGCAACCGCTGGGCTGTTGGGCATCAGGCAAACGCCAACGATTAATGCGGTTATATATTTTTTCATAGTGTGTACTCCCAATCATTAAGGCGATTACTAAGGCCAGTAATAAATGCTATTTATAATTTAGGCTGGGGTATACTGGAACATAGAGGCATGACTGATTGGGAATATAAGGAAGAATTTTACAACGACGAGTGGATATCGACAGTAACAAATCCATCACTACGCAGTAATCTTATGTGCTTAGTTCGTTGGTTTTTGGACATGAAACAGGAACAAGGATGGGAAGTTGTATCATCCTCCCCGCATGTTTTGCATGACAAGACAGGTGGTCGTAAAGGTATTGTCGTAATCTTCAAACGGAAAAAAAGCCAGAGGATGAACCCCTAGCCCATCGCTAACAAAAAGGAAAATTTCATGATTTAATCGACGCATTTATTTTCGGTTATTGATATCCTATAGAGCAGTATCCTCGGTTTCGCATTCCAGTTTGATGTAAATAATGATATACTCAAACGAGCGACTGGACGTCGGCTCTGACAATATTTGATTCGACAAATATCAAGTTCAGCCGTTATAGTAAGGGCGAGTGATAGGGGAGTTCGGTATGACAAATGCTGACGAAATTTGCTGTGCGACCACTTGTTGCGCAGATGGTTGTTGTAGCGACGATTGCGCCGAGAATTGCGAAGCAGCATGCTGCAGCGACGGATGCTGCAGCAATAACTGCGCTGATGAGTGTCGCTAGTTAGCCTGTGATTGTTACGCTTTAATGGTAACTTGTTAGAAGTTGTCAAATATTTGGATTACTGAAAATATAGAAACAGGTATAACGAAATATATGCGATTTAACTGTCTTCGTTTAAAGAATAAACAAGTTTTTCTCAGGTAAAAGATACACCGTACCCAATAACAATTGATCCAGAGGAAAGTCAATTTCCATGTTTATAGCGATGAATCGATTCCAGATTGTTCCGGGAAAAGAGAAAGATTTCGAGGAAGTTTGGAGAAATAGGGACACTCACCTTGAAGATGTACCCGGTTTTGCTGAGTTCCATCTGGTTAAAGGCAAGAGAGAAGACGACCATACGCTTTACGCTTCACACACCGTTTGGGAAAGCAAAGAAGCCTTTGAAAATTGGACAAAATCAGAAGCTTTTAGAGCCGCGCATAAAAATGCTGGGCAGAACTCTCATTTGTATCTTGGACATCCAAACTTTGAGGGTTTTGAGATGGTCACAGGTATTTCAGTAAAAAGTGAGACAGGATAAGAAACAGATGACAAGCTACACATAAGTCGTGTGCCTTAGTCAATCCACTTATAACAACAAACAGAGTGACGCACTCGAGAGGATTCGAACCTCTCACCTCTACCCTCGGGGGCACTTTTCCGATAGACTCTCAGCTAATCTTAAAGCAAGCTCCGGTTGGTAATGCACAACATTACCACCACTCATGATCGAGATGAAGTGTGTCATTGCGGTTGTAGGAGTGCAGACATATGTACCGGTGTAAATTACGATGCGGTGACGAACGATCATGTATCGTCGGCAATAGTTCGGGGTAAGCGTAATGTTCGACATCGCAGTGATTGGAGCGGGGCCGACAGGACTAGTCTCTGCTTTAACGTTTGCAAAGGCGGGCTATGAAGTTGTGGTCATTGATCCAGTTGAGAGAGCAGGCGTTGTGGCGAGCGAAAATAGTGATGCCTCAACAGATCTTAGAACTACTGCCCACTTAAACCCAACTGTAAAATTTCTGAGGGATTTGGGAGTCTGGAATGAGATTTCCCGTAATGCATGCGCATTGGAAAAATTAGTAATAATTGAAGACTCGTCTCGAAACCCAACTTCTGGGAGGCCAAAAAAAACGGTCTTCGACCCTTTAGAGGTGGGTAACCAGAATTTTGGATATAATGTTCCCATTAAAGATAATTTGGAAGGATTGGCGAGATTAGCGCAAGCAAATAGCAGCATCACCATGCTTTTTGGTGTGGGGTTAAAGACTATTGTCCAAGATGATGAGTTGGTTTCTGGCATTCTAACTGATGGTGAAACCATAGAAGCGAGGCTTTTGATTGGTGCTGATGGCGGCAACTCCCAAGTTCGTAGATCACTTGGTATTGGTGTGAAAAAAAAATATACCGGCCAAACGGCCCTGTCTTTTCACATAAAGCATGAGGAACCTCATTTAAATAAATCAACTGAAATTTACTCTGACGGTGGTCCTCTGACACTGGTGCCAATGAGTAGACAAAATGAAGAGCATGAGTCGGCTGTTGTTTGGATGCAAGACGCTAAAAAGGCCAACCAACTGGTTAATTATGATAGTGACTTATTTGCAAGCCGTGTACGCGAGAAGTCGTGTGATACGGTTGGACAAATCTACTCGTGTTCAGTGATCAATTCCCGGCCAGTTTTAGTTCAGCTTGCGAATCGATTAATTGACAGGAGAGTTGTGCTTATTGGAGAGGCCGCTCATCTTTTGCCTCCCATTGGTGCTCAGGGTTACAACTCAAGTATAAAGGATATTAGGGTGCTCTCAGAAGTTGTCCTAGAGAGCCAAAATGACATCGGTTCGAGTGCAACTCTGAAAAGGTATCAATCGCTCAGATTGCCAGATATCTATCTCAGAACCGCTGGTGTTGGAGCCTTAAATTTTTTAGCTTGGTCAGGGAACCCACTTTTGCAAACGATGAGGTTGACAGGCCTTAACTTGTTGCAAAACAGCGAACTTCTGAAGAAAACCGCGATGCGATTTGGTTTAAATTAGTAGTGCCAAAATTACGCAATATCCATGGCAAAAAAGACACCCGCAAATATGGGGCTTTACTTGGTCAAACCTGAGGTACAGCCGGAGGTTGTTTGGCCTTCGATACCAAAGGATGCTAAACCAACGGAAAGCCAATATGCCTACTTTGCCCGCAAATACATGGCAGCCCAAGCTGCTCGAACTAAAAAAGGACACCCAAAAGTGACGCTGTTTTTGTTCTAAATGCCGTTGATAGCATCCAATTAATCTGCCGTTTATTCTACCAAATCCCCGGAAAGTGGGATGGTGTGCCTGTTGACAGCGTCAAATTCCTGCAACATTGGGCGACGCTCATCCAACCAATTAACCACACCGTCTTTTGCGCTCTCTTCAAAACTGTCTGCATCCCTTATCACCACAGCTATCACTTCATCGCCAGCGGTAACAGTAAAGTGTGTATTTGGCTCTCTGTCTTTGCCATTTTCAACTACATCTGCGAGGAATTGGTCGTAATGCTCTGGCTTTGGTTTAAACCGAATTATGCTAAGTTTTTTGCTCATCTGTTGTCCTTCCTTTCTGGTACGGCTGTGCTGATTGCCCAACCAATGAATTATTCATTTTCAGTTAGTTGAAGAGCGAGTGGGCCTTTCATAGCGCCTGTTGGTTTCATGCCTGACGCCGAAGTTGCTAAGGCTCTAATTGCATCAACGTTTGTTTCCATCAATTCTTGGCTGCTCCAGAGCGTCATGGTTCTAAGAGTATTTTCTCCAGTAACAGTGCAACGGCCATTTACAGCACCATATTTTTTCATTTCAGCCCAATTTGCTTTAATGCCTTCAACTGCTTTGTCAACATCTCCGTCAAATTCCCAATCGGTAAACGATACATACATTTTTCTCTCCTATGTCGGCAGTACCAAAAGCTGCGGTCTGTTCTGATTTCTACTTGTTTCCCATGTATATCCAAAAACGATGGTGCATCATAGAGTTATGAATTGCTAATGACGCTGCAAAACTTGCACTATTTGTGTCGTGAAAAAAAGGGCCAGCTGATGCTCAGCAGCTGACCCTAGTACAACCAAAAGAAGGGGAGAAAAGGCTGCAAGAAACATCCTTTCTCCACTTTTTGAGTGTTTCAAATATTGCGTTTCTATCAGGTAGTATCCTTTACGAAAAAGCTATCAGCCAGTCGAACCGGGCTAATATCCCAGTCTCGTCATTTCATCAAATTTAACTCCACTCACAACAGAATTTTGTTGCGTATGAGGGGTCTTATTTGAATCAATATTAGGCAACCAATGCTGGCGTGCTCCTGAAAAAGAATTAAGCCTTGCGAGGCAAAGATCGCCGTGGTTCGTGATTCGTTTTTCGTGAGCGACGTATATATTTAGGGACGTGGAACGTTGGGTTTCGTCCGTTCTTTAAAGTCCGACAGCAGCTGCTACCTCGGGAGCCAGACAAAGCCCGAGACCAACGATAGCCAAACACCAAATAATCCACACAATCAATCGAAATTGGGAGCTGAAGACGACGATTTTTAAACCAGTGTGGCCCTTTTGTAACACTCGCATATCGTCCCATATGCTCAGACTTCGCAGAGGTTGCCCTTTCGAGGTTAGTCTGAACTTGAAAATTTATGGATCTAGCGTAACTTGATACTCATTCTTATTAACAAGTACGGTTAGATTATGCGCTTACTGATATTTCTTGCATTGATTTTTGTTTCAAACCAATCCTTTGGAAATTGCGAGCGAGCCTCTGACATAAGTAAGGTGGTTGTCGCTGGAGGTTCTTTAACCGAGATTATTTATTACCTTGAAGCTGACAAAAATTTGGTAGCAAGAGATGTAACGTCAAATTATCCGCCAGAAGCACGTGCACTCCCATCAATAGGCTATGTGAGGAACCTGTCTACTGAGGGCATGTTGTCATTAATGCCTACGTTGATATTGGGGGAGTCAGATGCAGGGCCCCCAACCGTTCTTGATCAACTCAGGGAAATCTCGGTGGATTTTCGAATAGTTTCGGAGACCCACAACATGAAGGGAATAATAGATAAAACAACTTGTGTAGCTAAAATCCTTGGCGTTAATGATGAATTATTGGATTTGAAAATTAGAGAATTACGCTCAAATATCGAGAAGCTTAAAAAAACAAAAATGTTAATTAAAAAGAAGAAGAAAATATTATTGATTTTAATGATGAGAGGCACGTCCCCAATCATAGCCGGTTCGAATACCGCTGGTGATGGCTTTATACAGATGACTGGAAATTTGAATGCTTTTAGCGATGTTGAAGGCTGGAAGCCGGTCGGAATAGAGAGTATTTTATCCATTGATCCAGATGTTATAATCTTAACGAAGCGTGGTTTTTCTGGGTTTGAAAATACAAGTGACTTTTTGGCGCAAAGCGGGTTGAGTCTGACAAAGGCGGGCAAGACTGGGGCTTTGATTGTTGCTGATACAATGGAGATGCTTGGGTTTGGGCCTAGAACGCTGGGCATTGCATCTAAAATTTCATTACAAATTCAAAGCCAATAAAAGAGTTAAACCATTATGCTACGCTGGATAAATTTTAGACAATCTTTAACGTTGGCAGTTTTTTTGCTCTTAGGAGTTTTCGCCTGTTCTTTTGGAACTATTTACGGCGGTTTTGACATCGGGTTTACTAGTATTCTCAGCGGTGAGCTAAAAAAACTAGAAACAGAAATATTGCTCAACATTCGAGGCCCTAGGATCACGCTGGCGGTAATGGTTGGCGCAGCGCTGGGCGTGTCTGGAGCTGCGCTCCAAGGTCTATTCAGAAATCCTTTAGCTGATCCCGGATTGATTGGTGTCTCGGCGGGTGCTGCGCTTGGTGCAGTCTCTGCAATTGTATTCTTAAACGTTGAGCTTTTGCCATTTCAACTGGGAAAATATTTAATACCGTTAGCTGCAATTCTAAGTTCTTGTGCAGTCATTTGCTTAATCTTTATACTCACAAATGGCTTTAAAAAGTCAGACATTACCTATGTGTTGCTGATTGGCATTGCACTAAATGCTCTCGCAACAGTCGGCATTGGTTTGCTCACGTTCATAAGCACCGATAGTCAATTGAGGGGATTGACGTATTGGATGATGGGAAGCTTTGGTGCAGCGAGCTGGGGTTTGTTGGTGCCCGCTTTCTTTATTATCGTTTTAAGTATCCTTACCCTTATATTTATCGCTCGCAAACTTGATATAATGCAACTCGGAGAAGTAGAGGCTTATCGGCTGGGAGTAGAAGTTAAAAAATTGAAAATGATGGTGATTTTGATCTCTGCTTTAATGGTTGGTATTAGCGTATCCTTGTCTGGAATTATAGGTTTTGTGGGCTTAGTTGTGCCCCATCTTGTAAGACTGATAGCTGGAACCAATCACACCTATTTGTTTGCTGGCTCAGCACTACTCGGCATTACAATCACTGTTGGTGCCGATTTATTGTCTCGGATGGCAATATCTCCGGCAGAATTGCCAGTCGGTTTGGCGACAAGTGCTTTAGGCGCACCTTTTTTTCTTTTTTTGGTTATAAGGCTGAGAAAAATTGAGTATTAAGGCAAAGCAAGTTTCCCTCTCTCGAGGAAATAAGTGGTTACTAAACGATATAAAGTTGGACATTGATTGTGGCCAACTATTGGGCGTAATCGGACCGAACGGATCAGGCAAAACTACGCTACTTAATGTATTAGCTGGAGACTTCCCTGCATCAAGTGGAAAAATATACTATGAAAATTTACTGATTAATGATTATACGCTGATTGATCGCGCAAAATATCGCAGTGTTATGTCGCAACAACAAGAAATAGTGTTTAGTTACACCGTAAAAGAAATTGTTGAAATGGGTATAGTTGGTGAATACGGGATATATAAAGATACGCATACAACGGATAGGCTGCAAAATATTCTTGAGCTCCTGCAACTGGAGGAATTAAAAGATAGGAACGTGCGAACACTATCGGGTGGAGAGCAGCAAAGAGTCCACATAGCACGGGCTTTAGTACAAATTTGGCAGGAAAAGTCCTACCCCGACCCTCGTTTCTTGTTGCTGGATGAGCCAACCTCAAGTTTAGATTTGGCTCACGAAATTCAGGTTCTTGAAATCTTGAGAGCAGAGGTTAAAAAAGGTCTGGGAGTAATGGTGGTGTTTCATGATCTAAATTTGACAGCACACTTCGCAGACAAGATTGCTTTAATCTCTGGGGGTAAAATTGCGGCTTATGGGGATCCAGAACAGGTCCTTGAACCTGAAACATTAAGCAATATTTATGGTTTAGCGATGAATGTGTCCAAAAAACCTTTGCGTGTTTCATATTTCTAAATTGATAAAAATGATAACTATGATGAAACTTTTGGCTTTGATAGAGAAATTAGAGTCAATTTTTAAAGCGAGATCAAAGATACATCTTGTGGTTATCTTTTTAATTTTTGGCGTAAGCGGCAGTGCATCGATTTTTGTATCCGATATCGTCTTAGACTTTTTGAATTTAGAAAAATTTGATGTTCCACAACAAGTATATTGGCCTTTGCGTCTTATAGTTTTATTTTTTTGTTACCAATTCATTTTATTGGCCGTCAGCGCTTGTTTTGGCGAGCTCAAACATTTTTCAAAATACACTAAGCGTATTTTTTTCTTCCTAAAGAATTAACATTTTTGGAGGAAGGTACATTGTGGCATGCGGGAACAAGATTTAAATCGTCTTAATTGAAGACAGCCTATCGCCAAATCATATTTGATACATATTTTGGAAATAAGTATTGCATCTACAAAAACCCGTCATATCAGATTAATCAAATTTTATTCCCTCGTAGGGCAAAATAAAGTCCACCAAACCAGAGAAAAACATGCAAATTGTCGTAAAGCAAGACATCAAGGAGTGACTCCGGTTCTCCAATCCAAATAACACCAGTCATCACGCAACCAATAGTAAAACCACTAAATCTTGTGACCAGATCAGTCAAATTTCTCCAATTCTGATTTGGGAAACCAACTCCTCCAAAAATTAGACCGATACCGGCACCTAACTCACCCAATACTACAAACCACCAAACCAGCAAGGGCAAGTCAAAAACCGCAGCGTCTTCGTAAGAGACCGGAATTTTTGAAAATCCTTGCTGCAGAAAAACGATCGCCATGGGCACTCTCAATAACCAATCTGCAGGTATTTTTTCCAAAATGCTCCGCTTTTTCATGAGATATTCTAAGAAAACCATATGTTTTTATCATCTGATTGTTTTTAAATAAGTGACTACGGGTTTGTAAAAACAGCATTGGTACAAACTGTTCTCCACCCTCCAAATTGGTATTTGCTCGACGAAAAGCAAATAGACCCAATCAATGAGCTATTCTTTTGCGATTGTCTTATCAGCATTTTTTGGTCTACTGATTGTAGTGTTAAAGTCCGCGATCCACGGACCGCAGCTTGCGCCCCGCGGCCTAATCCCTTTTAATAAAGTCACTGTAAAAGAGGAAAGTGCTCCTGTAACCCCGGTCCGTGATCCACGTTTCATTATACTGGGTTTGGATGACGCATTGATAAATTGATACAACTAGTCTGAGCGTAATGAGTGCTTTAGCCGACCTTTCGCATAATTAAAACGCGGCAATAATTTAGAACGCAAAAAAGCCGCCTCAGTTGTGATACGGCTAAATACCTAATAAAACTTTATGATATTTGGTTGCGGGGGCAGGATTTGAACCTTCGACCTTCCGGTTATAAGCCCGATGAGTGGGCGGAACTGGGACGAAAATTGCCCTCCGAGTCGCTATTTCTACCTAAAATTTTTCCACCCCTCTTAAACCCAGCCCGGCTAAAATTGTGACATACAAAATATTCTGATACCGATCCGGCAGGGTTTCGATTACGTCAAATCCGTGTCTAGCGAGATTAGAGCTGACACATGCCAATACACATGTCCCCAGTACGACCACCGAAATTATTTCAGCCCACCACGACCCCTTTGTGGACTCCGCCCCATGAGTTCCCATAAACAATACATTGTTGCTTTCCTTTCAAAACTCCACTACATGTAGTGCTGCGTGGTGTATGGGGGGCGTCATGTTTTTGCTTGTTTTGGTAACTTGTGTGACTTTTGACGCGAAAACTTTATGTCACGAATTTAAACGCGACAGATATTTCAAAAATTATCAATCTTGCATGTTTGCTGCAGCGATGGAGAAAGGTCGTTACACTTCACGCATGAAGCGTCGAAAATGGGCGCGCTACCGCTGGGAATGCCGCACTAAGGCGCCAAAAGTTCAGATCTGAGAACGTGGTAATTTTTCACATCTAGCCACTACTTAACCTATTAAATTTTCTACTTAAAAAATGAGTGATGCATTTTTTGCACCACCGCTCATTATTTTAAAATGTATCCGCATCGATATTTTGAGTGGAGGCTTTTAACTAGCGGTCCCTCTTCCCCGACTATCGACTGCTATCTCACAAAACTAAAAAAGCAGAAAGGATCCACTCACATGAAAAGACTATTGTTCGCAGCTGCCTTGATTTGTGCCACATCAAGCCAAGCTCTCGCAGATATCAAAGTTGGAGTTTTACATTCTCTGTCTGGCACAATGGCAATTTCAGAGACAACTCTCAAAGACACAATGCTGATGCTAATTGATCAACAAAATGCAAAAGGTGGTTTACTCGGTGAAAAACTTGTGCCAGTGGTGGTTGACCCTGCTTCAGACTGGCCGTTGTTTGCTGAAAAAGCTCGCGAATTAATCACTGTGCACAATGTTGACGTAATTTTTGGTAATTGGACGTCAGTTTCGCGTAAGTCTGTTCTGCCTGTGATTGAAGAGTTGAATGGCCTTTTATTTTACCCTGTTCAATACGAGGGTGAAGAGAGTTCTAAAAATGTATTTTACACAGGTGCTGCGCCAAACCAGCAAGCAATCCCAGCTACTGACTATTATCTTGATGAGCTTGGCATAGAAAAATTTGCACTTCTTGGCACCGACTATGTGTATCCCAGAACAACCAATAAAATACTCGAACAATATCTGAAAGATAAGGGCGTTGCAGCGTCAGATATATTTGTTAATTACACGCCCTTTGGACATTCCGACTGGTCAAAAATTGTTGCTGATGTTGTCGCTTTAGGAGCAGATGGCAAAAAGGTTGGTGTAATCTCAACCATCAATGGTGACGCTAATGTAGGCTTTTATAAAGAACTCGCAGCGGCTGGGGTATCAGCTGATGACATACCAGTTGTTGCCTTTTCTGTTGGTGAAGAAGAACTGTCTGGGCTTGATACAACAAACCTAGTTGGTCACCTAGCTGCATGGAATTATTTCCAATCCGCTGAGTCAGATGCTAATGCGGAGTTCATCAGTGCTTGGAAAACTAAAATGGGTGACAAACGGGTAACAAATGACCCTATGGAAGCCCATTACATCGGCTTTAATATGTGGGTACAGGCGGCAACTAGCGCAGGTTCAACAGATGTCGACAAGGTGCGTGATGCCATGTACGGACAAACGTTCCCTAATTTGACGGGCGGAATAGCTGAAATGTTACCAAACCACCATCTCTCAAAGCCTGTTCTAATCGGTGAGATTCAAGCGGACGGTCAATTTGACATAATTAGCCAAACTAAAGAGGTCCCCGGTGACGCATGGACAGATTTCCTAAAGGAGTCAAAAGTCCTGGTTTCAGACTGGAAGGCGCTTAAGTGTGGAATGTATAATACCGAGACTAAAACATGCGTCCAAATCAAATCCATTTACTAATTAATTGAATGGCCCGAGCGGTGCGCTTTCGTTCAACAAAAAATATTGCCGGGGGCAAATCTTATTTGCCTCTGGCCGGGTTAAGACAATGACCAGAATATTGATTATCGTTATGTTTCCACTTTTTGTTTTGTCTTTTGCCCAGCCGTCATTTTCTTTTGACGATTTTGAAAGTCTTCTGGCGCAGAAAGCTAAATTAATTCAAAAAAGTTCGTCTAAAACTGTCGATCCAATATTACTAGACATACAGGAGTTTGGCGGAGAAATTGCTGCTGAATTTTTGCAAAACTGGAAGGATAAAAAACTTTACTATATCAGGTCTAACCGACAGTTTGTTTTGGTTGAGTCAGCCGGAAAAGATGACAAGGGTAAAAAGCTTACGTTAGTTTTCGACGCTATTTCAAAGAAACCACTGGGTAAAATGCTTGCAAAAAAGTTACGCCAGATCAAACCCAATAGCGGGGTGAGGGCGAAAATTGCTAGTGCGTTGGTTCCAGTTCAATTAGCAAGCAGAAATTTAAAGGTTCGCTATGAGGGTGTAGCGACCCTTCTTCGTGACATTCAGCCCTCACATCTTCAGCCGTTGCAAAACGCCATTCGAATTGAGTCAGACCAAAGCCTAAAGCAGCGCATGCAGCAAGCCTATGTTTTTGGGGTGATCGCGCACGATGATGACCCAAACGAGGTTGAAACTGCTATTTTAAGCTTAAGAAACAATTTGTCCCTCGAAGCGCGGGCGGCTCTAAATCCACTGCTAAAAACAAAGACAGATGCTAGTAAAAATTTACCACCAGGCGCGAACGTTGCGTGGATTGTAACAATCCGCAATTCAAACGATAATGTTAACGCAAAGCCGACAAAAGGGCCGCCTGAAATCGGCCCAAATGATGAATTAACAATCACCGATGCCTATAAAATTCTGGAAGAGAAAGGCCTCGTAGATAAAATCACCTCGACAAAATTTCGAAATGAGAAACTGGTAGAATTTGCAAAGAACGGGCAAATTGGCGAGATAGCCCTTACTTCGCTAACCACTGAAAAAGCGCGAAATGAGGCTTACGAAAAATTAGTTTTGCAAAATTTGGTGCCTCCACGTATCGACCAGCAACAAATGCAAAAAACGATATCGGAGTATATATTCTACACAGTTTACGAAAATCCTTCTAAACAAATAACGGATGCTGCAAAAGATGTTCTCAAGGGAATCAACAACAAGGTATCGGTATTTCAACTGCTTGACCTTGTGCTCGACGGACTTAGCCTTGCATCGATTTATTTTCTTGCGGCCATTGGTCTGGCAATCACATTTGGTGTAATGCGCGTCATTAATATGGCTCACGGTGAATTCATTATGATGGGGGCTTACACAGGGTACGTGACGCAGCTTATAGTGCCAAGCTATACAATTTCTATAATTCTAGCGAT
>QBYK01000031.1 GCA_003282865.1 SAR116 cluster bacterium AG-325-I21 | reverse complement strand
AAACTTCTCTAATAAAGCAGCAGCTCTGAGCTCGTGCTCTGGGTTAACGTATGAGTGTAAGAAATGGACCACAACTGACTCAACACCAATAGACAACAGCTTCTGACCAACGGCAGTAACAGCATCTTCGTCAATTGGTGTAACTATTCTTCCGAATGCGTCCAACCTCTCAGGTATTTCAAAACGCAAGTCTCGGGGAATTATTGGCTCAAAATGTCCCGTCATCCCATAAGGCTGAGGCCTAGTTCTGCGGCCCAGCTCCAAACTGTCCCGAAAACCAGCCGTGGTAATAAGAGCAGTTTTGCTAAGTTTGCGTTCTAAAACAGCGTTTGTCGTAGTTGTGGTGCCGTGAATAACCATCGCAACATCAGCGAGTTCACACTCAACCTTGTCAATCGCTTCCAACACTCCAAACGCCTGATTATCAAGAGTGCTGGCCACCTTTGCGAGGCGCACTGCGCCAGTGTTTTGATCAAGCTGAACGAGGTCTGTATAGGTTCCCCCAACATCAACTCCAAGCACCAAAGCCCTTAATTCTTTATTATCGGTAGCCATTTCTATCCTGTTCACAATCCATCATCGACACAAGACTCAGTCAATTCACTTGCCTCTAGAAACTATAAAGAAACGGGTCACTAAAGCTTATCTAACAATGTCATAAGCCTTGAAACCTCACGGGGGGTGAGGCGTGCGGTTGTTTCTTTGGTAATGGTCCGCGCCTTTTCGATGGCAGCCCTCACCACTCCGTGACCTTCACGTGTCAGCGAAATCTGTAACCGACGCAAATCTTTACCATCTTGGCGCGATTGCACCAACCCGCGATCAATCAAACGACTAATAACTCCTTTTGTTGTGGCCGCGTCAATTGCAACCAAGCGCCCAAGCTGGTTCTGTGAAACTTCACCAACTTCACAAAGTCGGACAAGAATTGAAAACTGCGTTGGTGTGACTTCAGGAAGGTGGCGCGAAAAAATCTCCAAATGACGCTGGTTGGCTAACCGCAGCTTGTACCCGACCTGATCATCTAACTGATAACCGGTGATATAAGATTGCGCAAAAAAAAGGTCTGACTCTCGAATCGTCATAGAATTAGCCAATCCAAATTGAGTGCTAAAAACGAAGAAAACTAAATTAGACCTAGGTTTAACATCCCGTTGGCAAAAATACCAGAATTCAAAATTAGGCATTTAATTCAGATAGTAAGTGTTTAAAAAAGCTATTAAAGTCTTTTGCCTGACAGTAGATATATTGTTTGACAGCAAACAATCTTTATTTTTTGGTAAAAAGCCTACTTGACTTCGGATAAAATAAAAAAAGAGGGTTGGCATGGGACTGGCAAAAATAAGGAAAATGGTAACCATTGTTGAGGATACATTGGAAGAAGGTGGCCAAGAAATATTGCCACCAGCCCGCCGGGCTGCAGCAATTGCAGTAATTGAAAACCCGTTTGCTGACATTTATCAGGAGGACCTGGAAGCGCTGATGGCCATTGGAGAGGAACTTGGCAGCTTACTTGGAGGCAAGTGTGTTGCGGCCCTGGGCGTTACCCCAGAGGCAGTCCAAAGTTATGGAAAAGCTGCTCTTGTTGGAGAAAATGGTGAGTTGGAGCACGCCGCGGCGATTCTCCATCCCCGCCTCGGAAAACCATTGCGCTCTGCCGTTGAAAAGGGGGCAGCGCTTGTCCCCTCGAATAAAAAGCGTGGCGGTATGGGCCATCCACTTGATGTGCCTCTCGGCCATAAAGATGCTGCTTATGTCAGATCGCACTTTGATGGAATGGAAGTCCGCATTAACGATGCACCAAAGGCAAATGAAATATTAGTTGCGATTGCAGCTGCTGACTCTGGGAGGCCCTTACCTCGCGTTGGAGGCCTTGGGCATGAAGAGGTTGAAGGTGAGGATGGTTTACGCTAAACAAAATCCCGACAAGGGTAATAAAAGATCCAGCGGTAATTCCCCAATAAAGAGCTTTTAATTAACCATGCTGAAACCTTATTCCCAGTTCTATTATCATTCTAAGATTTAAGGATGCGGCCCCCAGGGTGCGGCATTCAGTAATTGGTTTTGCTGACTGAGTAACAGCGGACGAAGTTCACCTGCGAAACTCATAAAATCATCATTTGAGAACAAGCTATCCCAATGATTACGGCGGTCCGCATCATCGTCAAATTTCCATAAATGTATAATTTGATGCAACCCTCCAGTATCGGAAATAAAATAGCCAACCAGCTTTTTATCGTAACCGCCCTTCTGTAAGGCAGGCCAACCCTTATCGTTGTATGCCGAAACCGCATCTTTCATTTTTCCTACAACAACCTGATAAGTTCGTAATTCATATACAGCCATAATCGTTTTCCCGTTCTAGATCCAAATATAACACCCTTTCCAAAAACCTTTAGGGCAGCAGATAATCAAGGCCGTTTAGTCAAAACTTATTTATCCGAACCTGCGCCTGGTCCGAACAAGGAGCCCAGCGTCAACAAGCGCCTCCTCTAAATACGAAATTTCAGTCTCGTCCAACTTTTGCAACGGCGGCCTCACAACTGCCTCGTCAAGTCTCCCTAGCAGCACCAGACATTCTTTCATCCGGTTATGCATATCAAGGAAGGGCGCGCGATAAAAAGCCTGAGCTAGAGGGTAAATTCGATCGTTGACAGTCCGCGCCAATGCTAGGTCATTGCGCTGCATCGCTGTGAATAACTCTACCTGCAAATCAGCAATCACGCTGCCAGCCCCAGACAACAACCCAGCTGGCTTCATCGATAAAGACGCCATCAGCCATGATGAATGTGTCGAGAGCACATTAACCCTACGTGGTAAGGATTGAAAGGTGCGGATGTGGCGCTCATGCAGCATTGGGTCATTACACCAATCCTTGATCGCGACGATTTTTGGCACTTCTTCAAATATCCGTAACATTGTTTCAAAAGGATACCCAAGACCTGTGCTCGCTGGGTATTGAAACAGGATCAATGGCAAGTCTGTGGCGGAAGCTATCATTCTGAAATGATTGATTGCCATGTCTGGACATAATTGCCCACCCATGCTCATGCTATTCGGCGGGAACACAAGAAGAGCGCTTGCCCCCTCACTTTCCGCCATTTTAGCGACCGTAATAGCAGCGTGGCTGCCGTCAGCATAAACACCATTTACCAACGGCAGGCTGTCGCCCACCTCCTCCAACGATTCAACCAAAAGGCGTTGTTGTTCGTTTAAGTTAAAGGCATGAATTTCCGATGCGTGACCATTAACCGTGATCGCATTGAGCCCATCTACAGCCGCAACATCACGCAAATGCTTCCGCGATGCCGCGGCATCAATTTCGAAATCTTGATTAAATGCAACAAGGGTCGCCGGGATCACACCTTCAGCTGTAAATGGCATAGCGCCCTCCGATACCTTTAAATCAATTTTCTACTATCGATCCCCGTTCGATGACATATGTTCTGTCAATTACATCAGCAACATGCGCGTCATTAGACTCGGCGATTATTATGGATACCCCTTCTTTTTTCAAAGAGGCCAAAATTTCACCCATCCGCTGGGCGAGAACAGGCGCAATACCCTCAGTCGGCTCATCTAACAAAAGTAGAGTTTTGCCAACCATCAGGGCTCGAGCTAATGCTACCAGCTTTTGCTGTCCGCCAGAAAGTGATGTTGCTGGCATTTCCCTAAACTTCTCACATTCGGGAATAATTTTATAAATCCACTTGAGGCGGGCCTCGTACCCGTCCATATCAGTGGACCAAACTGGTACAAGGATGTTCTGCTCCGCCGTCATTTCGGGAACCAGACGACGATCCTCAGGCATGTAGCCAAAGCCCATATGGGCTCTTCGGTAACCAGGCAGATCTTTCAGCTCGAGGTCTTTATGGCGGATACTGCCACCAAAGACTGGTAATAATCCCATTACAGACCTCAGAAAAGTCGTTTTTCCCGCACCGTTTCGACCAATTAGACCAATGATTTCACCAGAATTTATATCTAATCCAATACCTCGCAGTATCGGAGTTCCACTGATATCAACATCAAGAGCGTTAACTGCAAGCATGACTATGTCCTATTTCTTTTCTTGTGGTGCTCTTTTCCAATAACAAATTCTTGTACTTTCTCATCAGCTAATGCCTTTTTAGGCGGCATATCCGCAATAATTTCACCCTGATAAAATGCCAGCACTCGACTAACGTAGCGCGCCACGATTTCCATGTCATGTTCAACAAAAAGAACTGTAACTCCGTCCTCTTTTAAAGCCCCCATAACGATGTCCATAAAGTCAAACTTCTCCTCAACGCTGATGCCACTTGTTGGCTCATCCAAGAGGAGAATCCGGGGCTTGCTTACGACTGCCATGGCAATATCAAGAAGTTTGCGGACCCCCTGTGCAAGAGCACTTACAGTCGAATCTCTGTGGGGCTCCAACTTGTATCGTTTGAGTACAGCATCAAGTTTTGATCGCAAATCTGGGGTGTCCATCAAGCTTAGAGCATCAGCACCACGATTATTCGCTATTGCTAGCGCGATCATTAGATTTTCTGAAACCGTCATCGAATGGAAAACTTGAGAGACTTGGAAAGAACGAGAGATGCCAGCATGCGTTATTTTTCGTGTCTCAAGCCCTATCAACTCGGTTCCTTCAAACTTTATACTACCCTCAGTCGGCGCAAGGTATCCGGTGACCATATTGACAAAACATGTTTTGCCCGCTCCATTTGCACCAATGATGCCAACGATTTCTCCCTGTGAAATGTCAACGTTTATGTCTTTGGCAGCGACAACCGCGCCAAAGGTTTTTAACAAGTCCCGAACTTCAAGTATTGGAGAATTACCTTTCATTTTTCTTCCCCCCCAATTTCTCAATCAGGCTCCATATTCCCCCAGGTAAGAAGAATATGATTGTTAAGAAGGTTGCTCCCATAATTAACTGCCAAGCCTGGGGGGCTAGTTCAAACGCGTAAGTCCTCAGGATTTCGAAGACAAGAGACCCAATGAACGGCGCAATAACATTACCAGGCCCTGCCAAAATAGTGACAAAGACAAGTTCACCGGATACTGTCCAATTGATCATTGACTCGGGATCAACCTGTCCCAATGACATCGCCATCAGAGCACCTGCACCACCAGCCAGTATAGTCGAAATAGTGTATTTAAGGTGTATTGCGTGAGCGACTGAAAAACCAAGGTACTCAACTCTAATCTCGTTATCTCGGATAGCTGTGGTTAATTTTCCAAAGGTCGTCTTTAAATAAAAATTAACCAAAAGTGCTGCTGTTAAACCGACAAGCATAATGATCACAAACATTGGATATTTTGTCTCCGGTGCAAATCCCAGTATGGTTGACATGGAAATCGCAAAGCCGTCGGTCGACCCCAAGGATTCGGTTTTCACTACAATCCCAAAAAGCACCATCGATATGGCTGTATTAAGCATAGCGAAGAAAATGTCTCTGTAGTTTCTCATTATGAAGCCGATTAAAAAGCCGGCAAAGCCGGCAACAACGGCGCCTGCTAAAAGACGCAAAAAAACATCAGAAACTCCAAATTCACTGTCAAGGATCGCAACAGCATAAGCACCTAGGCCAAAATAAAAAGCATGACCAAAAGAGACCAATCCTGTGCGCCACAAGACCATGAGACCAAGAATTGCAAGAGCCCTTGAAAACCCAAACATAAATTGGTTAACAATCCAGTTGGGAGCGAAAGCACCACCAACACAGATGACAATCGCAGCCAACAATAAAAATTTTGCAGTTTTATCGTTAAACATCTTAAATCTTCCTTGGTTTTGCTGGAGCAAACAAACCTTCTGGACGAAACACAAGAACTATGGCCATCACGGCAAAGACAACAAAAAGTTCCACTTGCGGCAATTCATGCACAGCAATCGCTCGCAAAATCCCAATTATCAATGAGCCAATTGCTGCGCCTGCGATTGATCCCATACCGCCGACAACAACAACCGCGAATGACAAAACAATCACTTCTGTACCCAAGCCAGGCGACACAGAAATTGTTGGCGCGATATAGGCACCACCAAGACCGCCTAAGATTGCGCCGCCAATAAAGGTTAAAGTGTAGACAAGTGGAACATTAATACCCATCGAGATTCCCATCTCACGGTCAAAAATAACCGCCTTGAGTAGTGTACCCCATTTCGTTTTGTTCAATAACCACCAACAGCCAACGGCCACTATCGCCGCAACTCCAATTAGGGTTAATCCGTAAACATCCCTTGTAATACCCCCCAATTCAACGGCATCCAAAAGCGCCATCGGCTGATAGGCAAAATAAGGATCCGTTCCGAAGGCTATGAGGATTATATCCTCTAGAACGAGAAATAGACCAAAAGTAGCTAACACGATCAAAACTTCATCGCGCTCATACATATACTTTAAGATGCCCTGTTCTATGATGAAACCAAGAATGATTCCAACAACAATAGCTGCCGCAACAATAATCAAGAAACCCAATGCATCAGGCAAACCCATATCTGAAAATTTGCCTATAAAAAAAGCCGCAGTATAAGCGCCCCAAGCGTAAAAACTTCCATGTGCCACATTAAGAATTTTCATCACACCGAAGATGATGGTGAGCCCTGCAGACACGATAAATAAATATGACGAAAATTGAAGCCCGTCGAGAAGAATAGTCAAAGCCGCTTCCACAACAGATCCCCCTAGCATGAATTGAAATTAAAAAGAGACTAAACAAAAGTTTCACCAGCAGGCAGCCTGCTGGTGAAAGATTACCTAATTAGCACTTTGCGCCCTTCATGCCGCCCTTGATCCAGTCAACACTGTTCTGGCCCTCAGGAGGTAAGACACAAGAAGCAGGATAGAACTTCACGTCCTTAACGACATTCTCACCATTCTCAGAATCATACTCAGTGATGCCATAACCATTCTCTGTTGCAGCCTGATGACCATTACCCAAATTCATCGCTACTGTAGTTGAGAAGGACTCAAAGGTAATGCCTCTAAGCGCATCTGCTAGCTGCTCATTGCTCGCATCACTACCGGCCTTATCATAGGCAATTTTAGTAGCTAAAATTGCTTGCCCGTATTGATAAGCTGGGCCAGATGGATATGTGCCGTAGAGGTTTTTGTAAGTGCTCACAAACCACTGGTTTAGTGCTGAGTCGCGATCTCTTACAAGGATGCCGTATGGTCCACGTGCCCCAAGAACCAGACCATTAGGGAGTTTCTTCCCGAGGCGATATGCTGCAGTTCCCCCAACTGTGAAGACGCCAATTTTCTTCTTGAACAGTCCACGTGCATTTCCTTGGAATATGAATGCCTCCAGATCGCCGCCCCAAAAGCTTGTGTGGATCAGTTCAGCTTTATCAAGCGACATAGCGGAAATCTCTGACCCATATTGCCCAGCAAAAATCTTTGGAAATTGTGTTTTATCTGATGGGCTGGACCCAGGCATGATTTGTTTCAGAGTTAGATCAAAATCGCGCCAAGAATCTTGTCCCCATGCATAGTTTTGATTAATACCTGTGTAGCCCTTTAAATTTGGATATTTTTCTTTGACATACATAGCTGCAGCGACATTGTCGGCAGTCGCATGACCCATTGTCCGGAAAACGTACTTCCTAGCTGCTTCCTCAAAAATGCGAGGTGTGCCACAAGTCGCAAAAATAGTGAATTGCTTAAGCTCTTCGGCTACTGGTGCTAGAGCCTGACAGTTACCAGAGGAAATATAACCAACAATCGCGTCCACATTCCTTTTTTCAACAAGGTTTCTATATTCAGCAACCTGCTTCGTGGCACCTCCACCTTCATCAAGAGGGATAATTGTCGCACTTGCTCCCCCAAAGCCCTTAGTATTATACGGTGCGGGTAGCTTTCCTGCATTGATCGCGTCCGCAACCATTTTTGCACCATTCATGGCAGGAATGCCAAATGGTCCAGCCGCGCCACCGGTCAAAAACGACGGAACAGCAATTGAAATGGCGTCTTTGGCAAAAGCCATGCCACCAGATAATGTAATCGCTGACACGGCCGCAAAGCCCACAGCTCCTCTGATAAACTTGTTATTCATTAAAACCTCCCTGATTTTAATATTTTTCTGCTCGGTGTCATCACCACGTCTGATCGGCGTTAGCACCGTTAAAGACACCACCATAAGACTGAATGAAAAGCTATTGGTCAAGAGCAGACTTTGATCAGAATGTATAAATTGACGTCTGCTTGATTCCTTTCAAAAAAAAACTTCAATTTTGGGACTGTAAGGTTATATTTTGATAAAGCTGTTCTCAGCGATAAAAAAATGATCCCATAATTCAATGTATCAAAATTAGATAAAAGGTGGTTATAGGTGTGACTGAGCAAAAAACTATCTTTAATCACATAGACTATGTAAACGCTTGGCTCTCTGATTTTAACGCCGCGATAAAGGTTAGTGCAAATAAGTCAGGGGAATGCAAAAAGACTCTTGAGCAGCTATTTCTAAAAGAAAGCTATTGGAAGGACGCATTGGCGTTGACTTGGTGCTTAGAGACCTATTGTGGTGCCAACGTGATTGCCGAAAAACTGCAACACACCACAGCAGAAAATTCAATTGGACAACTCGAGCTTGACAAAAATGCTACGCCACCATCTTTAGTCAACCGTGCGGGCACAGAAGTAATTGAAGCCTTTTTAACCTTCAACACTTCGGTCGCGAGATGTCGCGGTATACTGAGGCTTAGCCCAAATAAAGGGGAGCCTGCCGAACCGAGAGCGTGGACTTTCTTCACCGCAATCGATGCCCTAGTCGAATTTGAGGAGAAAACCTACCGTAATCGGCCAACCGGCGAGTCTTACTCACGCGACTTCCAGGGCCCAAA
This sequence comes from SAR116 cluster bacterium AG-325-I21, assembly GCA_003282865.1. Classification (GTDB taxonomy): domain Bacteria; phylum Pseudomonadota; class Alphaproteobacteria; order Puniceispirillales; family Puniceispirillaceae; genus UBA3439. Next base: position 15,389 of record QBYK01000031.1, on the reverse strand, counting down.
CTGGCTGGATAAACGTATTGTTGCTGCTGGCTACACGGACCGAGAGCCAGATGTTCTTGTAGTTGGCGGCGGGCAAGCTGGTTTGTCTATTGCGGCCCGCCTCACGCAACTCGGAGTTGATACATTGATCGTGGATCGGAACAAACGTGTCGGAGATAATTGGCGTAACCGATACCATGCCCTGACCTTGCACAATCAACTGCACGTAAACCATCTACCATACATGCCATTTCCGCCTACATGGCCAACATATATTCCAAAAGACATGTTAGCGCTTTGGTTCGAGTCATACGCTGCTGCAATGGAATTGAATTTTTGGTGTGACATGGATGTTATTAGTGCCAGCTTCAATGACAAAAAGCAGCGGTGGCTGGTTGAACTAAGCACTGTTGACGGCACCCGACGAAAAGTGTCGCCGCGTCATATGGTTATGGCAACCGGTGTGAGTGGTATCCCAAATCTGCCAGATATCGAGAGTCTATCCTCCTTTGCCGGACCAACAATCCATTCCAGCCAATATAAAGATGGTGATGACTGGTCAGGCAAGCGTGCCCTCGTGATTGGTTGCGGAAATAGCGGCCATGACATTGCTCAAGATCTTCACTCAAGTGGAGCATCGGTAACTATGATCCAACGCAGCCCTAGTCTTGTTGTCAATATCGAGCCAAGCGCCCAATTCCCTTATAAGTTGTATGATGAGGACCGCGGTAATGATGAATGTGATTTCATTACAACGTCAATGCCCACCCCACTCGTAAGGCAGGCTCACCGTCACTTCACCAAGGCAGCTCGAAGCGCAGATAAAACCCTACTTGAGGGACTCAAAAATATAGGTTTCAAGCTTGACTTCGGTGACGATGATACCGGCTGGCAGTTTAAATATCTAACCCGAGGTGGTGGCTACTATTTTAATGTTGGCTGCTCAAACCTACTAGTTGATGGCAAAATTGATCTCGTTCAATTTGGACAAATAGCCCATTTTACTCAATCTGGCATGACAATGTCTGATGGGAAAAAGATTGAAGCTGATATCATCATACTTGCGACCGGCTATAAACCTCAGGAGGTTCTGGTTAAGAAAATATTTGGTGACGACGTTGCTACACGCGTTGGACCGATCTGGGGCTTTGGCGAAGGGCTGGAACTAAGAAATATGTATTGCCAGACGGGACAGCCAGGCCTTTGGTTTATCGCTGGCAGCTTTGCACAATGCCGGATCAACTCAAAGTACCTGGCCTTGCAAATTAAAGCAGTTGAAGAGGGCATTATGCCTCCACATAAACCGACAAAAACTGATAATTACTAAGCGAATTTGGAGTACCAATCACAACTAATACAATTTCTGTAAAATTCTATCACACAATCAGGATCCAAATAAAGAAACGAGAAACAGCAATGAAATTTGCATCAATCAACGGTACATCAATTCACTATAAGCTTGAAAATAGCGGTTTAGAAAAACCGCTGATCGTTTTTTCAAACTCACTCGCTACCGATTTTCGCATCTGGCAAGACTGTGTCGATGATCTATCAGCTGATTACGGTATTCTAAGATATGACAAGCGCGGACATGGCCTGTCCGGTATGGGAAATCCACCCTACAAGATCAGCGATCACGTGAATGACCTTGTAGCATTGATGGATCATCTTAATCTATCTGGCGCCTTAGTGGTTGGCCTATCTGTTGGAGGGCTGATCGCACAAGGCTTGTATCATGCCCGGCCTGATCTGGCGAGAGGACTAATTCTTTGTGATACTGCTGCAAAAGTTGGCAGCGCAGAAATGTGGGATGAACGTATCAATATCGCCCGGCAAGGCGGAATGGCAGCCCTTGTTGATGCCAATATGCAGCGATGGTTTTCGCCGGCCTTTCACCTTGATCGCAAAACTGATCTCAATGGCTTCATCGCCATGTTCACTCGAACTCCAGTGGATGGTTATATTGGCACAGCCATGGCAATTCGCGACGCTGATTTTCGTGGCAAGGCATGCAACATTTCTGTGCCAACAATTTGCGTTGTAGGAGATCAAGATGGAGCAACGCCCCCTGATCTGGTGCGCGACACCGCAGAAATGATTCCAGGTGCAAGTTTTGAAATTGTCAAGGATGCAGGTCATATACCCTGCGCTGAACAACCTGCTGCTATTATCAAAATCGTTCGAGGGATCATGGAAACTCTTTAGGCAACATCATCCAGATCTTTATTTGCCAACTGTCAAACCAAGACTCTTATCTGGTTTGGCACGAGGCGGTTGAGCGGCAATCACCGCATCAACCGACGACCGAGCGCGGATTTCATCGAGTAAAGCGTTAAGTTTTGGGCGACCTTCCCGCATTGCGGCTTTATCCAAATCCCAACGGCTCAGCATGTAGAAATAAAAATCAGCGGCGGTTAGGTCTTTTCCACAAATATACGGATCAAGGATATCTTCCAGGTGATTAAAAATTATCTGCTGCTCGGCCCGTGCCATAAGCTGGATTGAGGTTGCCGCAGTCACATCACCATAATATTTTGTGTGATGCTGTCGGTGATAGGCCGGATAAACGGATGTTGCCAAAAGCGCCATATATTGGTGGTATCGATCACTCTGCGGCGTGTTGGCTTGTGGGGCTAGCCCGCTAAACCGACTAGTAATATGATTGATGATCGCCAGCGTCTCAAAAACCTGCTCTCCGTCAGGACAAATCAGAATTGGTATCCGCCCAAGAGGGTTGGCAGCATAAAAGTCCGGGCTTTTTACCTCATCTGACGTTGGAAAGGATATGGCATAACCGACATTTGCCTCGCGCAACAAAAACTCGGCAATTAATGACCCCGCTCCTGACCGGCCAACGATGTGATATTGTCCCATTGTCATCTACCCTCTAAATTGAGTCTGCCCACTAGCCGCCCAAACTTGCCTCATACCCAGAAAAGAGGTGCAAACAATAGCCCTTCCCTCGGGGCTGGTGTGGATTTTATCTTATCTTAAATCTGCCTTGTCTGGTTCCAGATCTGTGGTTACTCTTTATGTATTCTCACCGCAGTTTTAAAACCAAGGCAAGCCTCATGTTCAATTCTGCCGTTGCAGCTCTCAATGCTCCACCTGTCTCAACCGTGCTGGACTGGAAGGCGTCCTATGACGATACCAAAGGGCCACTTATTGATATGAGTCAGGCTGTCCCTGGCTATGCGGCGCATGACGATATTCTTGCATCATTGGCAGTTGCGGCAGTAGATCCAACCCTTGCCCGTTATGGGCCAGTTGAGGGTGATCCAGAATTTCGCACCGCTTACGCCAATCATGTAGGCCAAATTTATGATGCCAGGATCATGGCAGACGAGGTTCAGGTCACATCGGGCTGTAATCAAGCGTTTGTTGCAGCGGTGCTGGCAATTGCCGGCCATGGTGACAGCATCATGATGATGCGGCCGTGCTATTTCAACCATGAATCAGCTCTCAGTATGCTGGGTGTTGGGATTGATTATGTTGATTGTGACGCCGATGCTGATCTACTTCCTAAACTCAGTGACATCGTTGCGAGCATTAAGCCAACCACCCGAGCGGTAGCACTTGTCAGCCCGAATAATCCAGCCGGAAGCATTTATCCAGCCGAGCTTCTCGATGATATTTTGACCTTATGCCAACGCCACGGTATCTGGCTAATCATTGATGAAACCTATCGTGATTTTCTGCCACTAAACTTGAGTTTACCTCACCGCCTGTTTGCAAGAGATAACTGGCAATCTAATCTGATCCAATTATATAGCTTTTCCAAATCCTACTGCCTACCGGGGCACCGGCTTGGCGCTATTATTGCAGGGCGTGAGGTAATTAGCCAATTAGCAAAAATTATTGATAATATCCAGATCTGTGCCCCTCGCATCGTTCAGAAGGCCTTAACCCCAATGCTGGCATCAATGGCCAAATGGCGACAAAAAAATCGGGAGAGAATTGCAGCACGAGCGGCTATATTTAGGGCAGTTATGGCTGACACACCCGGCTGGGATTTACTCAGCAGCGGCGCCTATTTCGGCTATGTGCGTCATCCTTATAAAAATGTTGACTCAATCCAAATCGCCAAAAACCTAGCGAGCAAGGCTGGCGTTCTAGTTATTCCGGGGGCGTTTTTTGGGGCCGGACAGGGTGATGCTTTGCGCTTTGCTTTTGCTAATGCTGGGCGCGAAGTCATTGCTCAACTTGGCGACCGGTTAAAAGGTGTACCGCTATAGAAGGGTAAAAATCGCGTTAATGAGATTGTTCAACCAGTCATTGCAATTAAAGTTGGCTAAAATCCACAAATTATTGAAATAAAATTGGCGGATAATCTTCGCGAGCTTAGCTAGTTACGTTGAGACTATTAACCCTGCTCACGAGCGGCTGAAGCTGGGTTTTTTCAAGTCTTTCCAATGACAATTGTTCATCAGACAGCAAAATATCCTGTTTCAGCCCCATCAAACAGCTATACCATTCGCGCTGGAGCGGAGCTTTCCAACGCCATAATAAAATTTCCAATGCAGCCAGTGCATCATCTGTCGATGGCCTGACAAAATTCATTGGAAAACCATGGGGCGTGTCAAGATAATAGGAAATAATAAAAAATGCGTCCGGGACACCCCTTTTGCTAATCGCTTTACGCCACGAGGCCAAATGCTCTGGACGCAGATAACCTTCGTTTTTTTGCCCCTCGTTTTTGAAGAGAGACATCAAATCGAGGAGCAGCAAATCTGTTTCAATCATGCCAGTTGGATTCAACATCACATCAGGCAGATTTACCGCCCGCCACGGCCCAAGAAACAGTCGTCTAGGACAATAGTCATTGGCGTAAAAATTATCCCAAATAATTACTGTTGAAGGATGAAGACATCCATCCCTATCATTACCTGGCTGCACCGCAACAACGTCGTCGCCACAATAAACCACTTTGTGATGCGGCTCAAGATCACGTGTAAGGTCTTTGAGATAGGTTTTTGATTGCGGGTCATCACTCTTGATCAGGCTATCAGCATAAATGCGCGGCACCAAAATAATTGGCGCATTGAGGGCTGCTCCCAGCCGGTTGGTTAGAACTGCATGTGCGGTGCCTTCACTGGTAAAGGTGCCCGCTCGCAAATCAAAATCAGCGGCAATATCGTCCATCAGCAAGGCAATAACATTAGCCCCATCAGCCAAAAGCATTAGCGCCTTATCCAGCAAAATGGTGAAATCTCCGCCCGCGGCATTAGACTGATCTAGGCTAGCAAAATTAAAATCCAAACCGGGGGAAATGCCAGCAATAATCCGAATATCTTTTTTTACGGCTTTGCCGGTAAATCGTTTAAAGGCCCGCCGCCAGGCCAAATCATAGGTTTGGCGCCAAAATTGACGCTGGCAAGCATCATCTTTTGGCGCATAGAAATAGCTGTTCATACCCACCGAATCCAAACCATCTAATAGGCGATCACGGTCTTGCCATTCTAGAAGTCTCCCATAATAGCCCTCAATATAGCCGGTAAAAAACTGCATCATACTTTCCTAATTAAAAGTGTGTCTGGAACCACTTGTAAAATTATCATTTTGCAATTGCTTTGCTTTCGCTATCATTGATCTATTAAAACCTATTTCCTAGTGAATGCAAAAGTATTGCACTCACTTATTACCGCGATCTATCAGCGAGATGGAAGCGGGCCAAACAAATAAGAGCTGGCTAAGTGCTATAAAGCTAGCGGGATAAAGCGGGGAAATGCAGATGAATATTGTGGCAATTGGCGCACATCCCGATGATCTGGAAATTTTCACCTTTGGGTTTCTAGCAGCAGCATCTGCTCGCGGGGACACTCTGTACCTAGGCGTTGCGACAGATGGGGCGGCTGGTGGTGAAAATCCAGGTCCGGAACTAGCGACGCAACGCGCCAATGAAACCTCAGCTGGACTATCCCCGCTTGGCACGCCAACACTTCTTGGCCTTCCCGATGGTAGACTTGCCGACGCGCCCAAAGCCCGAGAACAAATTACCGACTTCATTCGCGCTGCCACTCCTGATCTTGTGATCACCCATGCGCCAGAAGACTATCACCCTGATCATCGTGCTTTGTCTTCATTTGTTACTGATGCTGCTGGGTTTATCTGTCCAGTATTATTTTGTGACACTTTAATGGGTGTTGGCTTCACCCCAGATTATTATGTTGATATCAGCGAGCATTTTACTGCAAAGCAAAATGCCATCTTGGCAAATAACAGTCAGGATCCATCACGTTTCGTTAGCGCTAGCAGGATCATGAACCGGTTTCGGGCCGCACAATGCAATGCACCAGACGGGAATTATGCTGAGGCCTATCGTATAAATAATCGCTTCCCCTTTGCTGATGTTCGTGACCTCCTGCCCAAGCCACCTCCCTTTCGCCCGTTTTATGTTTCGGGTTCAGATGCGCTTATCTAGCCGGTTCCGCCAGTTTACCACCGCATACAGGATGACTACATCCTGTTGTTGAGGGGAAAGATGTTGGCAATCCAGCCACATGACGGGCAGCTAGAAATGCCATCAATTCAGCCTCCAAAGTCTCAGGCCGAAACAGAGGTTCGTCCTCACAAAAATTACCATCGTGAAGAGCTGTCCCAAACTGGTGCCGCAGGATTGATAACAGGCACAGGTTCCGAGCACCGCCACCAGCAATCAGAATGGTTTGCGGGGCCGCCGGCAACTGGTCAATTGCCACTGCAATAGTCTTTGCACTGAATAGAGCAAGACTTGCCATCGCATCTGCAACTGGTTTTGCAAGTAGGCGTGGGTCATCAAGGCAATGATGAAAGGCAAGCCGATCCAGAGACTTTGGCCAATTCGCTGCAAAAAATGGCATCCTCAGCCAGTCGTGAACGAGTTGCCAATCTGCAATACCACTTGCTGCTAGCTCTCCATTTTTATCAAAAGCTGCGTCACAATACTTACGCATGTAATCATCCATAAGTGCATTGCCGGGCCCAGTATCAAACCCAATCAAACCATCATGCCCATCAAACCATGTCAAATTAGCAACTCCACCAACATTTACCAGTACAGCCGGCAAACCCACATTGAGACGACCAAGCACCGCAGCGTGAAACACTGGAGCCAATGGTGCACCTTCCCCACCAGCAGCCATATCGGCGCTGCGCACATCATAAACAACCGGCAGATTTGTTATTTGTGCTAACAGTGATGCATTACCAAGTTGTATTGTGTCACGGCCAAGCGGGTGTTCAATTTGACCGGCTGGATTGTGATATATCGTTTGCCCATGGAAACCTATCAATTTTGGGTTAAAGTCGTCCGCATCAATTAGCTTTTGCACAGCGCGCGCATGATCCTCAGCAATGAGCCGATCAAGATTAACGCGCATAGGTTCGTCACGCATAAGAGCATCAGGATTCGCCACGGCAGTCCAAATCGCGTCCCTGGTTTCATCCCGGTAGTCATAAACACTGGGGCAACCAAGTGCCTGAAAGTTTTGGCCATCAGTTTTTAAAACCGCAGCGTCAATTCCATCGACACTGGTTCCCGACATCAAGCCAATTACGACCAATCCCGTCATGCCTATCTTCTCTTTTTTCCTGCCTAAGCCTATAATGACCTCATGAACAAAAAAAATCGAGACTCAAATCACAGCACCACTGAAGATGTGCCAGATACTGATCTGCATATTGATAAGCTGCAAACATCTGTTGCGCTATCACTGATGCTGGATAGTCAGGCAGCTGCAATACCTGCCCTAACGACTGCTTTGCCTGCGATTGAAGCTGCCGCCATGGCGGCGCATGAATGGCTTTTAGCAAATTCTGCTGGACGACTTATTTATGCCGGAGCGGGCACATCGGCACGTATTGGTGTTCAAGATGGCACCGAATTGCCACCAACCTTTAGCTGGCCAAAAAAACGTCTGGCATTCCTGATTGCAGGTGGGCCATCCGCACTTCTTGGCGCAATTGAAAATGCCGAAGACGATAAAGAAGCCGGCATTGCTGATGCTGCTAAAATCAAGATAGGAAAACATGATGTTGTCATTGGCCTGGCGGCAAGCGGCCAAACCCCCTACACCCATGGCGTCATTTTAGCAGCGCAGGCGGCTAGTGCTTTGACAATTGGCATTGCTAACAACCCTGATACACCACTTCTAACCGCTGCTAGCTATCCTATTCTTTTGGAAACTGGCGGTGAAATTATTGCTGGATCAACGCGGCTAAAAGCTGGGACAGCTCAGAAAATATGTTTGAACCTAATTTCAAACATGATCATGGTCAGAATGGGTTTTGTTGCGGACGGAATGATGGTGGCTATGGTACCGACTAATGAAAAGCTTCGGCGTCGTCGAGAACAAATCGATTTAAAGCTAAAAAAGTAAAGTAGCATCAATGTTTAGGCATTGATCAATATCCGAATGCTGCAATAAGACTAATAAATCTGCACGGGCCAGTGCCACACAACCAGCAGTGTAAGCTTTTCCCGAAGCGATGTAGTGCAAAAAAATGGCACTTCCCCGACCCGGTTCTGGCGGGGCATCGTTAAACCCCATTGGGACAACCAGATCATAAGCACCATCAATACGCCACATCATTTCATGGCTCGCAGAAAATGGTAATTTCACAAGACGATTATACTCATCGTAGGCTGGATCATCGCACCAGCCAGATTGGGGCGTAATAGAGCTTTTTGGAATGGCGCATTCAATCTCACCCAATAAACCTGCCGATAATAGAGGTGACGAAAGGCCCACCGGCCAACTGGAGTTGCCATATCCCCCTCGCGTTTTCTTGCCCCCGCAATTAGCCCAGCCTTGCCATTAATCGCAAGAAAAACCCCCATACCTTCCGCCTTCAGCCAATATTGACCATTCTTATCGCGTTTAATATGCCAATCTGCCATGAGCGATATCCTCACAAAACACTACACCTGTTAAAATCATGAAATTATCTTTTGCCAAACAAATGAATGCAGTTAGCATAACCGGCTTAGTCCGCAGGAGCTAATCAAATGAGTGATTTTAGAGAAAGCGTTGCGGTATATCGCGATCGCCGCATGTTTCGCATTTTGCTGTTGGGTGCGATGAGCGGCTTTCCCTGGGTACTCATTGGCTCCTCTTTATCGCTCTGGTTGAGTGAAGATGGACTCAGCCGATCTGCAGTTGGCTGGGCCGGATTGATTTTCAGCATCTACGCGATCAATTTTTTGTGGGCACCATTAATTGATCGAATTCGCATTCCGGGCCTTGCTCATAAGATTGGTCAACGCAAAGCATGGATCATTTGTTTTCAAGCAGTAATTTTTCTGGCGCTTCTGGGATGGAGCCTGTTACGCCCAGCCGAAGATATTTGGCTTGTTATGGCCATCGGCCTTGTTATTGCCACGGCATCGGCCTCACAGGACATCACCATTGATGCGTTGCGTATTGAACAGATTAACTCGTCGGAAAAAAGCTCAATGGCAGCAGCAGCTGCTATTCATGTTACTGGCTGGTGGAGCGGTTATAAAATTGGGGGTATTGCGGCATTTTTTGCTGCGGATATACTGCAAAATGCTGGATTTTCAAATTACTGGCAATTAACATTTGTCGGTCTGAGCGGGTTTGTTTTTCTCGCTAATATTGGGCTTTTATTCATTCCTGAAGTCAGCGCCGATGCTCGTATTAAAGCTCAGAAAAAGGAACAGGAAACACTAGCACGACGTATTGGCGCGAATAACGGATTTGCGCGATTAGTTGCGTTTCTTGCCAGCACCGTTTGGGGACCACTTGTCAGTTTTTTTCGGCAAAACGGCATCGCAATTGGGCTTGGCATTCTTGGGTTCGTGCTCTTGTTTAAAGTGGGCGAAGCTTTTATGGGTAAAATGTCATTGATTTTCTATTCCGAAATGGGCTTTTCAAAATCTGATATTGCTCTTTACTCTAAAGGCCTCGGTTGGATAACAACGGTTGCTTTCACCCTTCTTGGTGGGTTTTTTGCAATCCGCTCAGGAGCGGTTCGCGCCCTTTTCATTGCTGGCATTGCGATGGCAGCAACAAATATTATGTTTAGTATTTTGGCATGGACTGGAAAATCTGAATGGCTTTTTGCGGTTGCTGTCCTGCTTGATGACATCGCCGCGGCATTTGCCACGGTCGCCTTTGTAACCTTCATTTCCCTGCTCGTTGATCGGACGTATACGGCCACGCAATATGCGCTTCTTGCCTCGATTGGAACAATTGGTAGGACAACGCTGGCTGCATCATCAGGGGCCTTAGTTGATGGCCTTGGTGGCGATTGGGGATTGTTCTTTGTGATAACTGCACTGATGGTATTGCCGTCACTTGGCTTGTTATGGATATTGCGGCATAAAATTCAGCTAAGCGCTAGCTAAACTAGGCTATTACTTGCAGCCTAAAATAGAGGGCGGCGAAGCGCCGTTATCGGTCCAGCAATTGGAGAAATGCGCGTGACCGCATCTTCTAAAGGTTCACTCACAACGGCCATATGATAGGCATTGGCATGCAGCAATCGATGGTGATCCTGCATAATACCGACATGTCCCTGCCAAAACACTAGATCACCGCGACGTAAATTTGATTTTGAAAGGCGGGACTCAATATCTAAGTGGGCGCCAATCTCATGTTGTGGGCCAGAGTCACGCGGCACGTCAAGCCCGGTAGCAGTCAACGATAATTGCACAAGGGCTGAGCAATCAAGCCCCCAAGCCGTGCGTCCTCCCCATTTATAAGGGGCATTAATAAAGCGTTCAGCAAATCCAACCCAATCAATGTCAACTAGCTTATTTTCAGTACTAGGTTTTTTTTTAACATCAGCAAAAAGTTGAATATGGCGACGGGGCAAAAAAGCATGGCCCGCGGCAGTGGCAATCTTAGCACGGTCACCTTTCGCATTGATAACGTTCACCACGGCCCTAAAAGACAAAGAAAAACAGCTTGGGCTTTTTACGCTTGCACAGAGCGTTACGTGCGTCATTGGCGCAATTAACTGTGCGTTCGGAACAGGCAGATCTCCGAGGCAATTTTTTGGAATCCAACCCTCATACCCGTCGGCGATCAAACTCCCAAAAAGGAAACCATTTTTAGTGCCAGTTACCTTAAAGGTTTCGCCAAATAACCCTTCGTTATCTAGCGAGGCATCATTAGTGGGGCCAGAATGTAACGGCGCTGATGGGGTAATTATTCGAAGTTCCGCCATCTGACCTATAAACCTATTTTCTGACACCAATTCGCCACATCAAAATTCGGACAGGTTTTATCTGTATATTCAAAATCACGGTGGCCACAGATAACTGCTTGCGGATGTGCCTTTTTCCAAGTTCGCAAAACATTTTCCAGTGCTGTGAACTGTGCATTCGTGAATTCACTGCGACCGATCAGACAAACACCAAGACTGACATCATTAAAACCTTTTACATGTGCCCCAATCCAGAAGTCAGGTCGCCCTTGCTGAATGAGCCCATCGCGACAAATTACCCTGTGATAGCCAATGCCATGCCAGCCAAACTCAAGATGCATCTGATGGATATCACGAGCATCAAGCGGTTGATCATCAGGCGTGTCAGCGCAATGCACCACAAGGTAACGAATTTTAGCTGCCGCAAGCATTTGAGATTCACTCCATCAATCTTAAGGCCATAATTTCCAATTCAACTTTATTTTACACGACTATAAAGTCCTGACAGGCTGGATTAACACTACCGATAATGCAAACAACCGTATCATATTTTCATTTGTTGGTAATTCATGTCATAGTCTTCTCAACATTGCCCATTGCAAATTATTGCACACGTAAAATCCTCGTTTCTAGGTAACTATTTATGCCGTTATCCCTGGCAAAATCAACATCTGAAACCCATCAAATAAAAGCCATCATTTTTGATATGGACGGGCTTTTACTTGATACTGAAACACTATCATTTGAGTCCTTTGTTACAACGGCAAAACGCTATGATATCGCAGTAGGCATTGATCAATATCGAGATATGATTGGGCTAAATGCGGCTACCGGCATTGAAATCCTTAGAAGAATGCTGCCATCCAACATGGATGCCGTAGCCTTTAAAAATGAATGGCTTGACGTCTACCAAGATCAGCTGGCTGGCCATGTACCAACAAAGAGGGGGGCTCACACTTTTTTAGCTCGCCTGCACGAATTGAATGTACCACGAGCAGTAGCCACATCATCATCTGGTTCAAAGGCTCGCAGGCTTTTACAAAAAGCTGGCCTGATGCGGTTTATTCAGCATGTCACCGGCGGCGATGAAGTAAATGCTGGCAAGCCCGCCCCCGATATTTATATCGATGCAGCCAAAAAACTGGGTATTGCACCGAAATATTGTCTCGCGTTTGAAGACTCTAACAACGGAGCAACCGCCGCGCTTGCAGCGGGGATGTGGGTTATCCAAATTCCTGACCTCGCACTATCAAATCGGCTTCCTAACCCGCCTGATTTTAATATCTGCTCCAGTCTTAGGGAAGCTGCTTCCCTTATTGGCTTATCACTTGACGATCATCTCGAAACTTAAACCAACATAGAGCCAATTTATATCCGCCCATAGTTTTACAGATGTTTAATATCTCAAACATACCATCAGGCTAGACAGCACCTCGACTTGGGGATTATCATAAATTTTTTTTACGTCGTCGTTGAAATCGACGCAATTCTCAAGGGAGTAGCAATCAGAATGCGGTTTCTTCATACAATGGTTCGAGTGCGTGACATTGAAGAGTCACTCGACTTCTACTGCAATAAACTTGGCCTTGTTGAAATGCGTCGCAAGGATGTGCCAGCAGGACGATTCACCCTAATTTTTCTTGCAGCCCCAAAAGACAAGAATAGCAGCGAGATGAACGGTGCACCAGAACTTGAGCTCACATTTAATTGGGATCCTGAAGAATATGACTCTGGCCGAAACTTTGGCCATCTAGCATTTAAGGTCGATAATATTTACGAAAAATGTCAGCAATTGATGGATTCTGGAGTTGTAATGAATCGTCCACCACGGGACGGACGCATGGCCTTTGTGAAATCACCAGACAATGTTTCGATCGAACTTTTACAAGAAGGCGAACCATTAGCTACGGTTGAGCCATGGTTGTCGATGGAAAATACGGGTAGCTGGTAAAACACACCGATGGCATTCAGGAGATCAGCGCGATGACCTTTCAAACACATCAATTTCCTTATGGGGATGATAACTACGGTCTGTTAATGCATTGCACCGAGAGTGGACTCACAGCCTGTGTTGACGCTGGGGATGCGGGCGCAACTGAAGCCGCGCTAGCTGAAACGGGGTGGCGTCTTACTCACATTTTTATCACTCATCATCATGGTGATCATACAGATGGACTTGATAACCTAAAAGAACGTCACGATGCCAGCATTCTGGGTCCAATAACCAATAGCGCGGTAAGTGCGCTTTATGATATCCGGCTTAGTGATGATGATGAATTTGAATTTGCCGGCCGAAAGGTTATGGTAATTGCAACACCCGGTCACACGCTGGATATGTTGAATTTTTATATCCCAGAAGAAGATATAGTTTGCACTGGCGACACGTTATTCGTCATGGGGTGTGGTCGTATTTTTGAGGGTGATGCCGATATGATGTGGGCGTCGCTGGAGAAACTGCTAGCCCTGCCCGATCACACATTGATCTATTGCAGCCATGAATATACTCTTGCCAACGCTAATTTTGCGCGGTCAGTAGATCCTGAAAATGCATCCCTCGCTGCCCGCGAGGGTGCGGTCATTGAATTGCGTGAAAATGGTCTGCCAACCGTGCCAACGCGCCTTGATCTAGAAAAAGCAACTAACCCATTTTTGCGGGTTGATAATGACAAAATCCGTGCGCATCTCGGAATGGAGCAGGCGAGCAATGCCGAAGTGTTTGCCGAAATGCGCCGTCGAAAAGATAATTTTTAAAAACGCTATCCAGCACACCTCTTCTCGGCTGCGCAAACTTTAGTCAATCCAAAGAAATTGACAGGTTGTAAAACAAAATAGCCTTTTCAAATATTGACAAGCACAGCTTCTCTACGGTGCCTTATGATAAACGAAACCATCAACTGATAGGCATCATACCCAATTTTGAGCCTTGGTGTTCTATTCCACTAGTCAATCTGGGTAGAAGTGTCAATTGCTCAAGAAATAAAAAACCCAATCGCTTTTTTTTAATATTAAATAACCTGAAGAATAATTTTTGGTGGTGCATTGCCTTCATGAATATCAACAAATGACTGGGCACCGTCATCAAGCGGTCTAATCTCAGCCCAGCCACACCCAGTGATCTTACCCTCTGATAATAATGCCAAGGCCTCAGCAAAGTCACCATTTCGATAACAATATGTGCCCTGAAATTTAATTTCCTGCAAGGTCAAACGGCGAGCATCAAGTCCAAGTTCATTATCCTGCAATCCAATATGAACAATAGTTCCACCTGGGCGAATAAGCTGACTGGCCACTTTGCGCGTCACTCCTGATCCAACTGCATCAATGATAATATCAATTTGTTTTTTGTCCATTGCCCCATCACGTGGATCATAGGCCCTCATATTGCCAATATTCTCCAGCATCTTGCGACGCAAAGGATTGGTCTCGGCAATCCAAATATCTCGGTAGCCATAAGCTTCAAAAACCAACGCCACTAGCAAACCGATCGCCCCTCCCCCGAGCACAGCGATCGTCATATTTTTGTCGTGGCCAGAGAGCTCGATCGCAAGACGAACAGCATGAACGGAACAAGCTAGCGGTTCCGCAAGGGCGGCTTCGGTAAATGACAAATCATCATTGATAACGGTCAAATTACGTTTATTGATCGCTAGAACTTCGGCGAATGCACCGGGCACTCGCATTCCGATCAATTCTCGGCTTCCACAAAGATGTTCGTTACCACCATTACAGAATTGGCAATTACCACATGACATTAGGGGATTAATCGCCACCCGCTTTCCCGATAGTTCACCGCCGCGCACCGTGCCAACCGCTTCATGGCCAAGCACCAACGGTGGCACCCGCCGTTCATCATAGCCGTGCCATGCGTGCATATCTGAACCGCAAATACCACAGTACGCAACATCAACCAGGACCTGCGCCTCGCCAGCAATAGGTACATCAAGATCTTGAATTTCTGACATTTGTGTCCCATTATATACTAGCCCTTTCATTTTGCTGTGAATCCTCCGTCAACCGCAATTGATTGACCCGTCACATAGCCACTGGCATTAGACGCCAGAAACAAGAGCGGACCACGCATGTCTTCAAGCGCACCATTTCGACCCATAGCAGTACAATCTGCAAGTCTTTGAGCCACTGCCTCATCAGCAAAAAGTGGAGCTGTCAGTTCAGTTGGGAAAAAACCAGGAGCAAGGGCATTGGCAGTAACTCCAAATCTTGACCATGCCTCAGCCATCGCACGTGTCAATTGCAAGACA
>QBYK01000030.1 GCA_003282865.1 SAR116 cluster bacterium AG-325-I21 | reverse complement strand
GATGCCGCTTAGTACATTAATGAGACCAGCAATTGATTATTGCATGGAAGGATTTGTGGTAAGGCCGAGGGTCCACGCTTTCTGGTTGCAACCTGCACAGGCCGGCCGGATTGAGCGTGTGGCTGTGGTCAAGGAACTGGATGCTGCCCGCAAGATTTATCTACATGATGATGGGACACTTTTGCATATTGGAGAAACCCTGCGAAACCCGGATATGGGGCGTCTTTACAAGCGGATTGCTGATGAAGGGATTGGGGTCTTTTACAATGGCGATGTTGCCGATCAGATCGCGGCTGACATGAAAGCCAATGGCGGCTTGTTGACCAAGGATGATCTAGCTGATTGCGCTCCTACCAAGATGGCACCCTTAAAGGGCAGTTATCGCGGTTTTGATGTTGATACCAATCAGCTGCCCGGGGGCGGGCTGATGATCCTGCAAATGTTAAATATTCTTGAACAATTTGACCTTGCTGCGATGAGTCATAACTCCGCGCGCTACATTGCAACGGTGTCTGAAGCGATGAAATATTCAACCATCGACAAGGACTTAAATATGGGGGATCCCAATTTTGTTGAGGTGCCGCTTGAACGTTTAAAAAGCAAGGAACTGGCGGCCGAAACAGCAGCTAAAATTCGCGCTGGGCACAAAGCAAATGTTGTTCGGGTAAATGCTGGTGCCCCTGAAAGCAAGGACACAACGCATCTTGTGGTGGCGGACACGGCGGGTAACATTGTCAATGTTACGCATTCGCTTGGGTCATCTTCAGGAGTGATCACGGAAGGGCTGGGATTCATGTATAATAACTGCATGATGGTATTTGATCCACGCCCCGGCCGTGTTGGCAGTCTTGTACCAGGAAAGGCGCGCTTTACCGCCATGTGTCCAACAATACTATCAAAGGATGGCGTGCCTGCCATAGCGCTTGGCGCACCTGGGGGGACCACCATCACGATGGGCGTACTGCAGGCTATTTTGAATATGGTTGATTTTAAAATGAGCGCACAGGACGCTGTTTCCGCTCCAAGATTTTGTGCAACCTCGAACGTTATTGAATTGACCAACCGAATTTTCCGCGGCGTTGAGAACGAACTAAATAAAGGGGGCTACGAGACTAGACGCTATGCTGCCAGCTATGTCACGCCGATTGTCCATGCAATTCGGCTACTTGACGGCAAACTGGACGGTGGTGCAGATCCATCAGGAGATGGCATGGCCGCATCCAGTTAGTTTGGCTGCTAAAATTGGCACCACAGATTTGTTGCCTAAAGACCAGTTTTTGTGGGATGGCTAGCGAGTGTCAAAATCGTTTTGGCGATGAATTTTGCTCTTTCAGCCATACTATCAATTTGCATCCATTCATCGGCGCGATGGTAATTGCCCCCAATTGGTCCAACTCCGCAAATGACCGGCGTGCCAACTCCTGCGATAAAACCACTATCGGCACAGCCACCTGAATGTTCGCCCTTAACAATGACATTTTGGTCGGCCGCTATTTTGGTATAAATATCGAACAATTCGGTTGATTGCTGGGATGGATTTAGTGGATGAAATTCGCCACGCACTGAAATTGTAGAGCTTGTACCGTCAACACTTGTTGTCTGACAAATTTGCTGAACCTTATTAAATATTTCATCCCTATCATCGCTCTCACGGTAACGAATATCAATATCACAGCTTGCCTCAGCTGCCACGGTATTTACCGACTGCCCACCAGCAACTAGCCCAACATTCAGGGTTATGCCGCGGTCGAGATCGGTGAGGGCGTGAAGGGCCTGAATTTTTCGCGCAAGTTCCTCAATTGCGCTGCGTCCTTCTTCAAAAAACCCCCCTGAATGGGCTGCTACACCGTAGATATCACAATGACAGAAAATTCCCCCCTTGCGCCTGGTGACAATGTTGCCATTTGGTCGTCCCGGTTCACTATTGAAAGCAAGGCGCGCTTTTTTCGCTTCGGCAATGATCAAATGTTGCGATGTTGGTGAACCAATTTCCTCATCACCGGTAAATAGCCCAACAATTGGATTCGGGTGGCCACCAAATTTGTTGAATGCTGCCATAATGAATGCGTTGATCACAAGACCGGGCTTCATATCGGCAACACCTGGCCCGTAGGCCCTGCCATCACGCACTTCAAACGGCCGTTTTTCAACCTCGCCCGTTGGGAACACTGTATCGCGATGTCCGCAAAGCAAAATAGGACGATTGCCATTACCACCAGCGACAATGGCACGCATGCCGTCGCCATGCGTTGCAATTGGAATAGTTTCATAGGGAATCAACTGTTCATCAAAGAATTCGGCAATACGGTCAGCAACGCGATCAACTCCGGCCTTGTCAAAGCTATTGCTGTCAATGTTCACAAGGTCCCCGAGCAGGGTCACCATATTGTCTTCTTGAGTGTCAAGCCAATTCAGCAGAGTTTCCTTGCTCAATGATGGCTGTGTCATAGTATTACCCCTTTTCGATCATCAAAGCCTGTTTTTTAACTGTGTTTTTTTTGGCACGCATTTCCCGTTGAATGACATAGAAGGAAGAAATAAAAATCACGCTCGCCCCTACCCATGTCCAGATATCGGTTAATTCACCAAACAGGATCCAACCAAACATCACGGCAAATGGCAATCGGGCATAATCCACCCCCGCAACAAACGAAGCATCTGCAAGCGAAAAGGCTTTGGCGAGGGTAAAATGGCCAATAACCGCAAAAGGGCCGGTAGCAATAAGAATAAGCCATACTTCATAGACGTGCCACTCCCAAACCAAAAGTGCCGGTATAAGAGCCATGGGCATCATTATAATGTGAGAGATAAAGACAATGATTAATGGATTGTCCCGGCTTGTCAGCTTTTTAATTGCCAATGCTGAACAGCCCATTGCAATTGCTGATAATATAGAAATCCAGTGCCCGATGCTAACTTCAATAATGCCAGGCCTAATGATGATGAGCGCGCCTGTAAAACCAATGATGATTGCTGCCCACCGGCGCGCACGCACCGTTTCTCTTAACAAGAATGCAGCCCCAACAGTTGTGAACAGGGGCGCTAGAAAGCTGAGCGCCGTCTGCTCGCCGATTGGAATGAGTGTTACTGCGTAAAACCAGGTCCACATTGCCACAATGCCAGATAAGGTTCTTATGAAATATATTTTGATCTGGACAGTTGTAACTTTCTTAAAGCCCAGATGCATGACCATTGGAAGCATAACAACAAAGGCAAAAAACAGGCGGCAAAAGACTGTTTGGAAGGCATTGACCTCATATTGACCAAGCAAACGACCAAGCCCAGCCAAAACTGACAGCGCAACGCATGAGATAAGCATCCAGAATACGGATTGTAGGGCTTTATCTTTACTTGAAATTCGCTTGAATAGCGGCGTCTTTTTTTTATTTGTTCTTGATGTCAAAGTGATATCCGGGGCTTTGTCCTGTGCAGTACAGTGTGGCACAACAACGCACAGAAAACGGAAGTTTAAAAAACTATGTTGCCTGTAGAACGATGATGCAACTAAAAAAATCATCTCAATTATTGTTGAGCCTGAACCGCGGTTCCTAACTTTCCGACTGAATTCTGAGCCTATAACTTTATAAATCGGTCGTTGAGCCTCGACACCTATCAAAAGGTGTGGTTAGCTTTATTTGTTAAAAAGTAAGAAAATACGAATCATGTATTCCAAGGGAGAATTTGATGGTTGTAAATAAGCATTTTTCTAAGCTACTTGTGGGCGCATTGCTCGCGGCGGGGGCATCAACCGCTGCGCATGCCGGCAAGTCAAATGATACATTAAATGTTGCAATTGATCGAGAACTTGAATCGATTGATAATTATTACAATACCGCACGGGAAGGTATTGTGATTTCTAGAATGGTTTGGGATGGGTTGTTGTATCGCGATCCTAAAACCAATAAGTATCTACCAAACCTCGCCACAGCGTATAATTGGGTGGACTCAAAAACACTCCAGTTTGATCTCCGCAAGGGCGTTAAGTTTCATAATGGCGAAAAGTTTGATGCTGATGATGTTGTGTTCACATTAAATTATCTTGGAGATCCGGCAAATGGCGCGAAGCCTGCACGGAATGTGAATTGGTGGAACAACGCTGAAAAGCTTGGCGAATACAAGGTCCAGCTGAATCTGAAAAAAGAATTTCCCGCTGCGCTTGAATTCTTGTCAGGTCCCCTTGTGATGTATCCAAATGATTATTACAGCAAGAATGGCCCTGAAGGAATGGCATTGAAGCCAGTAGGCACAGGCCCATATCAGGTCACCAGTGTTGAACCTGGAAAACGCTATAAGTTCAAGAAATACGACGGTTATCATGCCTCCAGTCCAAAGGGTAAAGCAAGCATTGGTAACATCGTCATCCGTACCATTGCCGAGAGCAATACTCAACTTGCTGAGCTATTTTCAGGCGGTATTGATTGGATTTGGAAGGTAAAGCCTGATCAGGCGGAACGCATTAAGTCGCAAGGCGCATTTACTGTTAAGAATTCGTCAACTATGCGTATTGGATATTTAAATTTTGATGCTATGGGCAGACACAGCAAAAACCCGATGAATGATGTTCGCGTTAGAAGGGCGATTGCTCATTCGATTGACCGTGAGGGCATTGTTAAGGCGCTTGTTCAGGGTGAGTCTATCGTGGTCAATTCACTATGTTTCCCATCACAATTTGGCTGCACACAAGATGTACCAACTTATGATTACAATCCAGAAAAGGCGAAGAAGCTGCTTGCCGAAGCTGGTTACCCGAACGGATTTGAGACACCATTTCTTGCCTACAGAAATCGTGATTATGCCGAGGCGATGATCAACAACCTAAATGCTGTAGGTATTAAGGCTAAATTGGAGTATCTGAAGTATGCAGCTTTTAGGGATAAAGTTCAAAGCGGTGGTGCCCCATTTAACTTCGGCACCTGGGGCTCTTACTCAATAAATGATGTTTCGGCAATTACCAGCCACTTCCAATCAGGTGGCAAGGATGATTATTCGAAAGATCCAGAAGTAATAAAGCAGTTGGGAATAGGTGACACATCTGTTGATGCAAATGTGAGACAATCGGCTTACAAAGCTGCCTTGTCGAGAATTTCTGGTGAGGCGTTTATGTTTCCATTGTGGTCTTACAACACATGGTACGCGTTCTCAAAGGATGTTGATTTCAATCCAACGCCTGACGAGATTCCACGCTTCTTCACAGCAAAGTGGATGTAAAATAATCAATCACCTGCGCATTGCTCTGGTGCGCAGGTGATTAACATGTTCATTTTATGAGTTATCTGAAATGCTATATTACACGCTGAAGCGTTTAGCCCTGGCGGCTTTAGTTGCGCTAACGGTATCGTTCATTAGTTTTGGGCTTTTATATCTATCAAGTGATCCGGCAATTGCGATGGCTGGTGAAACAGCATCTGACGCTGATATTGAGGCTATTCGGCAGCTTTACGGATTTGACCGTCCAATTTTAGTTCAATATTTTGATTGGCTACAACGTGCCGCTGCTGGTGACCTTGGGAAAAGTTATTATTTCAGGACTGATGTGAGCGCCCTTATTGGTGAGCGTTTGCCGACTACAATGACATTGGGTGTATGTGCTATAACATTTGCCATTTTATTATCAGTCCCGCTTGGAGTTGCTGCGGCAATTAGACCAAATAGCCTTGTTGATCGAATTGCTCTTTTTCTGTCTGTCATGGGGCAAGCGCTACCAAGTTTCTGGTTTGCGCTTATGCTGATCGTGTTCCTGTCAGTTTCCCTTAGACTGCTGCCAACTTCAGGCTCTGATACGTGGCTACATTTTGTCATGCCGACTGTTGTTCTTGGCTATTACGCTGCGCCGGCGATCATGCGCTTAACACGAACAGGTATGTTGGAAGTTCTCAGCACAGATTATATCCGAACCGCTCGAGCAAAAGGTTTACGCCCTCCAGTTGTGCTTTTTAAACACGCACTTAGGAATGCAATTATTCCAGTTGTCAGTCTAGCAGCAGTGCAATTCGGATTTATGTTGGGTGGATCAATTGTTGTTGAAACAATTTTTGCTTTGCATGGCGCAGGATTCCTAGCTTGGGAGTCTATTACACGGAATGACCTCCCCACTGTTCAGGGGCTAATATTGGTCTTCTCACTTTTTTATATCGTTTTGACATTTTTCGCTGATCTCATCAACGCGTGGTTAGATCCTCGAATAAGGATTAAATAAGCAATGAGCAGCGGCAGCACAGTGACAACAACTGTTACAAAAGCATCGATCTACACGAGATTTACCGGTCATCAGGGTGTTATGATCGGTGCATTTATTGTTCTTGCAATCGTTTTAGTGGCATTGCTCGCGCCGCTTTTAGCTCCCCATGATCCTTATCAACAAAATTTGTTAGCAAGATTAATACCGCCTGTTTGGGATAGTCGTGGTTCTTGGGATCACGTGCTTGGAACAGATCATTTAGGAAGGGATTATTTATCCCGATTAATTTATGGCGCAAGAATTTCACTTTTGATTGGATTTGGCGCCGCGCTAATTTCTGGGCTAATTGGAACAGTAATGGGTGTAATGGCTGGCTATTTTGGCGGACGCGTCGACATGGTGGTTACCTTCTTGATTACCGTTCGCCTGTCTATGCCGGTTGTCCTCGTGGCTTTGGCGGTGGTTGCGATTGTTGGGGGTTCATTGCAAGTTGTTATTACCGTTTTGGGATTGCTATTATGGGACCGGTTTGCAGTTGTTATGCGGTCATCCACTTTACAGATTAGATCAATGGATTATGTGGCTGCTGCGCAGGCTGTTGGCTGTTCAACAAAACGTATTTTGATGACAGAAATTATGCCCAATGTTGTAAATAATCTTATTGTGATCGCGACCCTGGAAATGGCACACGCTATTATACTTGAGGCTGCCCTCTCATTTCTTGGTCTTGGTGTTCAACCACCTTTGCCTTCCTGGGGCCTCATGGTTTCGGAAGGAAAAGATATGATGTTATTTGAGGCTTGGCTGATAACTATACCGGGGGTTGCATTATTTCTGCTGGTGCTTGCGATTAATTTGATGGGTGATGGCGTTCGTGACATTACTGCCCCAGAAAACAGAAATTGAGGAGGGGGCTGTGTCAGAACGTGTGCTAGACGTAGAAAACTTATCAATTGAAATTCCAGTGGTTGGGGGCATGTTGCACGCTGTGGACAATATTAGCCTCCACGTAGAAAGAGGTGAAACACTTTGTATTGTGGGTGAGTCAGGCTGTGGAAAATCGCTGACGTCCCTCGCAATAATGGATCTTTTGCCAAAGAAAGCCATCCGTACAGTTAACAAAATGTCACTAAATGACGAAAATATTTTGAATTTTTCTGAGAAACAAATGTCCAATGTAAGAGGCAATAAAATGGGCATGATTTTTCAAGAACCAATGTCCAGTTTAAACCCTTCTTTTACCGTTGAGAACCAGATGCTCGAAACGCTATCGAGGCACAGGAATATTGTTGGGTCCCAGGCTAAAGATCTCGTGATTCAAATGTTAGAGAAAGTGGGCATTATTCCAGCAGAGAAGCGGCTGCGTCAGTATCCGCACCAACTTTCTGGAGGGCTTCGCCAGCGAGTTATGATAGCAATGACGTTATTGTGCGAGCCTGAATTGATTATTGCAGATGAACCAACAACGGCTCTAGACGTAACAATTCAGGCTCAAATACTTAAGCTTATGAAGGGCCTGCAAAATGATTTTAACGTTGGTTTGATTTTCATAACCCATGACTTGGGAGTTGTGGCAAATATAGCTGACAGAGTCGCTGTTATGTATGCAGGGCAGATCGTTGAAGAGGGTAGTGTTTTTGACATTTTTGATAATCCCTCGCATCCTTATACTCGTGGGTTACTAAGCTGCATTCCTGTTCCTGGAAAAATAAAGCGTGGGGAACCGCTTGGCTCAATACCTGGCATGGTTCCCTCTTTAGTTGGAGATTTCCAGGGTTGTCGCTTTTCTGGCCGTTGGGGTGATGCGCATGAGCAGTTGGACGGCGCAGACATTAAACTTGCCTCCACCTCTGACAAATCAAAAACCTATAAGGTCAAGGGATCAGAAACCCACCTGATACGGTTTTGCTGCGAGGACTGCTTAAAAAAATCGTATATTTTTGACAAGCGAAAGGCCAGCTGATGTCTGATTTGATGGTTGAAGCGCGGGGCGTGACCAAAGATTTTAGAATATCGCGGGGTCTATTCCGAGGCAAAGAGGTGTTGAGGGCTGTCGATAGGGTATCGCTCAATGTCAATCGGGGAGAAACTCTGGCGGTGGTTGGTGAGTCAGGATGTGGAAAAACGACGTTAGCTAAAATAATGCTTGGCCTACTGGAACCTGATGATGGAACAATCAAGCTTTGCGGTATGCCAATAAACGAAATTTCAAGATTAGATCTTGCAAAACTCGTTCAACCAATTTTTCAGGACCCTTATTCCTCGCTTAATCCAAGAAAAACGATAGGTTCAATTATTCAACTGCCACTTTTGGTGCAAGGGGATAAAAACCCTGAAAACTGGCGCAAGAGGGTGCTTACCACGATGGATTTGGTGGGGCTTCCATCTCGTATGTTTGATCAGTTTCCAAATCAATTGTCCGGCGGTCAGAGGCAGCGCGTTGCGATTGCGAGAGCGCTGATTAATAGACCAAAAATTGTGATATGTGATGAGCCAACATCCGCTCTTGATGTGTCGGTACAATCACAAATCTTAAACTTGTTGAACGAGCTCCGAAGTGAATTAGACCTCACTTATATTTTGATAAGTCATAATTTGGCTGTCGTTGAACATATGGCAACAAAGGTTGCTGTGATGTATTTTGGAGAAAAGGTTGAAGAATCAGAGACTGACCAACTATTTAGTCGGCCACAACATGATTATACCAAAACATTACTTGACTCCATCCTTGTTCCTGATCCAAGGAGTGCCTCTAAATTTCATTGAAAATAGGCGTTTATCTGGCTTGGCGCCTACAACCAACAAAAAATTTTTAAAATTTAAACAGAAAGTTTATCTAAATTTGGTATCGGCCTTTTTGTTAAAGTGTTTTTAGCAAGTGCCGCCTCAAGACCCTTTGCAACTTCGATAACAAGTCGGTCATTCCCCGGGGCGCTTAATATTTGAATACCGAATGGCATTTGGTCGTCATCGAGCCCACATGGCAGCACAACGGCGCTTGCAAGTGCCATCGTAGGCATATAGGTAATTGCTAGCCAGCGCATGTAGGTAGGCATTTCAACACCATCAATTTCATTAACTGACCACCGGCTGTGATCAAACGGCGTCGTAGCGGCCGCTGGACAAATGACTACATCAATTTCGTTAAACAGGTCCAGCCAGTTGCGTGCAATCTGGCTTTGCTGCAAATGGGCAATCGCCACATCTTCAAGGCTGTAGGCAAGGCCACGATCTACATTATCAACGACATTTGGGCTTAATTTATCTCTGTGCAGGCGTACCCGTTCACCATGGGCGGCAACAAAATTAACGCCGCGCAACACTTCAAAACAATTATCAACATCGGTGAAATCTGGCTTGCCATTTTCAGCGCTGGCAAAATAGTGGCTGAATATTTCAACGCGTTTGGCAAAAATTGACCGGTAGCTGTTTGACATGGGCGCACCACCAAGATCAGGGGTGATCATGGCCCTAATGCTGCCAAGGTCAGCGGCCTCAAGTGGTGCAAACAAATCGACGTCAGGGGCGGTGGAAAACGGATCATGCGGATCAATGCCCATTTGTGCCTGGAGCAATAGATAGGCATCATCAACAGTGCGGCCCATCGGCCCAAGGACCGAAAATGGAAGCAGGCCGATGGGCCTACCTTCAGCGGCAACAACACCAGGTGATGGTCGAATGCCAACAACGCCACAAAATCCAGCTGGTGTGCGCAAACTACCCCCATAGTCAGATCCGCTGGCAAGAGCCGTCATTCCAGTGGCAAGTGCAACCGCTGACCCTCCAGATGAACCGCCGCAGGTTTTATCCGGGGCAAAAGGATTACCTGTAGCTCCAAAAACGAGGTTACGCGTATTTGCCCCGGCCCCAAATTCAGGCGTATTGGTTTTGCCAATTACAATGCCTCCCTCAGCACGAATATTAGCAACTGATCCCTGGTCTTTCTCTGGCACATGATTGGCGTAAAGCTTCGACCCCAACGTTGTAAGAATGCCGTTTGTTGCCTCAAGATCTTTAATGCCGATTGGCAGTCCATGAAGCAGACCAAGATCATCCCCATCGAGAACAGCTTTTTCAGCGCGCGATGCCTCATCACGGGCATGATCAAATGTGGGTGTTACAACTGCGTTGAGTGCTTTGTCAGTTGTCTCAATCCTCTCAATGCAACTCTCAACTAGTTCGACAGGTGAAATATCTTTTCGACCAATCAGGGACCGCAATTCGGTGGCCGTTTTATCACACAGATCAGACATTTGTGTCTCCTTGTTATTAAGCAATATTCATCATTAAAGCAGATTAGGATATTTGCCGCGGTGTGTTGCCCTCACCAAGATCCCACCATAGGCCTGTCATAAGGCGGAGGGCACTTTTGCTTATTGATTCTAAAATGTGTTCATTTGGGGCATGCTGCGAGCATCCTGCGTAGGAATGTGGCACCCAAATTGTTGGTAGGCCAAGGAGATCTGCAAAAACATCATTTGGTAAAGAGCCACCAAGATTTGGCACAACTGCGATTTCATCGTCAGCGGTTTTTGACAATGACTGAATTGCCCATTTTGCCCATGGGTGATCAGGATCAAGGCGGGTAGCGGGCATCATATCCCGTTCGCTTGTGATAATGATTTCATCAAAGCCATGCTTGTCCAGATGGTTCCTCAGCAATGGCATAAGTTTGCTAATATCCGTCCCAACAACATAGCGGAGATGACCAAACACCACCGCCGATGGCGGAATAGCATTGGCTGGAGATTTTGGATTGCCAGTTTCAAAGGCACGCACTTCAAATGTGTTGCTGGCAAAGACGCGTTCGGCAATTGTCAAATCAGGCTCACCCCAGTTTGGGTTTATATCGGGTGTATTTTCACCCTCGCCAACATCCAGCTTGGCAATCGCTGCCCTTACCGAATCTGGAATACGGGTGTTCCGCCATCCTTCCACCAGAATTTTTCCATTTCGGTCAATCATGCTGGCAAGTGCGTGCGCCATTACCACTCCCGGATTGGTTAACAGCCCGCCCCAATTGCCTGAATGATGGCCGCCAGCGTGTGAGTCAAGTCGCATGGTAAAATTAAAGACGCTTCTTGATCCCATAAAAATGGTGGGCTTATCAGGGTGAATTCTTGGGCCGTCCGATGCAATAAAGACATCAGCGCTAAACAAATCCTTGTGCGCTTCACAGAAATCCCTAAGACCTGGCGAGCCACGTTCCTCACCCATCTCGATCAGAAGAGTGACGTTAAACCCAAGTGATCCACGAATATCCAACACGGCTCTCAGCGCGGCCAGATTGATTGTGTGCTGCCCCTTATTATCGGCAGTCCCGCGCCCGTACCAGCGCTGCCCCACTTTGGTGATATCCCAAGGTGACATAGCATTATCCCACTGGTCGTCATAACCCGCGATAACATCGCCGTGGCCATAGGTCATTACTGTTGGAAGGTTATTTCCTTCAATCCGTTTCGCAACCAAAAATGGGCCAGCATCGCTGCGCGGGTTTGGGTAGGTGTTGCAGATAAATCCCATATTCGACAGATAGGGAACAAGATCATCCTCAAGATAGGCCTCTAAAGCTGTTTCACAATTAGGTAAATTGCTTTCGGTCTTGTAGGAGATACGGCCGGCTAGCTCGGCCTCAAAATCGCCATTTTGGTAATAATCGTCAATAGCGGCTATCGCTTGATCTCGGCTCATCATTAACTATCTCCAAATTACGCATGCATCGGCTAATTTTCAAAATTAATAGGTCAAGAATAAGATCATCGTAATAGAAAAGGGAAGAATAATTGCGGTTTGTTGTGATGATCTTTTCTAGGGATGGAATGAACCTTGCCGTCCTGCATGTATTTCTATTAAAAAATGCCAAGTATGAAGGCAGTATTATAAATAGTGAATGAGCTTTTACCATATAATTTGCAGGGTGTTTTAAGGAGACTCTTATGGGTGATCTAGTCGATTTTGGTTTTGGCACGCAAATTCGCAAGTCGCCATATTTTGAGGCCACCGTCAAATGGGGGGCAACGGCGTTTTCGGTTTATAATCACATGTATATACCGCGTGATTTTGGTGACCCTGAACAAAATTTCTGGAATCTGGTCAATGATGCAATCCTATGCGATGTAGCGGTCGAGCGTTAGGTTGAAATTACCGGACCGGATGCTACAAATTTTGTGCAATACCTTACCCCGCGTGACCTCACCAATATGGCAGTTGGCCAATGCAAATATGCGCTAATCACAAATGCTGAAGGCGGCATTCTGAATGACCCTATAATCCTGCGGTTAGACGAAAACAAATTCTGGATTTCATTGGCTGACAGTGATGTGCTGTTTTGGGCGCAGGGCGTGGCAGTGAACGCAGGATTTGACGTGAATATTTGTGAGCCTGATGCATCGCCATTGCAGCTTCAGGGGCCGCGATCAATGGATATTATGAAGGTATTGTTTGATGAGGAGATTGCCGATCTGAAATATTACCGGATTCGCAATATGACACTGGATGGCATGGACCTGATTATTTCGCGCACTGGCTGGTCAAGCGAACTGGGGTATGAGATTTATTTACAAGATGGAACACGCGGCACTGATTTATGGGATAGGATTATGGCAGCAGGCGAGCCTTTCGGGCTGAGGCCAGGTCACACATCAACCATTCGCCGAATTGAAGGCGGCATGCTTTCTTATCACGCAGACATGGATATCAAGACAAACCCGTTTGAACTGGGTCTTGACCGGCTGGTCGCACTTGATGTGCCGCATGATTTTATTGGTAAAGCTGCCTTGGTCGATATAAAAAGGAGAGGTCCACGCCGAAAGCAAGTGGGCCTGATCCTTGATACAGCCCCGTTGTCCAGCCCAAATACAAAATTCTGGCCCGTGATCAAGGATGGCAATGTTATTGGTAAAGTTACCTCTGCTGTCTATTCACCGCGCCTCGTGAAGAATATCGCCATGGCGATCGTTAATCGGGAGTCTTTTAAGTTGAGTGCCAATGTCGAGGTACAAATGACGGATCATACCTGCAACGCAACAATGGTAGCGATGCCCTTTTATGATCCGAAGAAACGCATCACCAAAAGCTGATCTACGGTCTTTTACGGCCTTATTAATCGCTTGTTATGGTTTTCATAACACCCAGAAACTGCGCCACTTCGGCAAGGCTGTTGTAATGGCACATCGACACCCTTACACAGCTATCAATTCCAAGTGGTTCAAGAATATTGCCCGAATAGTGATCGGCTTTGCGAAGGTGGGTACGGATCCCTTCTTTGTTCAGGCGGGCAACGACATCGCGCGACTCAATGCCATCAACATAAAGTGAAACGAGGCCTTCACGGGCGGGATTGTTTACGCCGCCTATAATCCTCACATTGTTCATTTCAACAAGGCCGGGTAAATTGCCAATTCCATGGATCATCGCATTGGTAAGGTCCTGTTCATGATCATGAATGGCCTTACCAGCTGCCTCAAAACGGGTGCGCTGATCATCACTATTGCTGAGCTTGCTGCCAAGCCATTCTATATATTCAACAACATCTGACATTGTGGCATAGGCACCGGTATCACGGGTGCCAAGTTCCCAGTTTTCAGTTGGCCCACCGTCCAGGCTGTCATGCGGCAGGGCAGCCATCCGGTCAGAAATCCATGCCAGCCCATAGCCGTGCCGCGAAAACATTTTATAGGGCGAAATAACATAGCCATCAATGTCGTACGCTTCGATATTAATCCGGCCGTGTGCGGCATGCTGGATCCCGTCAACAACGATAAAGCAATCAGGGTTGACTGCGCGAACGGCCTTGGTAATCGCTTGCACATCCATTCCCATGCCGGTTACTGGTGATGTATGCAGAATGGTTGCAACACGCGTATCTTTGGTAACTTGTTTTGCATAGGCATTGGCAGAAACCAGCCCGGCATCATTATCATGCGCGATCAGCACATGAGACTTGCCACTAATCGGCGCCCATCTTGCGCACGCGCTTCGCGTTGCCGGATGCTCAACCGTTGACCCTAGCACAACACCTTCTCTGGACGTACCAAGGCATGCATTCATAACAAGACGGAAAATAAGTTCGGTCCCGCTCTCTCCAACAAAAAACTGGCCGGTTGGTGCATTCATAAAGACCCGCAAATCCTGTTTGGCCTTGTCGATTACCCTTACCAGCTCATGCGATCCTGGATTGTCGCGCCCCTGATTATCAGGGACGGCAGCAAACTCTGCCGAGGTTTCAACAGCCTTGTTAAGGGTCAATGCCCCGCCTGCATTCTCAAAAAATATGCGTGGTCCTTGAACGGGACAGGTGTCAATTTGTGCATATTGTCCTCGAATTTCATCAAGAAGTTCGGCAGAAATTTTTGTCATGGAGGATCTTTCAAGCTAGATAAAAATAAGTCTGTGACTGCGAAATGCGACCAAGTAACTCTGAGTATGCGCATCTGTCGACTAATGGGCAATAGTGACTGTCCATGGGGGCGGCGTAATGCCGCGCGGGTGACGGATCGTTTGAAAGTCTGAATTCAGACGTGTTAAAATTAAGACATGCAACAAAAAGTTATTATTGTTTGGTTCAAGCGCGATTTGCGAATATCGGATCATGCGCCCTTATACACCGCGGTCCAGGATGGCGAGGTGATTTTGCCGCTATTTATTGTTGAGCCGGATTATTGGCAATTGCCAACATCATCACGTCGGCAATGGTGTTTTGTGCATGATTGTTTGACCGAACTTAATGCCAATTTGAGAGCCCTTGGTCAGGGGTTAATTATTCGTATTGGTAGGGTTATAGATGTTCTTCGAGATATTTCTGGTGAATTTGAAATTGATGCCATTTATGCGCATGAGGAAACTGGAGATGCGTGGAGTTATGCGCGGGACCGTGCGGTTAGAGCCTATTGTCGCCGCCAAAATATTCGGATTTGTGAGTCACCGACAAACGGTGTCGTGAGGCACTTGAAAAACCGAAATGAATGGGCAGGCATTCGGGCCCAACGTATGCGTGCAGATCGTTGGCCGCGCCCGGGCCGATTGCGAGATTTATCGGCTTGCTCGTCGTTAGCGAGCATATCAGAGGGGATGCCGGGCAAGGAAGATCCGTTATTTGGACCGCCAATGCCTTCAGCAATAGAAGGGCAATCTGGTAAAACGCAGAAAGGTGGACGTAAGAAAGCAATTGCCCTTCTGGAATCTTTTTTAAACGAACGCAGCCACCGCTATATTCGGGATCTAGCGTCTCCTTCAAATGGGCCAGACAGCTCTATGCGCCTGTCACCCCATCTGGCATGGGGAGTAATATCATCCCGTGAAGTAGAGACCACCATTCGCAATTACTTGGCCAATCCACAAATGGATATCAGCCCGGGTAAACGGCGCGGTTGCAGAGCGGTGTCATCACGGCTAGCGTGGCGTTGTCATTTTGTTCAGAAACTCGAAGACCAGCCTGATATCGAATTTAGGGCAATGCACCCGCTATACGAGCAGGTTCGAAATACTCCTCCAAATAATGCACATTTGGTCGCGTGGATGGAGGGCAAAACGGGCTATCCAATGATTGATGCCTGCATGCGGGCGCTGATTCATCATGGCTGGATCACATTTCGAATGCGCGCAATGCTTGTCAGTTTTGCCAGTTATCATCTATGGCTTGATTGGCGGCTGACTGCTCCTTATTTGGCAAGGCTTTTTACTGATTATGAGCCCGGTATTCATTATAGCCAGTTCCAGATGCAGTCGGGCGTTACCGGTATAAACACAATCAGGATCTATAATCCGGTCAAACAATCCTTGGACCATGACCCCAATGGTCAGTTTATTAGACGCTGGGTGCCAGAACTAGCGGAACTACCTAACGAATGGATTCACCAGCCACATGAAATGCTGCCGGTTGATGCTGTCGCACTTAATTTTGAGTCTGGCCGTGATTACCCATTGCCTATTGTTGATAATGCAACCGCAATGCGGATCGCTCGTGAACAAATTTATGCTGTTCGTAAAATCGACTGTTTCAAGGATATGGCTCAAGAGGTATATCAGAAACTTGGAAGCCGCAAAGATGCGCCAAAAAGACGAAGAATTCTTGGAAATAAGGCTCAGCCAAAGCTAATTTAGTTTTCTGTCAAGGTTACAGAAATGACGATTGTCTGGAAAGTTGGCGCACTTAAAAAGATGCGTCTTACTTTAATATGAAATGTCGTCAACAAGCTTTTGCGTCTCGTTGAGTGTTCTGTTAGCCGCACTTTCGAAGGCCTCGATAAAAGCCAATGCAGCCCGTGACAAGAGTTGCTGATTTGGTGTGATAATTGAAAAATGATAAGGAGTTTTTGGAAAAAACCTTCAAAACTCAAAGAATCTATTAACTCTCCACATTTGGCGGTGAGTCCAAGATGTTAGAGGGCTAAAGACGCTTAACGCATTACCTAATGTAATAATTTCATATTGTGCGGCTCCGTTCTGCATCTGAAATTTTGGGTCAAAGGGAACGCCAGCATCATCAAATGCTATTTTT
This sequence comes from SAR116 cluster bacterium AG-325-I21, assembly GCA_003282865.1. Classification (GTDB taxonomy): domain Bacteria; phylum Pseudomonadota; class Alphaproteobacteria; order Puniceispirillales; family Puniceispirillaceae; genus UBA3439. Next base: position 7,756 of record QBYK01000030.1, on the reverse strand, counting down.
AGCGCCTTGGTGATGTGATTTTCGGGACGAAAACTTGCGCATGATCGTCCTGCAAGATCAGAAGGTTCAATGATAGACTTTTTCAACAAAGGATCGCCTGATGGTAAAGCGCAAACGCAATCAACATCGAACCGCTGGCAGTTGATTAATTCAGTATCTTGTCTGGGTTCAGCAAGGCCAATATCGAATCGCTGCGCCTTTATACTAAAAATTACTTCAGGCGATTTTTGAATCGCACCCTGAAATTCCGCTTTTGGATGTTTGTTGGAAAAATTGGCGATCACACCGGGTAAAAAATGTTCGGAGAGTACCGGCATTGAACTCACGGTTATTTTGTCGGGCTTGCTTCAACACCCGCTTGCAATAGCTGCTGCAGTTCGTCAACCTGTTCCAAATTTCCCGTGGCTTTTCAAAGTAGAAAAAACGTTTCTGGCATTGGCATAAACTGACCTTTTTTGCGCTTAAATATCTGAAAATAAATCCTCTTTTCCAGTTCTTTGACCCTTGTGCTCATGGCTGGCTGGGTGCGTCCTAATTGGTGGGCGGCGGCTGAAACGGCGCCATTTTTCATTTTCTCGCGCACAACTGTCATGTGCCACAAACTAATCATACCTTTCCTTGAATAGTTTTTTTTGTCTATCTTGGGAGATATAGACCATTAAATTTTTTTATGGGATTAGAACAATTTATAATTTGTATTTTTGTAGTCTATTCAGTTAGCATTTGGATCGGGTTATTTGTTTGAACTTAACCTAACGATTGGCAAATGGGGGATTGGCTGGTCTATGGTGACACCCTGTTGGTGCTATTGTGGAAGCAGACTTTCATTCCTTCATTTGTTTCGCGAAGCGTTTGACGAAGAAAATGCCGACAAGGCAATTGGTCGCAACTGCTTCACTAATTACAGTAACTGTAGTGGAGGAACCCATGAAATACTTAAGCAAGCTATTCGCAACAGCTTTAATTTCATTGCTTGCAATGGGCGGCGTAGCTCAAGCGCAAGATATGAAATTTTTTAGAATTGGTACTGGTGGAGCCGGTGGCACATATTTTCCAATTGGTGGTTTGATTGCAAACGCAATCTCTAGTCCACCAGGAGCGCGTTCTTGTGAAAAGGGTGGAACCTGTGGTGTGCCCGGATTGGTCGCTATCGCTGTTTCAACAAACGCATCTGTGTTTAACATGAACGCCGTTCAGGCGGGAAACCTTGAAGCCGGCCTTGCTGGTGCTCAAAGTGTGACACAAGGTTTTGAAGGCACAGGCAAGTTTAAAGGCGACAAGAAAGATAAAGTTCGGATCATTGCCAATCTTTATCCGGAAGATATGCACCTTGTCCTACCAAAAGGGGTCAAGCTTAATAGCCTCAAGGACCTTGAGGGTAAAAAAGTTGGCGTTGCATCAGCCGGTTCAGGGACTCAGGTTTCTGTGAAAATGATTCTTAAGCATTACGGTATCTCAGTAAAAGAAAATGAATTGGGATTGAAGCAGAGCGCACAACGCCTTGCTGACGGCCAACTCGATGCCTTTTTTTACGCCGGTGGTACCCCTTTTGCTGCGCTCATTCAGTTGGGATCAACCAAAGGGTTTGAACTTTACAATTTTTCAGCTTCAGAGCAGAAAGAAATCAACAAAATCATTCCTTACTATGTTGAGTCAAATATCCCTGCGGGAACTTATGAGACCATCGGCTATGATGTTGCGACAGTCGCTGTTAACGGTCAGCTAGTAACATCAATTGACCAGTCCGAGGAGCTAATCTATGGAATCACAAAGGCGTTGTGGAGCAAGAAGACTCGCGGTTTGCTCGATAAAGGTCACTCAAAAGGTAAGGCGATACAAATGGAAACAGCACTCAAAGGCGTTTTGATCCCTGTTCATCCAGGTGCCGCAAAATTCTACAAAGAAAAAGGACTAATGAAATAATTAACCCTCATTAGCAGGTTGCAGAGGCATTTCTAGGAACGCTTCTGCAACTATTTTTTTGATTATCTCTAACGCTTAAATGCGAATCACTGAGGTTAGGGTCATGGCTGAGCTTGACATTAAGAAAGCTGAAGAGTTAGAGGAAAAATATGACTCCGGGCTTCAAACTCGTGTCATTGGACCTTACCTCGTAAAATTTACGTTTTATTTTTCTATCCTGTTTGCTGCATATCATTATGTCACCGCAGGCATTGGTGTGCCCATTGATTATTGGCATATGGGCTCTCACATGGCTGGGGTCATGATTTTAGTGTTCATCGGTTTTCCAGCTTTTCGAAGCAGACATGGCAATAAAATGCGACCAAATAGTTGGTGGATTTATGGAAATGTGCCAATCTGGGACTGGCTTTTTATTGTCGCGGGCGTCGCATCAGCTTATTATGTTGGGGTAACTTGGTACGAGATTGACTTTGAGTTCCTGGGTGGGCGGTTTCAACTGCCTGATCAGGTAATGCGTCAAGGAAACCCAGCAACAATTGATGTTGTTTTTGGCACTATACTCGTGGTCGTTTTGCTCGAGGCCGTTCGTCGCACCCTTGGCATTATAGTGCCAATTATTATCTGCGTCTTTACCGTCTACGCCGTTTTTGGCATGTATATGCCCTTTCAAATTTTGAAACATCCTGGTGTGAGTTGGAACTTGTTTATCAACAGTATGTATTTCCCTGAAGAAGGCATTTTTGGGGTTACACTGTGGATTGTTTCAACAGTGGTATTTCATTTTGTGCTGTTTGGTATTCTTGCCCAGCGAATGGGCCTAGGACAATTTTTTGTTGATGTCGCGACCGTTGCTGCGGGGCGCTATACAGGCGGCCTCGCCAAGGTCAGCGTGGTGTCATCGGCCTTTTTTGGAACTATATCAGGATCATCAATTGCTAACACCGTTTCTACGGGGTCTTTAACAATTCCAAACATGAAACGGATGGGGTATCCCGGGCATTTGGCAGGTGGTGTCGAGGCGGCATCAAGCGCTGGTGGGCAGATCACTCCCCCGATCATGGGTGCTGCTGCGTTTGTCATGGCAGAATTTCTCGAGCTTCCATACACTACTATCATTCTAGCCGCATTGGTTCCGGCTGCCATGCACTATGTTGGCGTGATATCAATTGTTCATTTCAAGGCAAAACGCCTCGGCCTCAAAGGCATGCCAGACTCCGAAATTCCAAAACTTTGGGATGTAATCAGACGTGGATGGCCAACAGCTATTCCACTTGCAGTGCTGATCTATGTTTTATTTAGTGGTTACTCACCTCATATGGCGGCCTTTTGGGGTATCACTACAGCATTGGTTGTCGGCTTTTTGAATCCCATGCATCGTATTGGTATCAACGATATTATGGAAGGCTGTGTAACCGGTGTGAAATACGCACTTGCGGTTGGTGCGGTTTGTTCTGCCATTGGTATTGTTGTTGGGGTTGTAAACACAACTGGCCTAGGATTCCGGCTGGGTTTTATGGTTACTGAAGTAGCAGTTAATTTTGGTGAAGCAACCCTGCCATTGATTGCTTGGTTTCCGCTGGCAGATTTTGATTTGCAAGATCTAACCTTATTCATCTCGCTGATTATGATTGCAGTCACCTGTATTTTTATGGGTGCTGGATTGCCAACCACAGCGCTCTATATCATGTTGGCGACCGTAGCGCAGCCGGCGCTTGGCAACCTCGGTGTTCCGCCACTCGCATCACATTTGTTTGTGCTTTACTATGGGGTTATCTCAGAGATTACTCCGCCGGTTTGTGCGTCTGCATACGCGGCTGCTGGTATTGCTGGGTCAAACCCCTTCAAGACCGGGCTATCAGCGTTTTCTCTTGGCATTGGTAAACTTTTGGTGCCGATGGTATTTGTTTATTCGCCAGCCATGTTAATCGTTCTTGATGATTATTTCACCTGGGCTGAGTTTATTCAAACTGCAACCACATGTGCACTTGGGGTGTTCTTGTTGTCCGCGTCGGTTGCGGGGTACTTTCTTGCGTTTATGAATGGCCCAAGCCGTGTCATGTTTGCTCTTGCGGGGTTGCTTCTTGTATCTCCTAGCACTACTGCAATACTTTACGCATTGCTGTTGGCTTCGCCGGTCCTGGCACATCAAATTTATGAGCGGTATTTCAACAAAGGTCACCTGACAAAGGAGATTTGATGCAACCAGTTTTACGCAACACTCAGACAGCTTACGAACGGGGTCAGGGTGGCGTTGGCTGGTCTCTTGTTGAGACTGATGGACTTTTGGTCATTGAGGAAACGCTGGCGCCTGGTTGTAGCGAAAACCGCCACTATCATGCCAAAGCCGCTCAATATTTTTATGTCCTTGAGTGCACTGCGTTGATGAAAATTGATGGCCAAAATAAAGTTCTTGCCCAAGGTATGGCCGAACACATTCATCCGAGAATTGACCATGCCATTGCCAATGAGAGCTCCAATGAAATCCAGTTCTTGGTGATTTCAGCGCCATCAACGCGGTCCGACAGAAATGAAATTGTTATCAAAAAATGATACAGCCAAAACCCATAATTGATGTTGCTATTGTTGGTGCAGGGATCATTGGTGTTTGCACGGCACTCGAACTTGCTGAACGTGGCCTAAAGGTCACTATCTTTGACCCGGCACCTGTTTGCAGCAAGACCAGCTATGGTAACGCTGGTGTTATTTCGCCCTGGACATGCGTTCCGCAATCAATGCCGGGCTTGTGGAAGCAGGTTCCGGGCTGGTTGATTGACCCGGATGGGCCGGTTTCAATTCGTCCAAGCTATATGCCAAAACTGTTGCCATGGGTCCTACGGTTCCTTGCGGCGGGCCGCCCAAAACGCGTTGACCTTGTTGCAAATGCTATGTTTCGTCTTAGTAAAGGCAGTGTTGCTGCCTATAAAAAACGGCTCGACGGAACGGGGAAGGAACACCTTGTTCGCGATTCTATGTATGTCCATGTTTACCGAAATCCAAAATCAGCATCACTAGACCATTTGGGATGGCAGTTGCGACAAGCACGCCAAGTGCCAATTGAGCTAATTGACACAGCAACCTTGAGGGAAATTGAACCTGAAATTTCTGATCAATATCGAGCCGCTATACTGATCAAACAGCAGGGGCGAGCAAGTGACCCCGCTGGCATTGGCATCGCATTGGCTGAAAAAGCCTTGGCTACAGGAGCTAGCCATCTTCAAGTCAAGGTGCAGGAGATTAACCCTGATCAGGGAGAGGGCTGTCGGTTGGTAACGGATCAGGGTGAGTATAAGGCTAACAAAATTGTTCTGGCCGCAGGAGTTTGGTCGTGTCAGTTGCTGAAAAGATTTGGCATTAAGCTGCCGCTTGAGGCTGAACGTGGATATCATCTGGTGCTTCGTAATCCGGGCGTTACGATCAATAATTCAGTTATGGATGCCGAGCAAAAATATGTAGCTAGTTTGATGAAAGCGGGTGTCAGGGTTGCAGGCACGGCTGAGTTTGCCGGTATTGATGCGGCCCCAAATTATATTCGCGCTCATCGGTTTGCGGAGCAGGCCAAGAAACTTTTCCCTAGGCTAAACATCACTAACCCGGAGGAGTGGATGGGGTCACGTCCCAGTTTTCCTGATAGTCTTCCATGCCTAGGTGAAATTCCTGGTTTGAAAAATATAGTTGCTGCTTTTGGGCATTCCCATTATGGGCTTGGCATGGGGCCTGGTACCAGTGAGGTGATTGCTGATTATGTCATGAGGCCTGCTAACTGCGAGAGTTTGCTACCATATAGTATTGAGCGATTCCAATGACCCATTCAGCACAGTCAAATTTTGATGCCATTATTGCCGGTGGCGGGTTGATTGGTCTTTCAATTGGCTATGGGTTGTCACGGCTTGGCTTGTCAGTTCTGTTGTTGGATGCCGAAGATACAGCCATTCGGGCGGCGCGTGGTAATTTTGGATTAGTATGGGTTCAGGGCAAAGGTGCCTATTTTCCGTCCTATGCTGATTGGACAATGCGATCGTCTGAGCTCTGGCCAAAGCTGGCTGATGAATTACAGGATACTGATGGACCTAGGTTGGGCCTGCATCAAAATGGTGGCCTTACCATTTGTCTTAGCGAGGCCGAAATGCAACAGCGTTTCGATAAGCTTGAGCATCTGCGCGTGCATCAGAATGGTCGGTTTCATTTCGAGATGCTTGACCGTGCTGCGGTGAAGGAGATTATGCCGGGAATAGGTCCACGGGTTGTAGGAGCGGCGTATTGTGCGCATGATGGACACGTAAACCCACTTTATCTGATGCGTGCGCTTCAAACCGGATTAATCCGCAATGGCGGTGTTTGCCTCTCAAATTCGCGAGTTTCTGATATACGTAAAAATGGCAGCACCATAAATGTTTCCACCTCAAAGGATAATTTTGAGTGCAAGAGGTTAGTTCTGGCAGCTGGCCTTGCCAATGCCGGACTCGCGCCGATGGTTGGTTTGGAGCAATCCGTAACACCTCAAAAGGGACAAATTGTTATTACCGAGAAACTAGACCAGCAATTGCCTTTACCCACATTACTTTTACGACAAACTGACGAGGGTGGGTTGATGATTGGTGACAGCCACGAAGATAGTGGATTTGATACCAGCGTATCCCCGAACGTCGTTAGTGGCATTGCCGATCGGGCATTGGCTACCTTGCCAGCCCTCGCTGATGTTGGTGTTGTTCGTAGCTGGGCGGCGCTTCGGGTTATGTCTAAAGACGGTCACCCTATTTATGACCAGTCTGAAACAATGTCGGGGGCATTTGCGATATCATGCCACAGTGGTGTTACATTATCTGCTGCACATGCGTTTGACCTAGCAGGCTATATTGCAGAGGGTGAATTAGGACAGGAACTTGATGGATTTTCCCAGAGGCGATTTGATGTTTAGGCCTGTCATGACAAAGACTGGCAGGCCCGTTGAATTTCAGTTTGAGGATGAAATTATAACGGCCATTGATGGCGATAATGTTGCTGCCGCGCTTTTAAAGGCTGGCAAAATTCAATTTCGGACAGCCAAAAAATATGACATGCGCGGGCCTTATTGCATGATGGGTGTCTGTTTCGAGTGCCTCGTTGAAATTGATGGTAGGCCCAATCAACAAGCCTGCCAGGCCATGATACGTGATGGTATGCAAATTCGGAGGCAACAGGCCCCAGATTTAGATGGCGAATACGAGAGATAGGCCGATGACCGATCAACATTTCCAAGTTGCCATCATTGGTGCTGGTCCCGCTGGTATGGCGGCCGCATGTACAACTACAAAGGCCGGCCTTCACACCATTGTTATTGACGATCAGAAAGATAGTGGGGGTCAGGTATATCGTAATCTGAAAGCTAATCATTCGTTGTCCCTAACCTATCTTGGCGATAGCTATTATGCTGGGACAAAACTATCTAATGATTTTGCTGCATGTGGGGCAAATTATTGGACTGATTGCACGGTTTGGCAAATTACCAATAGTCATGAAATAGCTCTTGTTTCGCGTGGCAAAGCCGAATTAATCACCGCTGATTACATTATCATTGCAACCGGGGCAATTGAACGAGCGATGCCAGTCAAAGGTTGGACACTTCCTGGTGTGATGAGTGTTGGTGGAGCGCAGACATTGCTCAAGCAGGCGGCCCTTGGCGCTGATGAGGCGGTTTTTGTGGGGTCCGGCCCTTTGCTATATCTAACCGTTTGGCAGTATATTAAGGCGGGCTTATCTGTTCGCGCCGTTCTTGATACCACTGGAAGATCTCACTGGCTGTCTGCACTTGCGTTTGCGCCATTGGCGTTCCTGCAGCCTGATATGCTGGCAATGG
>QBYK01000029.1 GCA_003282865.1 SAR116 cluster bacterium AG-325-I21 | reverse complement strand
TCAAAATCAAGTTCCATGTAGTGATCTTGAAAAGCATTATTTTGCGCAGGATCAAGCACCTCCAGAAGCGCCGATGTAGGGTCCCCGCGCCAATCAGCTCCAAGTTTATCAACTTCATCTAGTAGAAAAAGTGGGTTGTTCATTCCAACTTTTTTCATACCCTGAAGCACTTTGCCAGGCATTGAGCCTATGTAGGTACGCCGATGACCGCGAATTTCGGCCTCATCGCGTACTCCACCGAGGGCCATACGTACGTATTGCCTTCCTGTTGCCCTTGCAATCGATTTTCCAAGCGATGTCTTACCAACACCTGGTGGCCCAACAAGACATAGGATTGGACCCCGCATACTCCTTGTGCGTTGTTGAACAGCCAAAAATTCTACAATGCGATCCTTTACTTTTTCGAGACCGTAATGATCGGCGTCAAGCACGGCACGAGCTGCGACGATATCCTTTTTTAAGCGACTAGCTTTCTTCCATGGAAGTGCAATAATCCAGTCAAGATAATTACGGACAACTGTTGCCTCAGCACTCATCGGTCCCATGTTCCGCAACTTTTTAAGCTCAGCAAGGGCTTTCTCACGAACGGATTTTGGAAGCTTCAAGGCCTGAAGTTGAGCTTCAATCTCATCCAACTCGTTCATTCCCTCCTCGTTGTCACCGAGTTCTTTTTGAATGGCCTTCATTTGTTCATTTAAATAATACTCGCGCTGGGTTTTTTCCATCTGGCGTTTCACTCTGTTACGCACCCGCTTTTCAACCTGAAGAGCGCCAATTTCACCCTCCATCACTCCATAAACTTTTTCGAGACGGTCATGCACGTTAAGCGTTTCGAGCAGATCTTGCTTTTCGGCGATTTTGATGGCCAGATGTGACGCGATCATGTCGGCGATTTTATCGGCCTCTTGTACTTGTTCAACCGCACTCAGAACCTCGGACGCGATCTTTTTGTTCAGTTTTATGTACTGATCGAATTGATTCACCGTTGCCCTACCTAAAGCGGCTGTATCCGCACCACGGTCACCAATTTGTTCCACTATATCAGCTTCGACGAACAGATAGCCTTTGTCGTCAGACAAGGAGCCAAGATCCAACTTAACGCGATCACCACCCTCAACTAACACCTTGACTGCCCCATCAGGTAATTTTAGTAGTTGCAAGATGGAACCAACGGTCCCGGTGGTATATAGCCCCTTCGCATCAGGATCTTCAATACTGGCTTCCGTTTGTGTTGCCAAAACAATTTGTTTTCCCTCAACCATGACCGCTTCAAGAGCTTTAATTGATTTTTCACGGCCCACAAACAGCGGTACAATCATATGTGGAAAAACCACGATATCACGGAGCGGCAGGACAGGGAGCGCGATTATGGACGTTGCAGTCATTGGAAACAACCTTCAATAAAATAAGAACAGCAAGAGCACTAAACGCTCAACCATTTTAATATATGGGAGCAACGTGACAGGTTTTCAACCATCTGAAATAATCGAGAAGCAAGAGAATTACGCGCCTTGTTCGGCTCCTTGCTTGAGCTTTGCGTGAACCACCAGCGGAGCCGCACCGTTACTTACCACATCACCATTGATTAGGACTTCTTCAATATCACCGGTTGTTGGTATATCAAACATTGGATCCATCAGGATATCTTCCATGATTGAACGTAACCCACGTGCACCCGTCTTGCGTTCAATGGCCTTAGCCGCCACAGCGCGAAGGGCATCCTCGCGGAACTCAAGGCGCACATCATCCATTTCAAAAAGTTTTTGATACTGTTTCAGCAGGGCATTCTTCGGCTGTGTGAGGATTTCGATCAACGCATCTTCGTCAAGGTCTTCCAAGGTTGCGACAACTGGTAAACGTCCCACAAATTCTGGAATGAGGCCAAACTTGATTAGGTCTTCCGGCTCAAGCTCGGTTAGCACTTCGCCGACCTTTCGATCAATCGGATCGCGCACATCAGCGCCAAAGCCGATCCCAGCGCCCGTGTGACGCCCGGATATCAATTTATCAAGCCCAGCAAATGCACCGCCGCAGATAAACAAAATATTAGTTGTGTCGACCTGCAAGAACTCTTGCTGCGGATGCTTACGCCCCCCTTGTGGCGGCACCGACGCTACGGTGCCTTCCATAATTTTTAGTAAAGCCTGTTGCACACCCTCACCTGAAACATCGCGGGTGATCGAGGGGTTATCGGCTTTCCGGGAAATTTTATCAACTTCATCAATGTAAACGATACCACGCTGAGCTCTCTCAACATTGTAGTCAGCGGCCTGTAGCAATTTTAAGATGATATTTTCGACATCTTCGCCAACATAACCGGCCTCAGTCAATGTAGTAGCGTCAGCCATGGTGAAAGGCACATCCAGCATCCTTGCCAATGTTTGAGCGAGGAGGGTTTTACCGCAACCCGTTGGACCAACTAGCAAAATGTTGGATTTGGATATTTCGACATCACCGGTACGCCCGGCATTAGCCAATCGCTTATAATGGTTATGCACAGCAACGGAAAGCACCCGCTTTGCACGGGACTGACCGATCACATATTCATCGAGTACGTTCTTAATGTTTAATGGAGTTGGAACCCCCTCATGGCTCTTCGAAAACTGCGTTTTATGCTCTTCACGAATTATGTCCATACAAAGCTCGACACACTCGTCACAGATAAACACAGTGGGACCGGCAATGAGTTTACGCACTTCATGTTGGCTCTTTCCGCAAAAAGAACAAAATAGAGTTCCCTTCTCGCCATCATCACTTTTTGCCATGTTAAGGCTCCTGCATCTGCCGGTTTACCAAACACGAGTCGGGAAACCGTTAATGAAATAATAACTCTAATTTAAGGCGCGTCTGCGAAAAGTTACAAACAAAAACTGTGCCAAAGAAGAAATCAAACTTTATTGTCTTTTACAACAGCCCTATTTCACCCCTCCGATTTTGGCAGGGGACGCTTTTCAACCACCTTATCTATCAACCCAAATGCTTTAGCATCTTCTGCGGTCATAAAAGTGTCACGATCCATGATTTTCTCGATTTGTTTTATAGTTTTGCCCGAATGTTTCTCGTAAATTCCATTTAGGCGACGACGAAGGTCCAAAATTTCCTTTGCATGAATTTCAATATCGGTTGCTTGTCCCTGGAAACCTCCCGATGGCTGGTGCGTCATGATCCTCGCATTTGGCAAAGAAAAACGTTTTCCAGAAGCTCCGGCCGTCAACAATAATGAACCCATCGATGCTGCTTGTCCCATACAGACCGTCGACACTGCGGGCCGGATATATTCCATCGTATCATATATTGCTAATCCAGATGTCACGATGCCGCCGGGTGAATTTATGTACATGGAGATATCTTTTGTCGGGTTCTCAGACTCTAAAAATAACAATTGAGAGCAAACTAGTGACGCTACTCCATCGTCAATTGGGCCGTTTAGGAATATAATCCTTTCTTTTAGAAGCCGAGAAAAGATGTCATAGGCGCGCTCGCCCCTATTGGTCTGTTCAACCACCATCGGAACCAAATTGGCCGTTATCTTCTCTTCAATCCAACCCTGAGTGTTGTTGGGAAAGATACTGGTATTTTGACTCATTCATTGTCTCCTAGCAAGTATCGCTATATGCAGCGCACTTCTAATTAACCTAGGTGTTTTACTAGGCGTTGGCGTTGATTTGCTTCATCTGATGTTGGTTTGCTGCCTCATATGTTATTTTTTCGCTTTACCGCGGCTTTCTTTATATGGGCATTGGCGAAAGCGGTTCAAGCAAAAGATTGATTATGTATCAAAGCTTGAAGGCTCACTCCATTGACATAAAGCCATCGGAGAAACAATGATCTAACCAAACGACCTCGCTTTTACCTCGTTTTCAAAATCAACAAGATCATTCTTATCTAAGTTTTTAACGCGGAGAGCAATCGGAAACACTCCCAAAAATCAGCGCCCACACTAATGTGATTGGAAAAGCAGGAATAGGACAAGGGTGCCAGGTCGGTGGCTCGAGGTCAGGAACACAGAATGCGACTGGTTTTCTTGGAATAAACTAACAGTGAAAGGTTGAAGTGACCCAGAAACCCAGCAGCCATCAAATTAGTTTTTGGTGGTTACCTTTTTCGCCGCAGACGTTTTCGCCGCAGACTTTTTCGCCGCAGACTTTTTCGCCGCAGCCCTTATTCGCCGCAGACTTTTTCGCAGCAGACTTTTTCGCAGCCGACTTTTTCGCAGCCGACTTTTTCGCAGCCGACTTTTTCGCAGCCGACTTTTTAGTTCCGCCTTCCTCGTCTGGAACCTGATAGAGGGTTTGGGCATCAATCCTTATGTCAATCACTTTTGCAATTTCCAGTATAAAATCAACAACCTTATCCTCAAATATTGGGCCAGAGATTTGCTGCATTGCCTTCGGATTCTTCTGGAAGTACTCCAGCACCATCTGTTCCTGTCCGGGGTGGCGGCGCGCTTCCTCAAACACGGCTTGACGGGTATCTTCTTCGCTAACTTCAATGTTATTCTGTCGACCGATTTCTGTAAGTAGAAGACCCAGGCGAACACGGCGCATTGCCACTGTCTTTGCTTCCTCCTTAGCACTGGCATCCAGCCCTTCGTCCGCAGCGGGACGATCCTCGCCAATATCTTGACCGTCATTCTGTTCATGAACCTGTACATCTGCGTTCATCGCTTTTGCAACAGACTCATATTCCTGCTTTAGTAGCGATGGAGGCACGTCAAAAGCCTCGCCGTCGGCCAACGCATCCAGGACATTCTTTTTTACGGCCTGACGCAGCGCTGTCTGATGCTGCCCATTTATCTGTTCAGAGATCGCGCCCCTCAACCCATCAAGATTTTCAAAACCTAGTCGCGTTGCCAAATCCCCATCAACTCTAGCGTCAGCTTTTTCGTGAATTTCACGAATCATTACCTCAAAAACAGCAAGCTTCCCCGCCAAATGTGCGGCCTGATAATCCTCTGGAAAAGGCACTGACACATTAAGTGTTGCCCCAGCCTTAGCCCCCACCAAGCCATCCTCAAAACCGGGAATAAAGCTATTTGAACCGAGCTCAAGCGAATGGCCTTCTGCTGTTCCGCCCTCAAAGGCTTCACCGTCTATGCGACCGATGAAGTCGATAATCGCAACATCACCAACCTTGGCAGCGCGTCCCTTGGTAAACGGAACTGTTGGCCGGTTCTCATCGGCAATACGTGCCAGTGTTTCCTCAACTTCCTGAGGATTGCTGTCGATTATTGGTCTTTCGATATTTAGTTTACCAAGATCCGGCATCGAAATTTGCGGCATAACTTCACATGAAAGTGATGCTTCTAAATCGTTACCTTCATCATATGCTGTAATATCAACCTGCGGCTGGCTGGCCAAACGAAGGTCATTGCCTTCAATAGCTCGCTTTGCACCTTCATCCAACGCCACCTTTATAGCGTCACCGCGAACCTGATCGCTAAAACGTGATTTTACAACCGACATAGGCACTTTGCCTGGGCGGAACCCTGGAATTTTTACCGTGGCAGCAATTTCTCCAAGTTTTTTTGTAACTTCAGCGTCAATCTCAGCTGCCGTGATAACAATTTGAAATTCACGCAACAAGCCTTCTGATTTGGTCTCAGACACATTCATCGAAACATCTTTCCTTTATCTCGCCATGACCGAGCTCTCGGCCAATTTGTGATACGGCGGTATGACCATATCGGGTTTCTAAGACCAGCTGACAAAATCTGCGCTGGTTTCACATCGTCTCAGCGGACCTAGGTAATTGACGCCAAATGCATTGGCTTAATGCCGCCTCACGAACAATCGCGTATCTTTCAGTCAGATGGTGCGGGCGGAGGGACTCGAACCCCCACGACTTTCGCCACTGGTACCTAAAACCAGCGCGTCTACCAATTCCGCCACGCCCGCGCTTCATCTTTTGCTTCTTTGTTTCTGTATCAGCACACCGTCGGTTTTGACCACATGCTAGACACACTATTTCTCCGTTACCGTTAGGTAGAAATGGGGCGAGTGACCGGTTTTGAACCGGCGACCTCCAGTGCCACAAACTGGCGCTCTAACCAACTGAGCTACACCCGCCGTCAGAACCGTACCGGTTGTTTGGCAAAACACCACCAACCCAGCACGAAACCCGACGCGAACATAGTGCAAGCCTTGATGGCATGCAAGGGACTTTTACACCTCTTTTTCACCCTTAATAGTGGCTGGCAATGCGGGGTGTATTGAACGGTTATCCGAGGCCTTTCTGAATAGTTGGTTGGCGTCCAGGTTTGAAAACACCAGTTGCCATCGCGATAACGCGCTCATCAGGAGCCAACACCTTACCTTCGGCAAAAAATATTGATTTACCACCTCCGGTACGCCGTGCATTCGCCATTGCAAAGCCGTCTTCGAGCTTCAGAGGGGCCAAATATTTTAGCGTTAATGACAGCGTGAGGCCGGGCAAAAGATCGTCTGGTGCTGGCCTAAAGCTACCACTCATCGCCAACGCAACATCAAGCATTGCCGCATAGAGCCCACCATGCACAAACCCTAGTGGATTTAAATGGCCTGGCAACAGATCAACTTTCAAAGACGCGTTGCCATCCTTCCATTCAACGATTTTCAGACCATTAACCATATTAAAGCCACCTGTTTGGTTTAGCCAGTTAATTCGCTGATCAGAATGAAGCTTGGTCACGTTGTTTCCTGCGACGGCGACAAAGAAAAATCCCGTCCAAGAGCATAGAATTCTGCATTTGGTAGCATTGATGTCAGATTTGCCATTCGGTTAGACAAAGCAAAAAACGCCGTAATTGCACCAATATCCCAAATATCATCATCGCTAAACCCATGTTCATGAAGAGTAACAAAATCATCGGTAGTGATTGCATGTGAGCTGTTACAAGTTTTGACAGCAAAATCTAGCATCGCCTTGTGCCGGTTGGAAATATTGGCTTTCGTGTAGTTGATAGCAATTTCTTCAGAAATCGAAGATGATTTTTCGAAAATGCGCAGAATGGCCCCATGAGCGACCACACAATACAGGCACTGATTTTCTGCGGAGGTTGCAACAACAATCATTTCACGCTCACTTTTACTCAGGCCGGACACGCGCCGCATTAGTGCTTCGTGATAAGCCCAGAACGCACGTAATTCCTCTGGTCGTTGCGCCAACGCCCAAAAAACATTCGGAATAAACCCGGCTTTTTCAGACACCTCTTGGAAAAGTTTTTGTAAATCGGCCGGTAAGGCCGCTAGATCAGGAACCGGAAAACGACTGATCGGCTGTTTTGTCATTTTATCCTCTTTTTAATGATGAATAGCTGATGGCAGCCGCAATGCTGAACCGCTACCAACTACTAAATTGTAACTTTGTCTTTTGCCGATCGCAACTGTGCCTAAAAATTAGGCAAATTGCCCACGGCAACAGCAGATGTAGCGAAAAGGCGACGCGCACTGAAGTAGGCGCATCCCCGGGACTTGAATTGTTCCGCTTTCTAAACGATACAGATGCTACCTACCAACGCCATTCGAGCAGAAATAAGCGGTCTGTCTTCGCCTTGACACAAATGTTCGTAAAAACAAGAAAGCCGCAACGGAAGAGTGATACGTTATGAAAAAAATCGAAGCGATTATAAAGCCATTCAAATTAGACGAAGTGAAAGAAGCGCTGCACGATGTCGGGATCCAAGGCATTACCGTCCTTGAGGCAAAAGGCTTCGGGCGGCAAAAGGGCCACACCGAATTATACCGCGGCGCAGAATACATAGTTGACTTCCTACCGAAAGTAAAAATCGAAGTGGTTATCGACGATACCATGACCGAGCGGGTTGTCGATGCTATCCAAAACGCTGCGCAGACCGGCCGAATCGGTGATGGAAAAATTTTTATTTCAACGATTGATGAGGCCATTCGAATTCGCACTGGTGAGAAGGGTAGCGATGCGGTTTGATTGGCATTAAACGGTGTAGACAAAAAAATGACTAGAAACCAAAAAACAAAAATATTTAGCGAAATACGCTAATACAAAATACAATTTTTATGACATAGAATGGAAGGATACGCAAAATGTCTGACGCAAAAAAAATAATGGAAATGATTAAAGAACATGACATCACTTACGTCGACTTAAGATTTACTGACCCGCGTGGTAAAATGCAACATGTCACCCAGCACATTGACACAATTGATGAAGAAACGTTAGCCGGTGGATTCATGTTTGATGGATCATCGATTGCTGGCTGGAAGGCAATCAATGAGTCAGACATGACCTTGATGCCTGATCTTTATCGTGCCTACGTCGATCCATTTTTCGCGCAACCCACCTTAGCGGTATTTTGTGATGTTATGGAGCCCTCTACCCTTGAGGCATATTCTCGAGACCCACGAGGAACTGCAAAAGCGGCTCTTGCTCACATGGAGTCGCTCGGAATCGGAGACACGGCTTACTTTGGACCGGAAGCAGAGTTCTTTATTTTCGAAGATGTAAAAATCGACGTGTCGATGAATAGAGCAATGTATGCTGTAGACAGCGTCGAGGGCCCCTACAACAGCGCACGCAAATACGAGGAGGGTAATCTAGGTCATCGTCCAGGAGTGAAAGGTGGTTATTTTCCAGTCCCGCCTGTCGATTCGGGTCAGGATATACGGTCGGAAATGCTGTCGGTTATGGCTGAAATGGGTGTTCCAGTTGAAAAACATCACCATGAGGTAGCACCATCACAACACGAATTGGGAATGAAATTTGGAACGCTGATTGAAACCGCAGACAACCTTCAACTTTACAAATATTCGGTTCATCAGGTCGCTCATGCATACGGTGTTTCCGCTACGTTTATGCCAAAACCAATAGCTGGCGACAATGGCTCGGGCATGCATGTACATCAATCTATTTGGTCAAAAGGTAAGCCGCTTTTTGCCGGAAATCAGTATGCTGATTTGTCGGAAGATGCATTGTATTACATCGGCGGTATCATTAAACATGCTAAGTCTTTAAACGCATTTACCAATCCCTCAACAAACAGTTACAAGAGATTAATTCCTGGCTACGAGGCTCCCGTACTGCTCGCTTACTCATCCCGAAACCGTTCGGCGTCGTGCCGAATCCCTCATGTAAATTCACCAGCTGGCAAGCGCGTTGAGGTACGGTTCCCTGATGCAACAGCGAACCCCTATTTGGCGTTTTCTGCCATGCTGATGGCTGGTCTTGATGGTATTCGGAACAAAATTCATCCCGGTGACGCAATGGACAAAGACCTATATGATTTACCTTCCGAGGAATTAGCTCAGATTCCAACCGTGTGTGGGTCTCTCCGTGAAGCTTTAGATGCGCTTCGTGAAGATCGCGCGTACCTTACACAAGGTGACGTTTTCACAGATGATCAGTTGGATGCATATATTGATCTGAAAATGGAGGATGTGATCCGTTTAGAGCACACCCCTCACCCCGTTGAATTTGATATCTATTACTCGTATTAATGACGTTGAGGTAAAAACAATAGAGGGCGGGCTCAGTTCCCGCCCTCTCATAACGTATTGCTAATCTGGGATTGGTCGGAGCAGCAGTGTCCTTGATCACACTATATTGTATTTACATTGCCTTCGCCCAGCTAGATACGGTATGTTTAGATTATCCTAACACTATACAATGCGGTGTTTCTGTATCTTATTGGTCAACACCTCTTGTAAACTTTGAGTGATTAATGGCTGATCTGTTTGCTAATGCTCCAAAAGATGATGAATATGACGCTTCCAATATTGAGGTGCTGGAGGGGCTCGAGCCAGTACGCCGGCGTCCAGGGATGTATATCGGTGGTACCGATGTTCGGGCCCTGCACCATTTGGCGGCAGAAATTTTAGATAATTCCATGGATGAAGCGGTAGCTGGCCATGCGACCCGTATCGACATATCCCTTAACGCTACTGACCGGCTGACTATTCGCGATAATGGCCGTGGCATGCCAACAGAAAAACACCCGAAATTCCCCGATCAATCAGCAGTAGAAGTAATTATGACAACACTTCACGCAGGAGGTAAATTTTCTGGCAAAGCTTATGCCACATCAGGCGGTCTTCATGGGGTTGGTGCATCAGTTGTGAATGCGTTATCGAGTAAATTGACGGTAGAAATTGCCCGGGATAAGGTTCTGTATCAGCAGCAGTTTTCGCGGGGAAAACCGCTAGGGCCCTTGAGCGAGATTGGCGCCGCTCCTAACCGGCGCGGTACATCAGTCAGCTTTACCCCCGACGTCGAGATTTTTGGTGATGACGCGCAATTCCAGCCAGCAACCTTGTTTCGGATGGCCCGATCAAAGGCCTATCTTTTTGCTGGTGTAGAAATACGTTGGCGTTGTAATCCCCTGTTGCTTGCCGCGGGTGATCTGACGCCAGCTGAAACTAACCTGCATTATCCGGGTGGGCTTGCGGATTATCTGAACGGTGCAACGGCCGACAATGCTCTGATGATTTCCACCCCCTTTGCCGAAATTGCCGAACTTGATGGGCAAAAATTCGAATGGGCAATCACATGGCTGGGGCCTGGCGAAAACGGTTTTTTCCAGAGCTATTGTAACACTGTACCCACCCCATCGGGCGGAACTCATGAAACTGGCTTTCGTCAAGCCATTGTTCGCGGATTGCGTGGTTTCGGCGATTTGGTTGGTAATAAAAAGGCGGCTGATATCACAGCTGAAGATGCGCTAGATGGCGGCGCCATAATGCTCTCCATTTTTTTACGAAACCCTCAATTTCAGGGCCAAACCAAGGATCGCCTTGTTTCAACTGATGCAACGCGCCAAACCGAACAGGCCGTGCGTGATCGCTTTGATCAATGGCTATCTGCCGATGCCGGTCGCGCTACTTTTTTGCTGGAGAAGGCGATTGAAAAAGCTGACGAGCGAAAGCGCCGAAAAAAAGAAAAAGAGGTTGCCCGCAAATCGGCTACTCGACGCCTCCGTCTACCTGGCAAGTTGGCTGATTGCTCATCAAGTGATAGCGAAATAACCGAATTATTTCTGGTCGAGGGAGACTCTGCTGGCGGGTCAGCAAAACAGGCTCGCGATCGCAAAACGCAGGCTGTTTTGCCACTTCGAGGAAAAATCTTGAATGTCGCTAGCGCGTCTAATGAAAAGCTCAGCAGTAATCAAGAGCTGTCAGATTTGTCGCTGGCACTCGGCGTAAAGCCAGGTAAGGATTTTCGTCTTGAGGATTTGCGCTATGGTCGGATCATTATTATGACCGATGCTGATGTTGATGGTGCCCACATTTCAGCATTGCTAATGACTTATTTTTATCGTGAAATGCCCCAACTTGTTGAAGCTGGCAGACTATATCTGGCCCAACCTCCACTTTATAGGCTTACACAAGGTGGAAAAACCGTTTATGTACTTGATGACGAGCAGCGAGAAACGAGCTTGAAAAAAGTCTTTGATAAGCGCGGCAAGGTAGAAACGAGCCGTTTTAAGGGACTAGGGGAAATGCCCCCTGCGCAACTTAAAGAAACCACCATGAACCGTGATAGTCGCAGGCTTTTGCAGGTGGTGTTGCCCCTACGTGACGCCGTTGGAGCAGATCTTCGCCGGCACACCGACCAACTGGTCAATACGCTGATGGGAAAAAAAGGCTGAACTGCGCTTTGGCTACATTCGAGATCATGCCGAACATGCGTTAGTAAACCTTGATGTTTAAAACTTATTATTTGAAGGAACTTTAATGCTTCCTCAAACTGCAATACGGATCATCAGTGGGTCGTTGGTTGTTCAAGGTATGTTATTTTATGCCTTTGCAACACCGCTAACATTGCGACTTTTTCCCGGTGCAAGTAACGAAGCGACCCGTGTTAGTGTAATCATGCGGCGCGGACTAGCCGCAATGTCGTTTCTCGCTGGCCTAGTGATTTTTCTCGTTCGCAATGACGGTTGCCGCACCACCAAGCGCGCTCTATTCGGTTGCGCAATCGGCTTCGCTGCGATCAGCCTGTCACTAACTAACATCATCGTTGATGAAGCCGCGGTAATACCACTCCCTGCTTTTGGACTTTACAGTTTTGTCGCGATTTTTGCGGTTTATATCGCAATTCGTCGAAATTAATGGAATCATTCAATGCGATAAAATAGGTCATGCAACGCCCTAGTTACCGCCCCCGGAGCCTCAAGTGATGACAAGTGACCGATACCATCAAGCAATTTCAAGGTAGCATAGGGGGTGAGGTCAGCCATATCTCTCGACAGTTTTGGTGGTGTTACTATATCCAACGTTCCACACAAAACCAGCACAGGCTTGTTAAAGCTAGCTAACGTATCTTTTTGATCGCGACGGCCTAGGATAGCGGTTTGCTGGCGAACAAAACCTAGCCGCCCGATATCACTTGCCATTGCTAAAATATTGTCAACCAGCACTTCATCGACACACTCTGACTTTGATATCAATTGTGATAAAAAGCTCCTAGTGATGCCTTTAAATCCTTTATGGGTAGCAAGTTTGATTGCTTGATGACGCTCATTGGCGCGTTTATCACTATCCAATCCTGCATTGGTACTCAATAATGCCATCCCAGCTATTCTCTCAGGGGCGAGGCGTGCCATTTCTAGGGCCACATATCCACCCATAGACAAACCGACTGGTACAAGTGCACCCGTGCATTGACCCAATGCGACCCGCGCCATTTCATTAATGCTGTCATGTTGCCTTGTATCGGCGATCAGGCCCGCTTTCGACAACGTGGCACGTTGTTTGGCAAACAGCAATTCGGTACAAAGAAGGCCGGGAATGAAGATTGGCGTGAATGGTGGCATAAAGCCTCGTTAATAGCTTAAGAATGAACGATTGACCTCGAGTTCATTCATCTATATCACCAGCTCAGATGTCTGCCCACCTCAAACCGTTGGGAAACTAATGGTAACGCTGTGAATTGGTGAGTGAAACATTTTGTTCAATCTCGATAGGGAACTTATCGTTGAAATTTTTAGATCTCGGCCTCAGTAACGAGCTAAGTCGTGCCGTAGCCGACCTGGGCTACATAAGCCCAACACCAATACAAAAAAAATCCATTCCTATTGTATTAATGGGCCGTGATATTTTAGGCTCTGCGCAAACCGGTACAGGCAAAACCGCATCTTTCACACTGCCAATGATCGATATTCTTGCATCCGGTCGCGCGAAGGCTCGATTACCGCGGTCTCTAATTCTTGCTCCAACACGTGAGCTCGCAGCACAAGTAGCTGACTCATTTCAAAATTTTAGCTCCTATCACAAATTAAGCATGGCCCTTCTTATCGGGGGAGTTAGTTTTGCTGATCAAAATGCCGCGCTTAGTAAAGGGGTGGATGTGCTGATCGCAACGCCGGGCCGCCTGCTCGATCATTTCGAGCGTGGCAAGGTTTTGCTTAATGATGTGAAAATATTGGTCATTGATGAAGCCGACCGCATGCTAGATATGGGCTTCATACCGGATGTTGAGCGGATTGCGGGCCTTTTGCCGCGGATGCGCCAGACTTTGTTTTTCTCAGCAACATTGTCTGATGACATTCAAAAACTTGGCAGCAAATTCGTCATGAATCCGAAGATTGTCGAAGTCGCGCCCCCTGCCACAACCGCTGATACCGTTGCACAGAAGCTTATTTGGACAGACTCAAAAAGCAAGCGGAAGGTCCTGCGCGATATAGTAAGACATGAGTTGGTAAAAAATGCTGTTGTATTCTGCAATCGCAAGCGTGACATAACCATTTTAGTCAAATCGCTAACGAACCACGGCTTCTCTGCGGTCGCATTACATGGCGACATGACACAATCTGCTAGGCTCGAAGCTTTGCAACGCTTTAAGGACGGTGAAGTACGGTTAATGATTGCATCAGACGTTGCAGCACGCGGGCTTGATATTGCTGACCTTAGCCATGTGTTCAATTTTGATGTACCAACCCATGCCGAAGATTATGTTCACCGAATTGGCCGCACTGGCCGTGCTGGAAGATCTGGCCGTGCCTTTACCATCGCGGCAAGTAAGGACGATCACAAATATGTGAGCTTAATTGAGACTTTGATTGGCAAACCCATCCCTTTAATCAAAATTATTGGCGGGAAAGTTATCGATGCAGACTCAAGCACGCTTGCAAATGCGGCAAAAACCGTTGACGAAAAGGCCAAAAAAAAAGCCGCGCTTCGCAAGTTCACTGGCCAAAGTCAAAAACCAGCGGTTAGCACGTCAGCCGGCGACAATCCAGCAAAATTAGATAATAAAAAATCGGTGGCAGAAAAATCTAAACGAGCTGCAAAAATAAAAAACCGTAACCGCGATGATGAATTACCCTCACCACCAGACTGTTCAGGCAACACACTCGCTGAAACAGGCCACGTTCCTGCCTTCCTGAGCCGCTAACCGCGCATACCCCGATCCTGCCAATACTTCCCAAGCGATATATCGCTACCAAACCTTTCGTTTGTGCTAAAGTTGTTTGAGACCTTATTATTTGAAAGCATTATTAGCTTGTCCATGGGTCAACCAATGCCTTGTCGACAACCTCACGAAGATCGTTTGACTTTGCCTTGTTTTGCACCTTTTGCAATGCTAGCCTCATTTGAGCCTGACGTTGCGGAGCATATTGTGCAATGCGAGTCAATGGCAAGGCCATCCTGGCGGCAAGCTGTGGGTTACGAGCGTCAATATCAATCAGGCAATCCCCAATAAACTCAAAGCCAGAACCGTCTTCAGCATAAAAGTGTACTGGATTACCATTCATGAAAGACCCTAAAACCGAACGCAATTTGTTAGGGTTATTCTCATCAAAGGCCGGATGTTTCATCAATGATTTTAGTCGGTTAATAGTTCCAGATACAACTGACATTGACTCCATCATGAACCATTTTTCCAACACAAGAGGGCATTCCCGCCAGCGATCATGAAAATGTTGCAGCGCTATGATACGTGCCTGATGATCACAATGATTTAAAGCCACAATAGCACCCTGCGACAGGGTCATATTCTGGTCATGCACTTGTGCAGCAGCAAATTCAATTGCACCCAGATCACCGTTCGCAACTGCCAACGATAACAGACGGTTCAATAACGCCCGCCCGCCAGCAGTTTTCCTCATATCTGCCTCTGTTGATTCTGCCGACGTGTTGGCGGGCGATGAATGGCGCGCTAGTACTGAGCTAATTTTGGGAGTTAGCAAGCGTCCAAGCTTGGCCTCTAACTTGCGGCGGGCATGGAATAGGCCAATCGGATCTGCTGGCCTCATACGACTTTCAAGAACCGAAATCGCGGGCAATGTCAACAAACCAGCTTTGAACATATCCAGCAGGTCAGGATGTGCCAGCACATCAGCTAGCGCATTTCCCAACGCCACCACTGCCAGCTCATCAAACGCGTCGTTTGGATCAGTTGCAATAGCAAGAATTTGATCTGCAAACAATGTTTGCGCCGAGTCCCACCGGTTAAACATATCGGCGTCATGAGCTAACAATTGCAACCGTTCAGATGATATTAAATCATCCTGCAAAATCACTGGTGCCGAAAAATTACGAAGTAGGCTTGGCACGATCCCGCCGTTGGTTTCGGGATAAACCGGTTGTAGATGTGTTTCGTTGGTTATCAGCACAACATGTTCTTCTGCAAAAGGCGCATCATGTGCCAGGCGGAACGACACCGAAGACCCATTGTGTCCAACAAGCCCAATTCGAACCGGTATCGGCAGCGGCAATCGTGGGGTTTTTGCCACGGTTTCGGGAATCTCTTGGCTAAAGGCAATGCCAAAGCCATTGTCATCCCCAATCGTCACTCTAGTCGCTGTTAGGACGGGCGTTCCCGCCTGCTTATACCAGCCCTCAAAAGCTGACAGATCAACAGAATTCGCGTCGGCCAAAGCAGCAATGAAATCATCACAAGTCACCGCTGCGCCATCATGGCGTTTGAAATATAGGTCAGTGCCAAGTCGGAACCCTTCCTTGCCAAGATACCCCGATAGCATACGAATAACTTCGGCCCCCTTTTCATATACGGTCGCGGTATAGAAATTATTAATTTCTTGGTAACTCTCAGGGCGAATGGGATGCGCAGTAGGGCTTCGATCTTCGGTGAATTGAGCCGCACGAAGCATGGAAACATCATTAGCACGCTGAATACCGGAGTCATGCATATCAGCTGAAAAACATTGATCCCGAAAAACAGTAAGCCCCTCTTTTAGCGTAAGCTGGAACCAGTCACGGCAGGTGACCCGGTTACCCGTCCAATTATGGAAATATTCATGCGCGATGATCGACTCAACACGGTGTAAATCAGTGTCAGTGGCGGTTTTCAGGTCAGCCAAAACAAACTTGCTGTTAAAAATGTTCAAGCCCTTGTTTTCCATCGCTCCCATATTGAAGTGGCTAACCGCAACAATCTGAAACAGGTCAAGGTCGTACTCAAGACCATAAACCTCCTCATCCCAGCGCATTGAACGTTTTAAAGAGTCCATCGCATGATGGGTTAACTCAACATTATCCTTTTCAACATAGATATGAAGATCAACTTTTCGACCAGACATTGTTACAAAGTGATCGACAGCACAATCAAGATCACCAACAACCGCAGCAAACAAATAGCTTGGTTTTGGATGCGGATCATACCAAATAGCAAAATGGCGTTCATTATCGCAATCACCAGTTTCAACCAAATTGCCGTTTGAAAGCAATTGCAAAAAACGTTTATCTGCCTCAATACGAACGGTGAACTTCGTCATAACATCAGGGCGATCCGGAAAATAGCCAATTCGTCTAAAGCCCTCGGGCTCGCACTGCGTACAATACATGCCGCCAGATAGATACAGACCCTCAAGCGCAGTGTTGGTTTCAGGGTCGCATTGCGCAACTGTTTCAACAATATGCTGGCCTGTTAACCCTTTAATCTGAATGCCATTGTTATCGATCTCAAATTCACCATCCCTTAGCTCGACACCATCGACAGAAATAGATTTTAACTGTATCGCGCGCCCATCAAGTTTTAGAACGGTTGATGCAATTGCATCCGGATTTGGTGCTATCGCCAGTTTCGTGGTCACGATTGTCTGATGATCATGGATATTAATGTCTAGGTCGGCCGAAGCCACCAAAAATGCTGGCGGCGTATAATTTTCGCGACGCTTCAACATAAGAGTCAATTGGAGTCACGAGATGTTGTATAAGCTTCATAGCAGTGTTTCAAGCAATAGGGTTTGCCCGGAACAACCGGCTCCCCGCAAAACAAAAAGCCATTTTTCTTAGGATCACCAGTTGGCCAACAGCATTTATTACGCGACCAGTCAAGCTGACGTAATTCTAGGCGCAGCGGCAATTCCTTGGGCATCTCAGGCACCACAATTTTTGGTTTTTTGACCTTTGAACGACTGATTGGTGATGGCCGTTTCGGCAGACCCATCCGATGTGCTTTTCCGGCAATGGAATTGCGTGACACACCAAGTGCTTCGCCAATTTGCGAAATTGATAAGCCCTCAGACCACAGCTTTTTCAGCCCCTCCAAACGATCGTCAGTCCAAACATTTGGCTTTTCCGTCATATAGACCCTCATCTTCACAAATTTGGCTATAGCCTCACCCACCTTTATAGCGGCCTGCCAAACTGAACTCAATCATCGATTCCGACTTTTACTTACAAGGCACCAATAAATTTGCCAATCAATTCCATCTGATAATCAAGCATGTGTCGCCCATAATGCACTTGCAACCCAGCAGCTTTGGCGGCAATCAGCCATTTTGTTTCAGCTGGTACCATTATAATGTCAGCAATAACGGTACCCTTCCTCAAATTAGTCAATGGCAATGGCAACGGGTCATCCTCTTTAAGGCCAAGGCTGGTGCTGTTGATAATCATGTCAGCATCAATACCATCGCAATTAGAAAGAGCAAGCGCTGTGGTACTATCAAAGCCAGTTTTCTGGTTAAGCACCTTGACCAGGTTTTGGGCCTTTTTAAAGTTGCGATTGGCTATATGAAGTTCGTTTATCCCGGCCTCACATAAAGCTGCAGCAATGGCGCGCGCTGCCCCACCGGCACCAATAAGCAGAATATTTTTACCGGCAACATCAAACCCGTTCCCGTGACAGCCCGCGACAAAACCAGCACCATCAAAATTATCACCATGCATACTACCATCATCATCAAAGCGCACGGCATTAACGGCTCCCGTAAGCTCAGCCGCGGTACCAAGTGTGTCACATAGGTCAGCTAGTGCCATTTTATGCGGAATAGTTACCGCCAAACCGCCAAAATTTGGTATGATACGCAATCCAGCAATAATTGCCTCTAACCGAGTTGGTGGTGCATCAATCGGCACCATCACATGCGGCAGACCAGTTGCTGCAAAACGCGGGTTAAACACCATTGGGGCGCGAACATGATCCGCCGGATGCCCAATCACGCCAAAAACGCGGGAGGTGCCCTCAACCCAAGGCATGGCATTTGTTGGTCCATTTTCTGATAAAGTTCCGATTTTTAGCCTTTGGGACATGACGCCGTTTCCTATCAGATATCATTCGCAGGCCGTGCTGGCGTGTTTTGCGACAAGCCATTTCATGATATGCCCCAAACCTATGTCCAGCTGTGGTTAAAAGCAAGTCATACTGCCTTAATAAGGACAATTCATAACCCAAATAATAACAATTTATAAACTAGAAATGATCACAGCCACGCCGCTTTTCTGCCGCTATTTACCTCAATCATGACGGTAGTGACATCGGGGCATAGCAATCTCTCAACCATACTTTTAGAGCGTGCCAATGTTGCTAGCGCATCTAAATGCGTTTTGCCATTGAAAATTAAAACAAAGGAATAGATTATGAAATACCCTCACGTCTCCTCTATTTTTAGCCCCATTATGATTGGAGTTGGGCTGTTGGTATTAGGTGGCCTCATTGTCGGGCTTGCCAAAGCCAACATGTATCCAAACACCCATAAACGGGCCCTGGTCAAGGCAAAAAAACTGGATGTGAATAATGATGGTCTCATCAGCCTCGACGAATTGACAAGCCGCCAGAACTGGCGCTTTCAAAAGCTGGACCGCAACAGTGATGGCCTGACTGGAGAGGACGAGTTTAACGCGCGGCTCGTGACCATGTTCAACCGTATGGACAACAATGGTGATGGCATGCTCGATGATGTTGAAATTTTAAAACTAAGACATCACAGTCATGGTAAGGGTTATAGTAGCTGAGGACTGCATAACAAATAGCTCTAAGGCCCTCGACAAGGCGGCGGTAAAAATAAAACAGCCTAAATCGGGCCATCCGGTACTAGCGCGCATCATTTACCTATTCGCCGTCGATAAAATCCAATGATGCCGAATTGATGCAATAGCGAAGGCCGGTTGGTTGCGGCCCATCGGGAAACACATGGCCAAGATGCGCCTCACATTGTACACAATGCACTTCGATGCGGCGCATAAAAAAGCTGTCATCAACCTTCTCACCAACATTGGCTACATCAATTGGTGCAAAGAAGCTGGGCCAGCCAGACCCGGAATCAAACTTCGTATCCGATGAAAATAGGGGGTTATCGCAGCATATACAGATATAGACACCTTTTTCCCAATGCTTGTCCAACCGGCCAGAAAACGCAGGCTCAGTGCCATGTTTTCGGGCAACACGGAACTGTTCATCTGTCAGGGTCTCGCGCCATTCACTATCAGCTTTAACAATTTTTTGCCTCATCCACTTGCCTTTTCATTTATCGTTTCTCGGGTCTGTTTTGCCTTAATCGCATTGAATATTTCCAGCGGCGTTGCTGGCATATCAATATGAGTAATTTGCAGCGCATCACATACGGCCGAAATCACAGCTTGAGGAGCACCAATTGCCCCCGCCTCGCCAGCACCCTTAATGCCAAGCAAATTGTTGGCACATGGTGTATTGCGCATGTCAATTGCGAAGCCAGGAAAATGATCGGCTCGCGGTAAGGCATAATCCATCAAAGATCCAGCGAGCAGTTGACCAGATTCATCATAAACAATATGTTCCAGCAACGCCTGCCCGACGCCCTGTGCAATACCCCCATGAATTTGTCCTGCAAGCGTCATCGGATTGATCACAAGGCCAAAATCATCCAGCACGCTATACCGAGCAATCTGAACAGCACAGGTCACCTTGTCAATTTCAACCTCAACAATATGGCAGCCGTAGGGATAGGTCGCACCATCAGTTTCATAAGACTGAGCGCAGTTCAACTGGTGCATCTGGCCGGGTTGGGCAAGACGGCGCACGAGGTCTTCGATTGCAACAGAACGATTTGTATTATTGACCGAAAACAAGCCATCAGAAAATATCAGCGCACTAGCATCACAATCGAGCATCTCAGCAGCCAGCGGCGTCGCCACGCTCAGGATGTGTGCGGCAGCCTTCGCCACTGCTGAACCAAGAACTGAGGTCATACGGGCCCCGCCCGTTGTGCCGCGTGGACTGCGATTCGAGTCCCCCTGATGCACAGTAATTAAATCCGCATCATATCCCAAACGGTCTGACAAAATTTGCGTCACTGTGGTACGATGCCCCTGCCCATTGCATTGCTGCGAGCCATAAAGGAAGACACGACCATCATCTTGAAATTCGACATCAACCCCTTCATCCTTACCGCCGCCGCATTGTTCGAGATACATGCCAAATCCAATTCCGCGAAGCTTGTTTTGCGTATCTGATTGCTCTCGACGAGTGGCAAATCCAGCCACATCCGCCTGTTTGATCGCTGCTTCAAACAGTTGGGGAATCTCGCCAGAGTCAATTGTACCCCCCGCTACCATTTCATAAGGCATTTGGGCTGCTTTGATCATATTAACACGACGCACATCTCGCCGGCTATATCCCGTTTCGACAGCGATATGATCCATCAGCCGTTCCATCAGATAGTTTGCTTCTGGCCTTCCAGCACCGCGATATGCGTCTACCGCGGGGGTGTTGGTCATCACCCCGATAACCTGGAGGCTTGCAGTCTTAATATCATAGACAGTGGTCAACGTACGACACCCCGATAAAGTGGGAATGTAGGTGGAAAAGTTCGATAGCCACGCGCCCATATTGGCGTGTGCCTTAACCTGAAGCGCCAGAATGCGGCCCGTCTGATCAATCGCCGCGCGCGCCTGTGAGCGGTTATCACGCCCATGTAAATCCGACAAAAAACAATCGGAACGGCTTTGCTGCCAACGCACCATTAGCCCAAGTTTGCGCGCCGCCCAAGCTATGCAGACTTGTTCGGGGTGAAGAAATATCTTAAAGCCAAAGCTACCACCAACATCGCCAGTTTGAACACGAACATCAGCGCGGTCCATCGATAGACATTTAGCAATCTGTTCAGCAATTCCAACAACGCCCTGCGTCCCGCACCAGATATCCAGCGAACCAGGTCTTTTGCCCGGAGCAACAACCATTGGACGGGTTTCCATTGAATTGATCACAACACGGTTATTCACCACATCGATCTCAACAATTTTATGGCCATCAGTAATAGCGGCTTTCATGGCCTGCTCGACACCATCAAGATCTCCAACCCCCCATTTAAATGCAATATTATTTGGGTAACAGTCATATAATTGAGGTGCCTCATCCGCCATTGCTGCGTATATATCAGTAACGGCTGGCATTGACTGATACTCAACGTCGATCAATGCGATTGCAGCGTCGGCTATATCTTCGGTCTCAGCAATGACTATAGCAATAATATCACCGGCATGACGGATGATATCGCGCACCATAGCAGGCTTACTAACAAGCTGCATCTTGCCACCACCAATTAAAGGTGGACAAAACTGGCACTCAATATCACCAATATTGTCGGCATCAAGGTCCGCCTGCGTTGCAACAAGGCGAACCCCCGCCAGCTTACGTGCAGCACTAACATCTGGAGTGCGCATCCGCGCATGCGCGTGGGGCGAACGCAAGAAGGCGATGCGCAGCCCTTGACCAGGTGCCACATCATCGCTGAAACATCCCGCTCCAACAAGCAATTGTTGGTCTTCAACACGCGCAGCCGGTTGTCCAATACCAAATTTCATTATGCTTAAGTGCCTCTCTTTTTTTTTATGTGCCACACCGAGCGCGACGCTTAATTGCCAACCCTAATTTGCTTACCCGCCACTGTAGCTAATCACTAAATTGTCGGTATGCAGCAAAAATGCGAGTTATCGTTGTGACCCAGCATAAAAGTCCAAACCCAAAGGCCATTAATACAAAATGGCTAGGCCATGTGACCATTGCAATAAGCAGTAAGAAAGTTTCAGCCCCCTCGGTTAGCCCACCAAGGTAGTAAAAGGCTTTTTTACCACGTATTTCTGTTGAAATATTGTGCTTTTCAGCGAGTACCGCAAAAGCAAGAAAGCTGCTTGCAGTCCCAATAAAACTGAAAATTAGAAATGCTGAAGCTAGTGCATTTTCTGGCTGAGCAGCCGCAAAGGCTACAGGAATGGCACTGTAAAATACAAAATCACAAACAATATCCAAATAGCCACCAAAATCAGTGGTCATACTGGCACGGGCAACAGCTCCATCCACTCCATCGGCAAGGCGATTCAGTAAAATAAGCCAAAACGCAAAATCAAATAGCTGAAACGCGACACATAAAGCCGCAGCCAAACCAAAGAGCATACCGATAATGGTAACATGGTTTGCAGCTACCCCGCGGGCAGCTAGCTGCCTGCCGACCGGGTTTAATAATCGGTCTATCAGCGGGCGGATCTGCGCGTCAAACACTATCTTAAACCTGATTCGACCTGGAATTCTTGTTTTTAGCGGGCTCAGCAGCAAATTGTGCCACTACTGTTTCCCCCGCAATTGTATGCTGGCAAGCCATGCTCAAGATTTTACACTCCGCCGGAATGTAAAGATCTACTACCCCACCTAAACAGGCCATGCCAATTGGGCTTCCCGCCTGTACAAATTTTCCTTCCAACAACCGACAAATCAGTTGACGTGCAGTTTTACTGCCCATCTGAACTAGAACAACTATACGTTTACACGAATCACAAAAGTGAATTTCACGGCGTTCATTTAGCAATCTCGCAGCTTGCCAACTGGCTGGATGATTGCCCCACCTTTCGAATAAGCCGGGCAGAAGATGGTTTTCAACAATATGTCCAGTAACTGGACTAGTCTGCAATTGCGCGTCAGATAGCCGCGTTTGAATTGTGATACGCTGGGCCGGGTTCTCATAATTTGCGAATCCATCAGGAAATATATCGGGCGCTATCTCTAAAATCACACCATCACATGGCGCATAGATGGCTTGAGCATCACTATTAGTTTGGCGGTTTGGCACGCGCAGCAGATGCGATAGCCAAACCATGATACCAAGCAGAAAACAACCAAGCGGTAAAGAGATAATACTTGTTAAAATCGTGACAATTCCAGCCAATGCCAAAATTGGCCAACCATCATCAGCCACGCTCCAATTCGGTCCCAAAATCATAGTTTGATCTCATTTGCTATCAACGAAATGACCTTTAGCAGGATTTCTAGGTGCCCCATTCTAGAATATTAATTCTGATTTGCTGTATTCTTTGCAGATTTTGGTACAGCAAAAATCTGTTTTGGATAAATCAAATCAGGATCTACTATATCTCTCTGATTACGCCTCACAATATCCACATATCTAATGCCGTCTCCAAATTGGCGATATGCAATGCGCCATAACGCATCCCCTTTGTTGACGACAACAAGCGGCGTTCCATTCAGC
This sequence comes from SAR116 cluster bacterium AG-325-I21, assembly GCA_003282865.1. Lineage (GTDB taxonomy): Bacteria > Pseudomonadota > Alphaproteobacteria > Puniceispirillales > Puniceispirillaceae > UBA3439. Next base: position 806 of record QBYK01000029.1, on the reverse strand, counting down.
CCCTTGGCAAGATCACGCGAGGTAAGGGGCAGAGTATAGGTTGCGATAATTTTATTCCGATCATTCATCAACTTAAATTTAAGGTGGTGTTTTAGTTTTTTCAGATTTAGACTGCCCGCAATCTGCCAATCGCCATCCGCAAGAACAAGTGCCTCACCAAACGGGACATTGGAAACATTTGCAACCACTCGTATCCCACCCTGTGAGTTACCAGAAATAAGAATGTGCGAGGCATCCCGCCAAACAATTGCAGTTGGAACAATCGTCGCTAAAACGCTTGTTGATGTAACTTCAGTTGAGTGAACGGTCTGATCGACATCAACACTAGTAGAATCATTGGCGGTTGGGGCAGCACCCACATTCGCCTGTTGGGCCTCATTGCTGTTGTTCCTGTAGGTTCCCGCTATGTTTGATGTTGCAGACTTCCCATCATCGGGCGACTGGATCAAAACAGGCACCTCGGTTGAGGTTTCTGGGAGCAATGCGACCAATGGTTTGGTTGCAGCATCCTCATATATTTCGATGGCCAAGCTTAAATCAGCAAAGGCAGTTGATCCATCGTCACGCTCCATTGCTATGGAAATCAAATGCTGACCAACAGCTAAAGACTTTTCAAGAATAATTACCCACTCACCTGCTGAATTAGCGACGGTTTTGCCAAGAAGAATTTTGCCTTCAAAAATACGAATGTCTGCATTGGGTACGGCCGTACCAGCAAAGACAGCGGCACCATCGGGCTTAACACGCGCAATATCAATTTTAAGTACGCTTATAGCGTCAGCATCTGGTTGGGTAGACAGCAATTT
>QBYK01000028.1 GCA_003282865.1 SAR116 cluster bacterium AG-325-I21 | reverse complement strand
ATATTTACGGACCATCTCTTCCACGCTTAATTGGCTTGAACCGGAAACCTCAAAGCGACGGCAAAAAGATTTTACCGATTGAAGCATGGGGTCTGCAAACGATGTCGATCGGGTATCTAGTTGCTGAAGACGCACCAACGATATGGCGCGGCCCCATGGTGATGAGCGCGATTGAACAAATGCTTCGTGATGTGGCATGGGATAAGCTTGACATTCTAGTAATCGACATGCCGCCGGGAACTGGTGATGCGCAATTGACATTGTCACAGCGTGCCGCCCTTGCCGGTGCAATTATTGTTTCAACCCCCCAAGATTTAGCTCTCATTGATGCACGAAAAGGGTTGAATATGTTTCGTAAAGTCAATGTACCTATTATTGGCATTATTGAAAATATGAGCCATTTTTTGTGCACAGAGTGCGGCGCAAGACACGAAATATTCGGTCATGGTGGTGCTAAAGCAGAAGCAGCAAAGCTAGGTGTTCCCTTCCTTGGTGAAGTCCCGCTCGAAATGGCCATCAGAGCTACATCAGATGACGGAATGCCAATTGTCGCAAGTCAACCTGATAGCCCACATGCTCACCATTATCGAGGCATTGCAGGGTCCGTCCTCGACATGCTCGAGCAAAAAGCACCAAAACCTAGTCCAAAGATCGTTCTTGATTAAACTGTGGGATTGCATAAGTCTAACAGTCGGAAATCAACTTGTTTATTTCAATCAGATTGGTTACCTAAAACTGCCGTGGAGGCTCCCGCCTCACTGCACTTTCATATCTGTATGCGGGTACATCATTAGTTGCCTCGACCTCGGCCTCGATCTCGATGTCCCAATCTGCCTGGGGTAATTCGGGAAAGTAAGCAGCGTCTGCGCCCCCATCCAACTTTTTGGCGATAACCGTTCTTTCAACCCGGTGACAATATTCTAATCCCTGACTGTAAATCTCACCGCCACCGAATAAAATTATATCAGGACGGGATCCGGCAGTGTTTTCTATCCAACTCTGGGCAGCCTCAATTGCTGCCTCAAGATTTGGAACCGCAATTGCGCCATCGGCAATCCATAATTTATTACGGGTCATCACAATGCTGGCTCGACCTGGCAACGGTCGGCCAATAGAGGCCCAAGTCTTTCGCCCCATAATAAGTGGACAAGACATGGTTAACATTTTGACGCGCTTTAGGTCATTAGGAATATGCCAAATTAGCCCTCTACCATCGCCAATGACACGGTTTTCCGCCATTGCCACGACTGCAATCATACTCATCATCGCCATTATACTGCAATTGGTGCGGCAATGTGAGACGCCGCAACGTAATCTACAATTTCAAAATCTTCATATCTAAAATCGTCAATACGATCAGGCACATTATGTATCAGCAAAGTAGGCAATGCAGTGGGTTGACGTGCCAATTGACTTCTAGCTTGCTCAAAGTGATTTGCATACAGGTGTGCATCACCAAATGTATGAACAAATTCACCCGCTTTGAGATCACAGATGGCGGCAATCATATGAGTTAACAAGGCATAGGAAGCAATATTGAAAGGAACACCTAGAAAGCTATCCGCACTGCGCTGATATAGCTGGCAGGACAGCCGGCCATTAGCAACTTGAAATTGAAACAAGCAGTGACAGGGTGGCAGTGCCATATTTGGCACATCAGCAGGGTTCCATGCCGATAAAATTAATCGGCGAGAGTTGGGGTTGGTTTTTATCATTTCAATCAAATCAGCAAGCTGATCAATTTTGCGGCCATCTGACGTCTGCCAATGGCGCCATTGTTTGCCATAAACTGGTCCAAGATCGCCATTTTCATCCGCCCAGTCATCCCAAATCGAAACACCATTTTTTTGCAGATAGCGAATGTTCGTGTCGCCGCTAATAAACCACAGTAATTCATGGATAATCGATCTAATATGCAGTTTTTTTGTAGTCAGTAAGGGAAATCCATCAGCAAGGTCAAAACGCATCTGATGTCCAAACACCGCTCTTGTGCCCGTTCCAGTCCGGTCATCACGATCAACGCCTTCATCAAGAATTCGTTGTAACAAAAAAAGATATTGCTGCATCAGAAGTCCATCAATTAGACAATTATCAGGTTTAACAAATTACTGTTGCTTCGCGACAACCGCCGTTTCAATATTTAAAATGGCATGGTCATGTAGCCATGCGCAAGCTGATAAAGAGCACTAACGGGTAGTCCAGATCAAAAAAGTAATCATTTTTCAAACGAAGATTTAACAGAAACAACATCGAAATCAAAACTGTTCTTTGAAACCAGTCCTAATACACCTATAATAAATTTGCTGGGATTTCAGCTATGGCGATAAACGTGCTGTGAAATAAGCAGAGCGGACCCGGGGGCGGTACCCGGCGCCTCCACCATTTTAGCCCGCACTCCCGGCTGCGACAGCTGGCAAGTTTTATTTGGGCTAAAAGATTGGGGGCGAAACAGGATCGACGCATGTGGTAAAGGCAGTATTTTCGCTCGGTATGGTACCCACCGTTATCGGGCCATGTAGTAGTTGCAAATGACAACACTGCTCCGGTAGCAATCGCAGCTTAGTGCAGCGAGAGTAACCGATCTTAAGTCCAGACCGATTGAGCTCGATCTGGCGGGGTTTGGGGCGCACCTGGCAACAGAAGCGTTCCGCTTTAGTTTAGAGGCAACAGCAATTATATAACAAACAAACGAACGACCTACCAAGTCATTACTTAACACCCAGCGTATTATTCCCGCTGACCTAATAAATAACGTTGTATAAGAAAGATCGCTAACTGATGACTGATGATGAAATGCTCCAAACCGGTCTGAATTATGAACTTTTGGTCGAAGATGCACTTCGGTCAGTCGTGCGCACTTCACTCGGCATTGTTGAAAAGGTTGGGCTTCCCGGCGAAACGCATTTTTACATCAGCTTTTCAACCACGCATTCCGGTGTTGAAATTAGCGATGAGTTGAGAACAAAACATCCAGAAAATATGACCATCGTTTTACAGCATCAATTTGGAGATTTGATTGTTGGCAGCGAAGAATTTTCGATTACTCTGTTTTTCGCGGGAAAACCAAGCCCGATGGTCATACCCTATCAATCCATTACTAGCTTTAACGACCCATCGGTTGGTTTCGGGTTGCAGTTTGGCGCAGCAGATGAGAATGGTGACGAAGATGAGTGCACTATGTCTGATACGGGGCCTGATTATGTTTTTGATAAAAACTCTGATACTGATAATCGGTATGGTAACAATCAAGGAGCTAGTTCCCTCGATGCACCGGCACACATGCAACGACGTGATGCTAGCACTAGGCAAATCAATGATGATGATGGTGACAATAGCGCTGATGTTGTCTCACTTGACACATTTCGAAAAAAACCAACTTTGTAATCTTTGCATTCTGCTGCCTGCCGGGTTTGCGACCCTGCCAAGCGATTTGTCCTTTGTTTTGCCACTTGATAGTAATAGGATCTAACCATGGCCACTTTTGCCTATAGCCCCATGTTCCCCGAAACTGCAGATACTACTGAATATGAACTTATTTCAAGCAGCCATGTCCGCCTTGTTAAAATGAATGGCGAAACTTTTTTGCGTGTGGATCCAGAGGCATTGACCCTGCTTGCCGAACGAGCGTTTGCCGATATTTCGCATCTATTACGCAGCAGCCACCTTGTCCAGCTTGCCAATATTTTAAAAGACTCAGAAGCCACCAAAAATGACCGCTTTGTTGCACTGGAAATGCTGAAAAATGCGGTAATTTCGGCGGAGGGCTTGCTGCCAATGTGTCAGGATACGGGTACTGCACTTGTTACCGGCTATCGCGGCGATCGTGTTTTGGTAGATGGCGATGATGGCGAGGCGCTATCCCTTGGCATCTACAACACATATCAAAATTGTAATCTGCGCTACTCACAACTTTCCGCGCACACAATGTTTGACGAAAGCAACACCTCAACTAATTTGCCAGCACAGATTGAAATTAACGCTGTTAAAGGCTTGGAATATAAATTCGCCTTCATCCAGAAGGGTGGGGGGTCAGCTAACAAGGCTTTTTTGCATCAAAAAACTAAAGCCGTGCTCAATCCAGAATCACTTCGTGAGTTTATCCGCACCGCTATTCTTGACCTTGGGACATCGGCATGCCCCCCTTATCACATGGCTATTGTTATTGGTGGAACATCAGCGGAACTAACCATGAAAACAGTTAAAATGGCTTCAATTAAGGCGCTTGATAATCTGCCAGTTGAGGGCAACGCGCTTGGCCATGCTTGGCGTGACCTTGGATGGGAAGCTGAGGTATTGCAAATAACCCGCGACCTTGGAATCGGCGCGCAATTTGGCGGCAAATATTACTGCCATGATGTTCGTGTGATTAGATTGCCGCGTCATGGCGCGTCTTGTCCGGTCGGAATTGGTGTTTCCTGCTCAGCTGACCGGCAGGCCTTCGCCAAAATCACCCAAGATGGGCTGTTTATTGAAAAGCTTGAGCGTGATCCAGCTAAATTTCTGCCTAGCCTTTCAGAGAAGGAAGAGGATGAGGTTGTTGCTGTCGATCTCAATAAACCAATGAACGAAATTCTTGCAGCGCTAAGCCAGTATCCTATTGAAACACGCCTTGCACTGTCCGGTCCATTGATTGTGGCGCGTGATATAGCGCATGCAAAATTGTTGGAACGACTTGAGACCGAGGGCAACTTGCCTGATTATTTCAAAGACCATCCGGTGTATTATGCGGGACCTGCAAAGACACCGGAAGGATTGCCGTCAGGATCATTTGGACCGACGACGGCAGGGAGAATGGATTCGTATGTCCCCACATTTCAAGCAGCGGGCGGATCAATGGTAATGCTAGCAAAGGGCAATAGGTCCCGCAAAGTTCGCGACTCATGCAATCAGAATGGTGGGTTTTATCTGGGATCAATCGGTGGCGTCGCGGCGAAGTTAGCACTCGAGTCCATAAAAAAGGTTGAAATCTTAGAATATCCAGAGCTAGGTATGGAGGCAATATGGAAAATCGAAGTTGAAGACTTCCCGGCTTTTATAGTTATGGATGATAAGGGAAACGACTTTTTTGACCTTAGCTAAGAAATATTTGGGTGAAACGTTACAGAGCTTTACCACGTGCAGTAACAGGCCACAGTGTTTCAACCTTGCCGTTGCGCACGCCAACATACCAGTCATGCAAGTTACAGGTTGGATCGCAATGCCCGGGTACCAGCTTTAATTTATCGCCAACCTTCAAAAGGCCATCAGGGTCATCAATCACCCCATGCTCGTCCGTACATGTGACATATTTAATATCATCACGGCCAAAAACAATCGGCAATCCACTATCGACTGATAGTACTTTCAAACCGGCATCACAAACAGCCTTATCGGGCTTAGCATGACTCATAACAGAGGTCATGAGGAAAAGAGCGTTTTGCCATTCGCCCTGATCGATTCGTTTGCCTTCATTATTCAGAATTTGACCATAGGCTGCATCCATAAAAGCATAGGAGCCACACTGCAACTCATTGTAAACCCCAGATGCCCCCTCAAAGTCATAAGAACCGGTACCACCACCACCAATAATTTCACATAAAAGGCCAACCGTTTGCAACCCAGCAACCGCATCAGCCACAATTGTAATAGCTTCCTCGATCTTGGCTTTTCGTTCATTGTAATCATTAATATGCTGTATTGCCCCCTGGTAAGCCTGCAAACCAGAAAAATTTAAACCCTCAGCTGCGTCAATCGCGCAAGCAATCTCTACGACATCGGTTGTCGTTAGAACGCCGCAACGTCCTGCTCCACAATCAATTTCAACAAGACAATCTATTTGAGTACTATGAGTTGTCGACGCCGTCGATAGATCATCAACATTGGCAAGATCGTCAACACAGCAAATCACCCTAGCACCCAGTTTTGGTAGGCGTGCCAACCGGTCAATTTTGGCTATATCACGCACTTGATTAGACACAAGAACATCTTTGATACCGCCTCGAACAAATGCTTCGGCTTCACTTACTTTTTGGCAGCAAACACCGCAACTACCACCTAGTCGCTCCTGTAATAGCGCTACATCAACCGATTTGTGCATCTTACCGTGCACACGGTGTCGTATCCCCATTTGCTTAGCAAAATTACCCATTTTGATAATGTTGCGCTCAAGCGCGTCGAGATCCAATACGAGACATGGCGTCTGAATATCGGCTTCGTCCATGCCAACCATCGCCGGAATATTGTAGCCAACCTCTAGTTCCTCAGGCTTTATCCTTATATCCATTATGTATCACCATGACCGTCCATCCAGAGAAATTTGTTCAAAACGATACTCCTAAGTACTACAAACATTCTGACACGTGTTTCATTAGCCTCGCCCTAAAACAAGGTAAGCACATGATTAACGCGATGGATTGAATCGTCAAAATGCTTACTCAACAATGGCAGTTATATTATCTGGAGGAAAACGAAATATCCGATCAAAGGCAATATAGACAGAACATTAGTGCGGAGGCGGGCCTCCACAGGCCCAATCGATTAATTGAACTGTGTGCCAAACAGGTAAATCATCACGATCCAATTGCATAATACAACCAATGTTGCCAGCCGCAACAAACTTTGCACCAGTTTTATCCAGACTCTCCAATTTCCTTGCCTTTAGTTCATCAGCCATTTCAGGCTGCAGAAGATTATAAACACCTGCCGAACCACAACAAAGATGCCCATTTAGAGGCTGCACAACATCGAACCCAGCCTGACGAAGAAGACGCAGTGGTAAATCATGGATTTTCTGGCCATGTTGCAATGAACAGGCCGAATGATAAGCGACCTTGGACCGACCCCCCAGCGGAGCAGGCAGCAAAATCGACTCAAGGTCAAGTTTATCAATAAGTTCAGAGACATCAACGCATGCATCCGATACCATCTTTGCAACAGGCGCGAGCTCTGGATCATCTTTCATCATATGACAGTAATCCTTGACCATTGTGCCGCATCCAGACGCATTGACAACAATGGCATCAAGGCCACCGGTTCGAATTTCGTCATGCCACGCTAGGAGTGCGGCACGAATAGCATCATGGGCGTGGGTCGCCTCACCGATATGATGCGCCAAAGCTCCGCAACAATGCGCCTCGGCACGCACCACAACTTCAACCCCAAGGCGATTCAGCACGCGAATAGTGCTCGCATTGATTTCAGGCGCAAGGGCGCGCTGCGCGCACCCTGCTAGTAAAGCAACCCGCATAACCTGTTTTGTATTTGCCGGAAAAATGGCATTTTTACCGCCAATCGGATCTAGTTGCTTGAGCTGGGCTGGAATTTTTGTCAAAGCAGCACGCACCGCCGTTGGCATGGCCCAGCTGAACAGCCGTCCAACCCGCGCCAATTGAATCATCGCACGGAACCTACCAGAATGGGGAATTATCATGCCAAGCATCCGCCGCATTACCCGGTCGGTAAAAGTCCGAGGTACCAGTTCATTCAGCTTTTCACGTCCAATATCAAGAAGATGCGGGTAATCAACTCCCGATGGGCAGGTAGTCGTACAAGAGAGACACCCAAGACAGCGATCGATATAATAAGCAGTATCAGAGGTTATTGTTTCGGGACTTTCTAGCACCTCTCGTAGCATCCAAATACGGCCACGCGGACTATCACGTTCGTCACCGGTAACTATGAATGTTGGACATGTTGCAGTACAAAATCCACAATGAACGCAATTACGGAGAATGCCATCAGCCTCTGCAATAAGCGGATCCGCAAGTTGATCTGCGGTAAAATGAGTTTGCATATCGCCCTCCTACCTAAATGCCGTCGTGCATACGACCAAGATTGAGAACCGAAAGCGGGTCGAAAGCCGCTTTTACCCGCTTGTGCAACGCGTAATGAGCCGATGACAGGGGCTGAAATGGTGAAATAACAGTTTTAGTATTAGCTTGATCGCGCACTAGCTGGGCGTAACCGCTGCCATTATCGGCCAATGCTGCCCGCAACGCCGTACCAAAAGAGGCACCCGGTGGACCAGCCAGCCATAAAAGACCTCCAGCCCAATCAGCAAAAAACGTAATGTCAAACTGGTCCTGAACGGCACCAATAATATTTGGGGCGGCGGCTGGTGCACATGACAATTTCCAGACATCGCCAGGCTGGTTTACTAGCAACTCCACATCACGGATCCGTTGCCATAGCGCGGAACTTGAACTTTCGTCTATTTCAGTGCCAGATGGATCGGCCGACAGCAAATGCAACGCCCGATCAGTAACCGAAACATCAATGCCCTCAAGCCGTATAATGACCAACATCGCCCCTGGCACATCAATACCAGCAGACGCAGCCATTGAGCCTGGTAGAATTGCCGCCGCATTCGGTTCATGCGGGCTGGCAAAAACACTAGTAATTTTGGCCACCGCCGCTGCCATATTCTTACAGCCGAACAGAAGACTGATATTGGTTTCGGGCCTTGGTAGGGTTTTAAATGTTATCTCGTCAAAGACTGCAAGCGTGCCATATGAACCGCAAATAAGTTTTGAAAGATCATAGCCAGTGACATTTTTCATCACCTTTCCGCCAGATTTGAAGCGTTCGCCTCGCCCCGATATGGCATCAAAGCCAAGAAGATAATCTCGCGCAGCTCCTGCCGTAATACGGCGCGGCCCACTGGCATTGGTTGCCAGAACTCCTCCAATCGTACCGGCAGACTGGGTGCCGAGAAGCTTGTGCAGATCGGGCGCCTCAAAGGCAAGCATCTGATTTGCGCAAGCCAGTGCAGCCTCAACTTCATGCATGGGCGTGCCTGCCCGCACTGTCAAAACTAATTCATCCGGCTGGTAATCCCTGATACCCCTAAATGCTGAAACATCAAGGTACGAGTCATAACTGACATTGCGGCCAAGCGCCGACTTTGTGGCCATGCTTTGGACATTTAAATGTTGCTGCTTGGCCATAGCATCTGCAATAACTGCCGCGGCGTCCTCAAGCCCTGTTGCTTTGATCATTTGAACTCACCCTTTCGACCCGTCACCATGCTATCGGTCAATGGAGCAACGGCTAGAAACGCGGCAAATCTGGGAATGGCATTTTACCCCTATGCACATGCAAACGCCCTAATTCGGCGCAGCGGTGCAAATGCGGGAATACTTTGCCAGGATTTAGCAAATGATCAGCATCAAAGGCGCATTTCAGACGTTGCTGCTGTTTCAAATCATCCTCGGTAAATTGAATGCTCATCAGATCGCGCTTTTCAACGCCAACACCATGTTCACCTGTCAGTACACCGCCCATTTCAACACAAGCTCGCAAAATATCAGCACCAAAATCTTCGGCCCGCTGTAATTCGCCAGCCTCGTTCGCATCAAATAAAATGAGGGGATGAAGATTGCCATCGCCAGCATGAAACACATTCGCAACACGTAAACCATATTTCTGGCTAAGTGATGCCATGCGGACCATCATATCGGGCAACCGGCGACGGGGAATTGTGCCATCCATGCACAGATAGTCAGGCGAAATGCGCCCCACCGCGGGAAAGGCCGACTTGCGCCCTGCCCAGAACAAGTTTCGTTCTTCTTCTGAATTGCTGACCTTAAGCGATGATGCACCAGCGGTGTCCATGATTCTTGTGACACGGTCAATTAGGGTATTTACCTCGATTTCTGGCCCGTCAAGTTCGATAATCAACAGGGCTGCCGCCCCGCGCGGGTACCCCGCCTTGGCAAAGTCTTCGGCAGCGTTGATCGCCAACCCATCCATCATTTCCATTCCAGCAGGAATAATTCCCGCCGCAATTACATCGCCAACGGCTTCTGCGGCCGATCCCGTATCATCAAAACCAACAAGAAGGGCTCGCTGGGTGGCAGGCTTTTGCAGGATTCGTAATGTTACTTCACTAACAACGCCAAGCAGGCCTTCTGAACCGGTCATTACCCCCATCAGGTCATAATCACCAGCATCAAGATGCTTGCCACCAAGGCGAAGAATTTCGCCTTCAATGGTCACAAGTTCAATGCCAAGCAAGTTATTCGTTGTCAGGCCGTATTTCAAACAATGAACACCGCCCGAATTTTCGGCAACATTACCACCAACCGAACAGGCAATCTGGCTTGATGGGTCCGGTGCATAGTAAAATCCATCAGCCTCTACCGCGTGAGTAATCGCAAGGTTGGTAACGCCGGGTTGGGCAACAACACAGCGGTTGGCATAATCAATATCAAGAATACGATTGAACTTTCCAAGACCTACCAAAATCGCATCAGCTAAAGGCAGCGCCCCACCAGACAGCGAAGTACCAGCTCCGCGCGGCACCACTTTAATGCCTTCGCTGTGGCAATATTTCATAACCGCGGCGATTTGTTCAACCGTTTCAGGCAACACCACCGCAAGCGGCAACTGCCGATAAGCCGACAAACCATCAGCGTCATAGGCACGTCGCCCTTCAACCGAGTCGACGACACAATGGTCTGCAATCAAATTACAAAGATCACGGCAAATCGCATCACGACGGTCAATAACAGAATGATCGGGTTCTGGCATCTGCATTGTCAACTCCTCGGTTTGTAATTTTTGTTAGTAGAATATACCTCAACGCAATTCGCCTGCAAATCTCTGCTTACTGCCCTGAAATGCTTGTCCTATTTTCCAAAAACACCTGTAGCGCAAAGTTTTGGACAAAAGAAACGGCCGGGCAAGCCGACCGCGCCATAATACTGCTGTGAAAGTTGCCTGCTTGCGCGTCGGCATGATGCCGCGTGGTATATTTACCCCTGGCGTGCCTTCAGGCGCGGGTTCTTCTTGTTGATCACATACAATCGACCACGGCGACGCACCACCTGACAATTACGATCACGCGATTTCAGCGTTTTGAGCGAACTAACAACTTTCATAATTTGGGGCCCCCAAATCAGCGGCAAAAGACCAAAAAACTTTGCAGTAAGCGCGGAAATTAGCACCAGCGTGACCGCGGGTCAACCTCACCCAGCACTTTTATGCGTGGTTTTTCAACTTAAATCGCATGGGACGCGTCAATTTGCACTCACTCCAGTTCCGCGGAGGCCACAATAGCCATTTGGCACTTTATGTAGATATTGCTGGTGATAATCCTCAGCGAAATAAAAGGGCTGATTTTTTGCAATCTCGGTGGTGATCTGGCCAAAACCAGCCTGCGCCAAAGCTTTTTGATAATTCGTCGCACTTTGCTGAACAATGTCAAGATCGGCATCATCCATAACATAAATCGCCGATCGGTATTGAGTGCCGCGATCGTTGCCCTGTCGGAATCCTTGGGTTGGATCATGAGCTTGCCAAAAGGTTGATAGGATTTTGCCCAACGCCATTTTTGCAGGATCGTAAACTACGAAAACAGCTTCAGTATGGCCGGTTTGTCCGCTACACACTTCCTCATAGCTGGGGTTTGGCGTAAACCCGCCAGCATAGCCAACCGCCGTTAAATAAACCCCTGGAAAATTCCAGAACAGTCGTTCTGCGCCCCAAAAGCAGCCAAGCCCCAGAACAATCTGTTTCAGGTCAACAGATATGGGATTTGTCATAGGTTTGCCAAGCACCGCATGAATCCCACCTGAAAAAATTGGCCAATCACGCCCTACCAATGCCTCATCAACCTTTGGAAGTCGTGTCTTAAAAGGATTGTCAAAAAACATCTAAACTGTCTCTCTTAGCTTTGCCATTGCGGCCGTTCAAAACACTAGCCTTTCCTGAGCGCCTCAACACCCGGCAACCGTTTACCCTCAAGCCATTCTAGAAAGGCGCCACCAGCCGTGGATATATAGGAGAATTGGTCACTCACCCCGGCATTTGCAAGAGCCGCCATGGTATCACCTCCGCCTGCGATACTAATCACACCATTGTTTTGAGTTTTTGCTGCCACAATTTTGGCTAGTGTATTTGTTGCCGCATCAAAGGGTGGCATTTCGAAGGCACCCATTGGCCCATTCCAGACGATGGTAGCGCAGTTTTTCAAAAAGCTGCCTGCATCAATAACTGCTTCTGGCCCAGCATCAAGGATCATCTCAAAATCAGTAACATCATCAATTTTAGCTATCCGATGAGCGGAGTTTGACTTAAATTCAACTGCCACAACCACATCCTTAGGCAAAAGAATTTTGCAGTTGTTTAATGTCGCGACTTTGAGAATATGTTGAGCAGTTTTAATCATATCAGGCTCAGCAAACGATGCACCAATTGGTTTGCCCTGAGCCAATAAAAACGTATTAGCCATGCCACCACCAAGCACCAATTTATCAACCTTGGTCACTAAATTTTCGAGCAGTGCCAATTTTGATGATACCTTAGCACCGCCAACCACTACCCCTAATGGGCGCATTGGCTGAGAAAGCGCAGCCTGCAAAGCCTCTAGTTCGGCAATAAATGAACGGCCAACTGCGGATGGCATCATCCGTGGCAGAGCATCGAGGGAGGCATGAGCCCGATGTGCGCAAGAAAACGCATCTCCAATATAAAAGTCTCCAAGCTTAGCAAGGCTTCTGGCAAACTCCAGATCGTTTTCCTCCTCGCCAGTATAAAACCGCAAATTTTCCATCAACAATATATCGCCAGGGCGAAGAGCGTCGACAGCTGCCCTGCCACCTTTACCAATGACATCACTCTCTACGGGCACTGGTTGGCCAAGAATTTCGCTTATTGCTTTTGCCACCGGCCGCAAGCTTAAAGAGGGAACAATCTTTCCGTTTGGTCTACCAAAATGCGTGAGGATTACAACCTTTGCACCGTTATCAAGGAGGGCTCTTACCTCAGGCATAACATGCCGAATGCGAGTATCGTTGCTAACTAACCCGTTCACAAGAGGCACATTCACATCTAGTCGCAAAAGAACGGTCTTATTCGCAACATCAAGCTGATCTGCAAATTTGAATTGGTCCCTCATAGGCACGATCCTTGAATGCTCCTTTCGAATGTATTCACGCGATAACCCCTAGCTCAGAGAATGCAATGAAAAAAGTCCTGCCAGAAAGGCAGGCAAGAAACCGACCAATGATGAAACTATACCGATCTCTAACTATCAAATATACTTAAAAGGGGCTAGCCAAAACCTAAACAAAAAGCAAAAATCCGGCTCTTTAAAACTTTTGCAATGACAATACCTGCAGATTCAGGTCACAAGCACCTGCAGCCAGTTGCTAAATTTTAGCTCTCCGTTATGCTACATTTTTTAATGGTTTCGCAATTACATAACGAGGCACCTTATGTCGGGGGCTAAAGATACCGCTGATGTACCCGCCAAAGCACCGTCTGCAGCAGATGAATTTTGGCAAGGTGTACGCGATGAATTACCGCTGATGTTTGGCGTCATTCCCTTTGGCCTTGTGTTCGGCGTCATCGGCATTGAGAGCGGCCTAACCTCTGTTCAAACCATCCTATTGTCATCAATCCTATTTGGCGGTGCTAGCCAAGTTGTCTTTGCGCAGTTATGGGCTGGTGGTGTTCCGGCACTCATTTTAGGCAGCTCAGTTTGTGTAATTAATATCCGCCATGTTTTATACAGCGCGTCAGTTGCATCCTATCTGCAACATTTATCGCTTGGTTGGCGACTTCTGCTTGGCTACTTGCTGACCGATGAAGCATATGCTGTTTCGATACGACGCTTCACCAACGGATACTCTGGAAAATTTCAACATTTTCATCTTCTTGGCAGTGGTTCATTATTGTGGGCAAGCTGGCAAACATCAACGATTGCGGGCGTTGTTGTTGGCGAGACAATTCCCGATTCGTGGTCATTGACTTTCGCCATTCCGCTTACTTTTATTGCAATCATCGCTCCCATTATGAAAACCCGCGCTGAAATTGCTGCCGCTGTCAGCGCTGGGGGTCTTGCCATTATTGGACAACCATTACCATGGAATTCGTGGCTTGTTATCGCCGCGCTTGGAGGAATTGTAACTGGCTGGATGGTGGAGCACCTAAACGGTACAAGAAGGGGCAACGCATGATCTGGTCTCTGATGATTGCCACCGGAGTTTTTACCTTTGGAACGCGCTTTGTTATGTTAACCGGAATTTTTGGAAAAAGACTTCCTGCGTGGCTCATTGAAGCATTGGGCTTTGTACCAATTGCGGTTTTAACAGCCATTATTGTTCCGACCGTTCTAATTGACCCAGTAAGTCAAAACTTTTCAATTTTAGACAATCCACGACTGCTTGCAGCCCTAATCGCTATCGCTGTGGCGCTCACTACCCGCCAGGTTATTACGACAATTGGAGCGGGCCTAGCAACTCTATGGGTCCTTAAATGGTTGGCCTAAAAACGCCATCCCTACTTTAATGGGTCCTATGCTTTCAAACCACTATCAATCGCCAATTTATCACAGGTTGCCGCTTAATATAGGTTAAGTGCAGTAACCCCACCTTCAGAATGGCTAGTCCAGCAAACCAAAACACACCGATACCGATTTAATAATTCAGGGTGATGATTAGCCCGCTCTGCGGTAAGAGCAACCCGCCCCATGAAAGCAAAAGCCGCATTAAAACTAGCAAAAAGATAACCCTTTTTAATTGCCGGGCGCTGTTAATCATCGCTGGCTAATTGCCATCCTTGCAGGGTTTTCAAACCAGCAATAACCGCTGTTTCATCAAGCCGACGAGACATCTGTTTTCTCTCGGGTTCAAAAAGTGGTTCGCCAGTGTTGGCCCATCCACCGATAAGACTACAGTATTAAACGAAGCATTTTCCTGCCAGCTTTGCATTATTCCAAAAACAGCCTAAAGTCTATGCATGCCCAAAACGCTGTTAATAATTGCTCATCGTCCCTCACCCAACACCGCCGCACTTGCCGATGCCGCACTTACCGCATGTCAGAATTATGATGATAGTGATATTGAAACACGGTGCCTTACGCCATTTGAGGTAACCGCGCCCAACCTTTTCAAGGCAGATGCAGTAGTGATCGGCACCACCGAAAATATTGGCTATATGGCAGGAGCGACCAAAGATATGTTTGATCGTTGCTATAACGACTGGATGGATCGAACCGAGGCCAAACCCGTTGCTCTTTATATTCGTGCAGGTCTAGATGGCACCGCTACTAAGCTCGCATTGACCAGTATTTGTGCTGGGCTAAAATGGCGATTGGTGGCCAAACCATTAATCCTGAAGGGCGATTGGGACGACCAGTTCATCAACGAGGTTGCTGATCTAAGTCTGGGCATGGCAGCCGGACTCGACATGGGAATTTTCTAAAACATCCCAATAGGCTAATTTGTTTTGTGCTTGTGCTTGTGTTTATGCTTATGCTTATGCTTTTTTAAGTGCTCACCCACTTTCAAATCGGATGGCAGCATTGCGATGCCTTTGATAGTTTTCTCGCCAGCATTCTGAAAGACCAGCGTGATTTCGAATATTCTATCCGCAGTAAGAGGCGCATTCAGGCCACTCAGCATCACATGATAGCCGCCCGGTGCCAAATGAATTGTTTTGCCTGCCGGAAGATCAATGCCGCCCTTAACTGGTCGCATCCTTATCACGCCATTGTCCATTTCCATCAGGTGTAATTCAGTTTTGCGCGCCAGATTACTGGTTGCGTCTAGAAGACGGTCTGCCATACCCCCATGATTCATGATCGATACATAAGCGGCACTCCTGGACATTGATCCAACAGTTGCACGAAATTGCAGTGAGCCAAAAATAATTTCACTGGCCACCAACGGTTGTGCCACCCCCACAAGCGATGCAAAAAGCGTAAACAGTGACGTTTGCCTAAAACCCATGATCACCCCCCATTTAGCAAATAAAAATTGCTCCTAGCTGTGACTAAGCCGCTTCACATCATCAATCGTTTGCAAACCGAGTTGCGCCATTACATCACGCACCTCCTCCAGCAAAATTGTTGCAGCATGTTCACCACCCTTGTTACCAAGCGCCGCAACCGCATACATAAATCCTCGGCCAATCATTGAAAAATCAGCCCCAGCTGCCAAGACCCGCACAACATCGAGTCCCGACATAATACCGCTGTCAACAATCAATGGAATATCCTTGCCAACAGCGGCACGAACGGCCGACAATTGTGCCAAAGGTGGTGGTGCAGCATCGAGCTGGCGTCCTCCGTGATTTGAAACTACAATCCCGTTAACACCGAGCCCCACAGCCCTTGCTGCATCTTGGCCATGAAGGACACCTTTAAGATAGATTTCTCCATCCCATGAAGCACGAATTTCAGCTAAATAATCCCAATCAAGCGAGCCATTCAACTGATCACCAATAAATTTCGTAATGCCCCTTGTGCCATCATTCTTAGCATAAGGTTCCATATTGCGGAACCGCGCTCCTCCATTTAGCAATGTCCGCAACGCCCATTCAGGCCGCAACATGCTCTGCCAGATAACGCGTGGTGAGAAGGCAGAATTACCACGGCTTCCGAGGGGCGCACCAGCAATACGCATCCGTTCCCGCCGGCTTGGCGATGGCACGTCAGCGGTAATCACCAAAGTGGTATAACCACAACCCTTTGCTCGACGCAGCAAATCACGCATCAAATCACGGTCTCTCGGCGCATAAAGCTGAAACCAGCCCATTTCACCGGCCGAGTCAGCTACCATTTCAATAGACTCACCTGCCACCGTACTTAATGTGTAGGGAAAGCCGTATTTTTTGGCGGCCCTGCCAATGATCGACTCAGCCCCGGGCCAGATCAATGATGACAGCCCAATCGGTGCCGCACCAAAAGGTGCTTTGAATGTCTTTGGCCCTAGCTTTGTTGTCAGATCAGGGTCGACACGCCCTCGCATAAATTGCGGCGTTAACTCAACACCATCAAGAAAAGCTCTGTTCTCATCCTTGGCCCGGTCATGACCCGTGCCCGAGTCTAAATAGGCATATACAAATTTTGGAATACGCTTTGCCGCCGGTTTTTTTAAGTCCGACAAACGCGGATATTTATTCATCAAATCCATGCTCAACTCACCACCGCGACAACGCATATGTTGGCCTAAAATTTCTTAGGCACCAACTCAAAGAACAAAACACCAACTGACCAACAACTAACTGAATTGTTTGGCTCGATAATTTACTTAGAGGCTTTTAAATAAGCAATCACATCGGCGATGTCACTTTCTTTTCTGAGACCAACAAATGCCATTTTTGTGCCTTTCAGGTATTTTTTAGGCTTTGTTAAAAACCTAGCCATCGTCTCTTCATCCCAAATAAGGCCAGATCCAGCCATTGCTTTGGAGTATTCATAGCCCTCAACCTCGCCAGCAGCACGGCCAATGATGTTAACTAAATGAGGCCCTGTCTTATTCTTTTCCTTGTCCACATAATGACACGCTTTGCACTTGCGGAATACTTTTTCACCTTTGGCGGGATCACCTGCAACCACGGGCGCTGCCAGAAGGACACTCCCTACCATGGCAGCGAAAAAACAATTTCTCATGTCACCTCTTTCGCGTTTAGTACGTGAACTTTACACAAAAGTTATCTACTAAACCACAAAATGTAGTGCGCTGTCTTGCCGCGACCCAACGCAATCGGCAATCGGTTGCAAATTTTGTACGGTCTGATAAGGAACACACTTGATAAACCATTTCAAGAGTTGCCGAAATAGCACTATGTCACCGAAAGCAAAACGATTATTAGTGGTTGTCGCCATCGCCGCGTTATTTGGGATTGCAGTGATGCTCGTGTTAGGCGCCCTGCGCGAGAATATCGTTTTTTTCTACACTCCAACCGACATCGCAACATCTGGCGCGAAATCAGGTCAGCCTTTAAGACTTGGTGGTTTGGTCAAGGAAGGCAGCGTTAACATTGACGGGCTGCAATCGGTCTTTACCGTCACCGATGGGACGGCCGACGTCACGGTCCGTTATAACAATGCACTCCCGAGTCTGTTTCGCGAGGGCCAAGGGGTTGTCGCCGAAGGTTCAATGATTAATGGCAAATTTATCGCAACCAACGTTCTGGCAAAGCATGATGAAAATTACATGCCTGCCGAAGTTGCCGAAAAATTAAAGAAAACCGGTGTCTGGAAAGGCAAACAAACAAAGTAGAAAGCCAACAAACGTTAGCTAAACAGCTATATCCTTCAATTATTAGCCTGTAATCACATTCTCATTTTTGTTTTTTTCTTGAGCGCACGGCGACCGCATCATCTCTAAAATCAGGTGTCTGCACAATTGCGGCGGTTACTGGCATGGGGCTTGATGTAACAAGATCAACCGATTTAATATTCTCACGATATAGCGTGTAAAGCCCACCTGCTAAAATCAGTACAATCCCAACTAGCGCCATCTTGTCTGGCCATTCATTCCAGATCAAAATTCCCCAAACCACGCCAAGAGGAATCGCCACATACTCAAACGGAGCGATTAACGATGCCTCGACAGACCGATAGGCATTGGATGATGCAAACGACAACAGCAGAACAGAAAAGCTGCAAATCACCACGTAAAAAATTTGGGTGTATGACATCGAAGCGGGCGAGCGGAGCAAAAAATCAACTGTAGGATTACCTGAATAATCAATAGGCCAAATAAAATTTACCGTAGTGAATATCACACCAACGGCCAAATAGCAGACATGTTGAACAGCAACCATTCCAGCCAGATTACCCACCGTTTTCAGTCGCCTTGTCCAGATTTGAAATATGGCGTAACTGAAGGCAGCACCGACGACAAAGAGCGTTTCAATTTGAAACTGTACCCCACCCGGCTGAATAATAAACAGCACACCCAACATTCCAGCGGTCACCGCAGTTAGACGATGCAAACCGATCTTTTCTCCCAACAACGGCACCGACAAAACTGTAATAATCAAGGGGGACACAAAAAAGATTGCTATAACACTCGAAAGTGGTAACGACCCCAATGAAACAAAAAACAAAACCATGGCTAGAACCAAGCACATACCGCGGGCGAAAAACAACCAGAACACCCTCGCTGGCAAGACAAACATAGAGCGAAAGCTCTGACCAAAAATTCCCAACAGAGCAAGCGTAAAAACCGCCCGGATGGCAATAATCTGGCCAAGCGGCACATCCTCACTCATTAATTTTATCAACGCGTCATTCAAAGGAATGATACCCATTGCAATCGTTAATAAGCCAAGAGCAAAAAATGGTGTTGATATTTTATCAGTAATCATCTTCATTACTCGCCTTCTATTGATAAAAACCAAAACGTTTGAGGGGTCTAAGCATCTCAAAGAATGAATCGTTATGACCTAAACATACAGTTGCACAAGCATCGCTTATCAACAAAATGTGGGGACCGCAACTAAATGCCATGTCAATTGGTCTTGCGCCAGAGTAACTCCCTTGTATTTCGTGTCAATTTCAGTCAATCTTGGGGAATGGCGGGCGGCACGTTGGACGGATATTTCATCACCCGTTTAATGCCAATGAAAGGCATAACGATCAATGTCAGAAATCGGACAAAATTTTATTGCAGGTAGCTGGCACAATGGACACACTAACGTTGAAAAGATTAACCCATCTGACATTGAGGATGTCATAGGCCACTACGCGCAAGTAGATTGTGCCCCACTCGATACGGCCCTCGAAGCTGCGAGGCGCGCCCGGAGAAACCGGATCACAACCGGCCTTGAGGCATGCCAGAAAATCTTGAGGAGCATTGGCAAGGAACTGATAGCGCGCCGGTTTGGGCCGGGGACACTGCTTAGCCGCGAAGAGGGAAAACCTCTTGCCGGGGAAGTTGGCGAAGTGCTCCGAGCTAGACAATTTCTTACTTATCTTGCCGCTAGTAACGCTGGGTGACATAATGCACCTGATCGATAACCTTCAATACGTCAATTGGTCTGAAAAAATATTCAAGCAGATGCGTGAAGGCGGGGTAGATGCAATTCATGTGACGATCTCTTATCATGAAATGTTTCGCGAGACTGTAACCAATATTGAGCGATGGAATCGTTGGTTCGAACAATATCCGGAATTGATTTTTCACGGCACTACCGGAGACGATGTACGGCACGCCAAAACTCAAGGCAGAACTGCGATTTTTTTTGGGTTCCAAAACCCTTCCCCAATTGAAGATGATATAGGGTTGGTAAAGATTTGTCACATGCTTGGCGTTCGCTTCATGCAACTGACGTATAATAATCAGTCCCTTCTGGCAACTGGATGTTATGAGGATGAAGATAGCGGCGTTACCCGAATGGGCCGACAGATCATCAAGGAAATGAATAATGTTGGTATGGTCATCGATATGAGCCATTCTGCTGAACGCTCAACACTGGACGCCATTGAAATATCAGAACGCCCGATTGCGATAACTCATGCCAACCCCTTTTTCTGGCATCCGGCAAAACGTAATAAATCTGACGATGTACTGAGGGCACTTGGCCAATCAGGTGGTATGCTGGGATTTTCACTCTATCCGCATCATTTAAAAGAAAAATCGGATTGTAGCCTAGAGAGCTTTTGCGAGATGATTGCCCGGACTGCTGATCTGATGGGAATTGATAATATCGGTATTGGTTCTGATCTGTGCCAAGACCAACCTGACAGCGTTGTCGAGTGGATGCGGGTGGGCCGCTGGACAAAAGAAATTGACTATGGCGAGGGATCAGCCAGAAATGCTGGGTTTCCACCAATGCCAACTTGGTTTGAAGATAATAGGCATTTTGGTATACTAGAAGCAGGACTAAGGGCGCACGGCTTTTCCGAAACCGACACGGCAGCGGTGATGGGTGAAAACTGGTTGCGATTCTATGATAGTAGTTTCGGTCCAAAAACGGAGCCAGAGAACTGATATCAGAGCAAAGTGAAAGTGGTTTGGCGAATGAAAAAATCAGATGCACACGAAGATAGTGGGATGCAAATCATAAGTGGTACACCCGCCATCGGCCTCCGTCCCGCAAACCAGGTGATGACACTGGCACGTATGGGGTCATTTCATCACAGCCGTCTAAGCTTTATGCGAGTTTTATTGCGCCGGCTAAAGGCCGAAAACTGGCAATTTAAGCGCAGCCGATGGAATATGGATGCAAATGGTGTTGGCACTGCAACCTATGAAGCAGTTGGTCCCAAGCGCAGCTATACACTTGTTGCATTTGCGCATGATTTACCAGCTGAAAAACGATCTGATCGAGTAATCGCCGAAGCATGGGACGCAACCTTCACCCTCCATGATGGACTGATTAATGATACGGATATTGCTCGTTTGAAAAGAAATGTGCCCTTGCAGGAGGCAGGCAGAATTTCAAATGGAGAATTTGTTTTATCACGGGCAAATCGATCAGTTCGGCTATTTGATTACGTTCGTGATTGCCTAGCCAGTGGCACCCAACCCAGCCTTGATAAAATTGAACCCATTGGTTATCTAATGCGCACTACCGCAGTTTACGGTTCGGGAAAATTTGGAGCGGCAGATCGTGATTTATGGGCAGAAAGGCCCGAATTCTCCGGCTCGTTTCAGCCAGAATTACTGGCGGTCTGGTTGATCCGTTCATTTGCCATCGATATTGTCGAACACATGGCAGCTGCAAAATCGCCAAAAACCGCTGTGTCCCTCGATCCAAATATTCGCCGCAGAATTGGTGTTGGCAACTCAACAGGTCTGGGTATGGCGCCATTCCTGATCAATCACCCTTCATTGCTTCACTCTTGGATTAATGCCCGTGAGACGGCACTAGCACGGGTGCGTAATTTAGCAAGCACCGACAAAAAAGGCCTATCCAACCTCTTAGCATTGATAGCCAGAGCCGCGATTAATGCCGGCGAATGGACAAGTGATAGCCCTTATCAGATTGGCAAAACACAAGCCTTGTGCGATGATCTGGCTAACCTTAGTGCATTTGTCAGCGCCGTTTCGCCAGACGCCACTTTTCCTTGGGACAGAATTTATCTTTGGGGCGAGGCTAACCTTAGCCTGGAAGGTCAGGAACAACTTGTTTCGCTATTGCTTGAAGATCACGGTTCCTTGATTGATGATCTTGCAACAGGAATGTCCGCTGATGAGACCATTCATTTCCAAATTGATGGCGCGATGCCCTTATCGCGGCTTCGCCAGATGATGGGCAACATTTATCACTGGACGGACAAAATTGACTATACGCGAAATGATGCCCTGGCTCGGGTCTGGTATGTATCAGAAGAAAAGCTAGAGCCGCGACTTGGCCAGAGATTTGAGGAGCCAATTGAGCCTTATGAACAGCCACTTGCTCCGGGGCGTGATGCCGTTTTGGCGATGATAAAAATTGATGAATGGTTGGCCAAAACCGCAAATGCAGATAATAATAGCGTTGCCCAATTTTTGCTACAGCACCCCGAACACCGGCATATTATACGGCGAATCCAAACAGTATCTTCACTTGCATATGCCGAAATTCAGGATAACACCATCTCAGCGAGCATGCAGCCCATTGATTTATTACGCTGCAAGCTGTCCTTCTTTGGTGCTTCAAAATTCGACCCACGATCAGATCGCTGGCTAAGAATCACCATGTATCAAGGGGCCCCATTTCCCGATGAGCTGCCCCGCCTAGATCCAGATGCATTGTGTTACCCGCCAATTGCTCACAGCGATCATCTTGATAATTAGCAATAATGACTTGGTCGATGGGTGAAATTAGCGCTCTTGCAACAAAGGCAGCTCGCGGAAGCGGCTTGGATTGGGGCCTGGCTGAAGAGGCTGGTTACGCTGTAAAATGGCTCCAACGCCGGCGACTGCCGGGTGTAATGGCGCTTTGCCGATATTTAAGCTGGCGTCATGGTGGTAACATCACAAATTGGCCGGAGGAAACCGGCGTCCATGGACATTACTGCCCGATTGCCATTGGCGCCGCTTATGGCGATGGTGCGTTTGGCGATGAAGCGCAGTTTTCAAGGATCAAGACACCACTGCTGCTGATCCCGTTTGCAGCCATTCGCCTAACCGAAAAGCCGCTTGAGATAAACATAGGATCATCAAGTTTTTATCTGACAAAAGACCAGATTGGTTATACCAACAATGACACTGCAATTCTCAGCGATGCGGCGGCCTGCCAAATTTCAATAGCCAGTGCTAGCCTGCCTAACGTCACGATCACAAGTACATCCGATTTGCCACGCGTGCCCTCTACTGCCACCGCCTGTGTTAGCGTTCTAGAGCGCTTTGCCAAAAACACTTATGCCCCAGCATCTGAGGAGTCACGTCTTGCAGGCGCGGGTGCTGGCCTTAATGACAACGACTAACTGATTAACAACGGCGAAAAGCTGTTAACGGGAGTCCACAATGCCGCTGATGGTCTTGATCTCAAGAAATTCTTCAATTCCCCAGAATCCCCCCTCACGACCAACGCCAGATTGCTTGTAGCCGCCAAATGGACTGCCAGAAGCGCGCCGTGCGCCATTCACCTGAACCATGCCCGAACGCAGTTGTCCAGCCACACGGCGTGCTCGCTCCATATTTCCGGTCTGGATATAAGCTGCAAGGCCGTATGGCGTATCATTAGCAATTGCGATGGCTTCCTCTTCACTATCAAACGGCATCATAGCCAGCACGGGTCCAAATATTTCTTCACGCATGATTGTCATATCTGGTTTTGCATCCGCGAATACAGTTGGCCTTACAAACCAGCCACGATTTAAGCCTTCTGGGCGGCCGACACCCCCAGCCACCAAACGTGCGCCCTCATCCATCCCTGTTTGAATAAGTTTTTGTACCTTTTCGAACTGTGCTTCTGAAACCAGCGGCCCAATATGCTTACCCTGATTTGACGGCAAGTCCACCTTCGTCTCAGCTGCCTTGGCCGCCGCGATTTCAACGGCTTCATCATAAATTGAACGCTGAACCAGCATCCGAGTTGCTGCATTGCAGGACTGGCCCGTGTTATTAAAGCAGAAAGCAGCCCCAAACCGAACCGCCTTTTCCACGTCGCAATCCTCAAAAACAAGATTTGGTGATTTACCACCAAGTTCTAGCGAGACAGTTTTCACCGTATCTGCAGCCGCCTTGCTGATGAGAATTCCAGCGCGCGTTGACCCGGTGAATGACACAACGTCAATGCCGGGATTCGACGATAAAATTGAACCAACACCGACACCATCGCCATTAATCATGTTGAAAACGCCCGGTGGAAAACCCGCCTCATGCACCATTTCGGCAAAAATAACACTCGATAGCGGAGCAATTTCCGATGGCTTTAGCACCATTGTACAGCCTGCCGCCAAAGCAGCACCAACTTTCAGAACAACCTGATTCATCGGCCAGTTCCATGGAGTAATCAGGCCTGCAACACCAGCCGCCTCATAGGCGATGTCCTGACCTTCAATGCCGGGGCGAAGTGCGCGCTGAAATTCCATTGAACCAAGAGCCCGGATAAAGGCTTTTAAATGGCTGCTACCAGACCCAGCCTGATCGCGAACCGCCATATCGATGGGCGCACCCATCTCAGTTGAGATCACCGCTCCCATTTCATCATTACGGGCAACATAGACATCCAGCAGCTTTTGCAAATACGCTGCGCGGTCCTGAGGAGTTGTTTGTGACCAGTCTAAAAAAGCGCCTTTGGCAGCGTCAATGGCGGCTTGGGCGTCTTTTTCGCCACCTAGCATAATTGTAGCAAACGCGTCCTCGGTGGCAGGATTAAAAACGGAAAAACTGCGCCCATCGATTGATGGTACCCAAGACCCGTTGATGTAGAATTTGGTTTTATTCAACATAAGACTATCCTAAGTATTATTTATCAGCCGCCGATGCGGCCAAGATGGGTACAAAAATTCGAGAATTCTTCGAGGTAATTTTGGGTCGCCTTAATGCGCACGCCATCGCCAACTTGTCAAGTCATCGGAATACCGCCGTTTTGACACAGGTGGCCCTGGATTTTTAAACCCGTTAAATAATAATTTGCTTGTCGTTATATTTTACCTTTATCTGCTAAAAAAATACCACCTAATACCATTATTAAAGCAAGCAAATAATACATATGCATCGCCTCTGACAAAATAAGCATTCCGAGAAATGCTGCAAAAACTGGCACCAGATTGACATAAAGTCCAGCTCTGTTAGCCCCAGTCAATTCT
>QBYK01000027.1 GCA_003282865.1 SAR116 cluster bacterium AG-325-I21 | reverse complement strand
TCAGCTCGATCCCAGCTCTCCTCACTTCCAATCCGGTTCTCTGGCCGTGTCGAGAGCTTAATGCGAACATTCTCAAAGCCGAAATCACGATAAATTGAGAGCACCAAATCATTGACTTTTAGACATTCTTCCGTGAGTTGGCCTGGCGTGCAGTATATGTGTGCATCATCTTGGGTGAAGCTACGCACGCGCATTAACCCGTGCAGCGCGCCTGAAGGCTCATATCGATGCACTTTTCCAAATTCAGACATTTTTACAGGTAAATCACGATAACTTTTAACACCTTGGCCAAATATCAACATGTGACCGGGGCAGTTCATGGGCTTTAGCGCAAAATCGCGGTCATCTTCAGTTTTGGTAAGAAACATGTTAGCACGATAATTTTGCCAGTGGCCTGAAGTTTCCCATAGCGCCCTGTCCATGATATCTGGTGAGTTGACCTCAACATATCCTGCTATCTCTTGCCGTTTCCGCATGTAACCGATTAGCTCTTGAAACAAACGCCAGCCGCGCGGATGCCAAAAAACTGAACCTGGGGCAACTTCCTCAAAATGGAAGAGGTCCATTTCACGACCAAGTTTACGATGGTCACGTTTTTCCGCTTCGTCTAACATCGTTAAATACACCGACAAATCCTTTTCATTCGCCCATGCCGTTCCGTAAATCCGTTGCAGCATTGGCCGGTTGCTGTCACCTCGCCAATATGCACCCGCTACTTTCATTAACTTGAATGCGTGACCCAGTTTGCCAGTTGATGGCAAATGTGGACCACGGCACAGATCGATGAATTTGCCCTGTTGGTAGAATGTTACGGTCTCACCAGGGGGAATGGTTTCAACTAATTCTATTTTAAATGGCTCGTTATTCTTTTTATAAAAGGCAACAGCTTCATCGCGGGTCCAAACATTACGGATGATTGCCTCATCACGATCAACGATGTCATGCATCCGCTTTTCAATCGACGCTAGATCATCTTCGCTAAAAGCCGTTTCACGGTGAAAATCATAATAAAAGCCATTTTCAATTGCTGGCCCAATGGTCACTTGTGTTTCGGGAAATAGTTCCAAAACCGCTTCGGCCATCACATGCGCGCAATCATGACGCAACAATGCTAAAGCCTGTTCGTCCTTGGACGTAACCAGCGATAAACGCGCATCAACTTCAATTGGACGGGTTAGGTCCCATTCGGCATCATCAACAACGGCCAATAATGCAGCTTTGGCAAGGCCCGGTCCAATATCAGCAGCAATTGTCGCTGGCGTTACAGGCCCGTCATATGACCGCAGTGACCCATCTGGAAGCGTAATATCTGGCATTATCCGTCAAAACCTCATTTACCAACCTGGCCCATTATGATTTGAACCGTACCAATTTTGACCCTCAGGACCTCTGTCATCGGGCTCGATCGCACAGACAGTTTTCATATATC
This sequence comes from SAR116 cluster bacterium AG-325-I21, assembly GCA_003282865.1. GTDB lineage: Bacteria > Pseudomonadota > Alphaproteobacteria > Puniceispirillales > Puniceispirillaceae > UBA3439. The sequence continues at coordinate 24,108 of QBYK01000027.1, read as the reverse complement.
TGGCGCAGAACATAGCCCTCCCAGAATCTAAACTCAAGACCAGTGGTGACTCACCATGCATAATTGGTGCCCGAATCATTATAGCAAACAGGAAACACTTACAGGGGATTGGGGATAATTAGCCAAAACAAACATTGACCATGAAGCCGACCATCACACGAATTTTTGTTTTTTCTCTGCCGCCACCCTATCCAGCACGCGTCGATAAATCTTCATCGTTTTGTAACACATTGCTTCAGATGAAAAATTTTGTTCGATATGCCGGCGGGCTGACTTGGCCAGCATTTTGCGTTGTCGCGGGCTGAGCGACAAGGCTGCCTCAAGCGCTTCGGCAAGACTATTCACATCTGTGGGCCTGGCGAGCCAGCCAGTTTTTCCCGGTAGAATCGACTCAACTGCTCCTCCATGATCAAACGCAACGATGGGACGGCCCATCGCCTGTGCCTCTAGTGCAACACGGCCAAATGGTTCTGGCGTAATGGACGGCATCACAACCACATCAGCAACCATCAAGGCGGCTGGCATGTCATCAACAATAGGAGTTAGACGGAACCGGCCTTCCAAACCCAATTCGTCACCAAAACGAGCCAACCCTTTGACAAAAGCAGGCTTGCCATCACCAGCACCAATCATCAAACAGATGAAGGGCCTGTCTTTGATTTTGGAAAGGGCCTGTAGCAAGATATGATGGCCTTTCCATTCAGTCGCCCGTGCGGGCAACATGACCACTGGCACATCCTCAGGGACTGCCAGATTATCAACAAAATTGATGATCCGCGTCTGGTTTACCCTCTCTGGGCTGAAAAGATCAATGTCAACCCCTCGATGGACAACGCTTAGGCGATCTTCAATGCCAAAATACTGGCTTGTGATCAATTCTTTCACATAATTGGAAATCGCTATTACATGGTTAGCCTTCAGCAATTTTCCATTATACCGATGTTTGAATGCCGAACCCGCAAAAAAGCGGCCATGAACTGTGCTGACCGTTGCAATACCAAGGTTAGTCGCGGCAGGAAGTGCAATCCAGGCAGGAGCACGCGATCTAACATGTACAAGATCAACTCTCTCACTGATAAGAAGCGCTTTAAGCTGACGACGAATTTTGGGCCAACGAAATGGGTTTTTACTGTTCACATCAAGTTTGTGATGAATAGCCCCAATCCGGTCAAGGTGGCGCACCATCGGACCGCCTCTTGAAATGACAATGGCACGCCCCCCGTGTTTCTGGATCGCAGCTGCTGTTTCCACCGTGCCTCGTTCTACCCCGCCGCGCACAAGAGCTGGAAGGATTTGCATGATTGTTGGTGCGGCCACCCCTCGCCGACTCAGCGTATTTGATTTTGGTGTTAGTGTCATTGTTCTTTATAAATGATTATTAACTGCAAAAAGGGTCAAGATGCAATCGCGCAAGGCCGATGAAAGAAAGTGGAGCATATGCAATTAGAAACGGAATATATCATAAACCAGTCAGGTAAAATCGCCTACAACAGAGTTTCAGGAAAAAGTCCAGGCGTAGTGTTTTTTTGCGGGCACGGGTCAGATAAGGAGGGCAGTAAGGCACTTTTTATTGAGGCATGGGCAAAAAATTATGGTCAAGCTTTTTTGCGGTTTGATTATAGTGGCCATGGCAGTTCAGACGGTTTGTTTCTTGAAACCAACATCTCTGACTGGACACGCGATGCTATCACGGTTCTTGACAATTTAACCCAAGGTCCACAAATCCTTGTTGGCTCATCGCTTGGCGGTTGGATAATGCTGAATGTTGCAGTGGCGAGACAATCCCGAGTTGCTGGTCTTATTGGAATTGCAGCGGCACCCGATTTTACCGAAGATCTTATTTGGCAACCATTAGGTGCATCTAGCCGATCAGCATTCAAAGCAGACGGCCAAATTGTATTGGAAAACCCTTATGCCAATGATCCGGTGATTTATCCTTATCACTTGATCGAAGATGGCCGCCAGCATTTGCGCCTTCGCGGCCCCCTCTCAATCACCCAACCGGTCCGCTTGCTGCATGGCATCAATGATACAGAGGTACCTTGGCAAACCGCGTTAACACTCACACATTGTTTACAATCTAATGATGTTTTGCTGCATTTTGATAAAGCTGCAACGCACCGTTTTTCAGAACCGGCTCAATTGCAAAGTATTCAATCTACGATCGAGCAATTGATCACCCAAATCCAGCATAAATCAAGCGATTAAGAGCTATGCTAAAAATCAAGGTTGCTGTAATGTTCGGGGGGATTAATGCCCACTACCTGATCACCAAGCAGATCACGAAAAGATGGTCGTGATTTCATTTTCGCATACCAGCTCCTGGCCTCTGGATGCCGGCTCCAGTCAATGTCGCCTAGAAAATCCAAAACTGATAAATGAGCCGCTGCAGCCAAATCAGCCAGTGATATCTGTTTACCTGTTAACCAATTACCCTGTTCTGCAAGCCAGTCGACATAATCAAGGTGGATTTGTAGGTTGCTCAAGGCAGCGCGAATAACAACTGATGATGTTGTGCCCACACCTGAGAAGCGCTTGATTACCCGTTCAGACAACAGTGGCGCTCCAACCTCGCGGTTAAATTTGCATTCAAACCAATTAACGAGACGACGAATTTCGGCCCGCGCCTCAGCCTCTCCCCACAAGAATTTCTGCATTGATGAGTCCTCAGTTTCTTCAATATATTCGGCGATTACTATCGCCCCACATAATGCCATACCATCTTCGCCGACAAGAACAGGCAAATCACCAGCTGGATTAAGGGTCAAAAAATCTTCGTCCCGCAGCCACGGTGTCTCCGTCTTTGGCAAGACCATCAGCCCACGCTCAGCGAGTAACAGTCGGATGAACCGTGAAGAGGATGATAATTGATAATGATGTAAAACGCGCATCTAGCCAAAACTCCCATGCCAGCGAACAGATAGATTCAACCCCAACATTTTCATATCATATTAGTCAGACGGCGCAATGGCACTAACCTCAAGACCTGTTTTTAAAGGCCTGCCAAATAACCGTCTTCAGGCCCGCAGAGCTGCACTCGCTCCATTTCTTTGGAGTCCAACCATACAAGCCCATAGCCGCCCGCTGGCACAAATCCAAATCTTGAATAATAATGAGGTTCGCCTAACGCCAAAATGAGCCGCGAAAAACCATTTGAAGCGCGCTGCAGCCCCTCACGAACTATTTGTTGGCCAAAAACCTTATCCGCACACTTAGCTGAAAGCCAAAGGGACAAGCAACAAAACCCTTTCCTTATCCAGAAGCACTTCCAAAAAGCTTCAACCAATTGACCTTTGATGGTGTCGCTATCTCTTTGTGTTTGCAACGTGACCCTCTGCATCACTAGGCTTTACAGCAAAGTGTTAGAGGGCAAAATTGGTTTTTACAACAAACATCAGCCCCAGTACTAAGCTGTTACCGATAAATTTCCATCGAGACTAAGTGGCATGTCAAGAACCGGAACAATTTCAACAGGCACCACTTGCCAGAAATGTTGAACAGCCCTATCCCAATGGTTCAGAGTCTGTCTAGCAAGTGCACTTTCTGTTTTCTTGGCGTGTTCTTCGATAAGGTCACACAAGAAGTCGTTCCAATAAGGATGCGCAATGCGACCGAGATGTAGACTTTCCGAATTCACCCGAGAACAAAAGGTTCCAGCCTCATCATAAATGAAAGCCATCCCACCAGTCATACCCGCACCAAAATTTTGGCCAACTTCGCCAAGGATTACAACATTGCCACCTGTCATATATTCACATGCATTTGACCCACTACCCTCAACAACCGCAGTTGCACCTGAATTGCGAACGCAAAGCCTTTCCCCTGCTTTTCCCGCGGCAAACAATTTTCCTGAGGTCGCACCGTATAGAACGGTGTTACCAATAATTGTATTAGTACTCGCAACAATGTTTACTGCGGCAGCCGGACGCACAGTAATTGTACCACCGGATAAACCCTTTCCAACATAATCATTGGCATCACCAATCACTTCCAAACGAAGTCCCTGCGTGGCAAACGCGCCAAGTGACTGACCAGCAGATCCACGTAATCGCACCGCAATATGGTCTTCACCAAGACCTGTCATACCAAATCGACGAACGATGTGTGATGATAGTCTAGTGCCAATAGCACGTTGAGTATTCTCGACATTATAAGAGAGCTGCATTTTGGATCCGTTTTCAAGTGCCAATTTAGCGTCAACCACCATTTGCGCATCGAGGGTTTCTGGCACCTCTGTTCGGGCCATATCACGACTGCTTTCCAATGCGTCCTCACTGTCCGCCCGAACTAAAATGGGGTTTAGATCTAAGTCATCAAGTGCAGCGTCCCCGCGGCTAACCTGAGTCAACAAATCAGTTCGTCCGATAACCTGTTGAAGGGAAACAAAACCCAACCCGGCAAGAATTTCTCTAACCTCTTCAGCAAGGTGAGTGAATAGCTGGATGACTTTTTCTGGAGTACCCTCAAATTTGGCGCGTAAATCTTCACGCTGGGTGCAAACTCCAACTGGACAGGTATTAGAGTGACATTGTCGAACCATGATACAACCCATCGCAATCAAGGATGATGTACCAATACCATACTCATCGGCCCCAAGCATGGCCGCCATCACCACATCGCGCCCGGTTTTCAGCCCGCCGTCGGTTCGAAGTACAACCTTATTTCGCAAATCATTCATCGACAAAACTTGATGCACTTCAGACAAACCCATTTCCCAGGGCAACCCGGCATACTTTATTGATGATTGTGGGCTCGCGGCTGTGCCGCCACCATGGCCAGAAACTAATATGGAGTCAGCTTTAGCCTTGGCTACTCCTGCGGCAATAGTGCCAATGCCGGTAGAAGCAACTAATTTGACACAAACTTTAGCATGTGGATTGATCTGTTTCAGGTCATAAATAAGCTGAGCTAAATCCTCAATCGAATAAATGTCATGGTGCGGCGGTGGTGAAATCAATGTCACCCCTGGCGTTGAATGCCTCAAGCGTGCGATCAGAGCGTCAACCTTGATGCCAGGCAACTGACCGCCCTCTCCGGGTTTCGCACCTTGAGCAACCTTAATCTCAATTTCTTGGCAATTGTTTAAATATTCTGCCGTAACCCCAAACCGACCCGACGCTATTTGTTTGATTGCACTGGATGGATTATCCCCGTTTTCACGGAGGATAAACCGCGCAGGATCTTCTCCACCCTCGCCGGAGTCTGACTTTGCACCAATTCGGTTCATGGCAACCGAGAGGTTTTCATGGGCTTCTGGACTTAGCGCGCCCAGCGATATGCCCGGCGAAACAAGACGCTTACGAATGTTCGTGATCGATTCAACTTGGTCAATGTCAACCGCGTCACCACCCGGCTTGAAATCCATCAGATCACGAAGATTTATAGGTCCTTGTCCATTCACCAAAGCTGAATATTTTTTCCAGCTTTCGAATGAGCCTGTGTTGCAAGCATGCTGCATAGCGTGGATTAACTGCCCATCAAACGCATGGCGTTCGCCTGATTTGCGATAGCGGAAGAAGCCGCCAACTGGTAAGTGCAAATCATCATGACCGTAGGCTTTTTCGTGCATATCGATAACCCGAGTGGCAATACCCTTCAAACCAAGCCCGGAAATGCGCGACGACATGGGTGGGAAGAATTCAGCCACAAGTGAGCGTGACAGGCCAAGTGCCTCAAAGTTATAACCGCCTCGATATGATGCTATGACCGAAATACCCATCTTTGACATAATCTTCAACAGGCCTTCTTCAACTGCGTTTACATAATTATCAATCGCATACCTTAGTTCCATGCCCGGGAGAAGACCGCGTTCATGACGTTCGTTAATAGCCGCCTCAGCAACATAGGCATTAACGGTCGTTGCCCCCACACCTATGAGAACAGCAAAGTGGTGCACATCTAGACATTCACCACTAGCCACATTAAGCGATGCAAATGTTCGCAATTGTTGGCGCACGAGGTGGGAGTGAACCGCCCCAGTTGCGAGCACCATTGGCACGGGGATGCGGCTTTCGCATACGTTGCGGTCAGTCAACATCACATGTTCGCATCCGGACCGCACCGCTTCTTCCGCTTCCGCTTGAATACGGGCGAGTGCGCGGGGAAGGCCAGTATCGGTTCCATTGTTTTCGAAACTGCAATCAATCTCGATAGCCTTGTCATCGAGATAGCCGGTCAGTGCATTCCATTCAGGCACAGTCAGGACGGGTGAATTCAGAACGAAGTGTTCGCATTGATCTGGGCCTTCATCGAGAATATTGCCAAGATTGCCAAGTCGTGTGCGCAATGTCATCACATGACGTTCGCGCAATGAGTCGATTGGCGGGTTTGTCACCTGTGAAAAATTCTGCCGGAAGAAATGATGCAATCCCCGATACTTATTAGTTAACACCGCAAGTGGCGTATCATCGCCCATTGAACCAATAGATTCTTTGCCTGTCTGTGCCATTGGTTGCAGCACAAGTTCCATATCTTCAATTGTCCAACCAGCCATCATCTGACGACGGCGGGCAAGAGTAGGGTCGAGCGTCGAACTTACTTTTCCAGCAGAACTAGCCAGGAGCGCATCCATTTGCTTGGCTCGGCTAACCCATTTGTTCCAATTGCGTCTTTTGGAGAGTGCAGTTTTCAACTCCGAGTCTTTGTAAAGACGGCCCTCATTCAAATTAATGCCGATCATCTCACCCGGTCCAAGACCACCACGCTCAGCAATTTTATGATCCGGCACCACAACCATGCCAGTCTCCGAGCCCGCAATGACAAGCCCATCATGAGTTATAACGTAGCGCATTGGGCGTAGACCGTTTCGATCAAGACCACCAATAACCCAATCACCTGCAAACGCGGCAATTGCTGCCGGCCCGTCCCACGGCTCCATCACTGAATTACAATAAGCATATAAGTTGGCGCATGGATGTTCACTGCCAACATCAACCGCTTCGGGAATAAGCATAGTTTTTACCATTGGCAAATCCCTGCCACCATGTACCATCAACTCAAAAACCGCGTCGAGGGCGGCCGAATCCGAACTACCGCTGATAACGACTGGCTTTAAATCAGCAATGTCGTCACCAAATAGAGTAGATTCCATTCGGTCTTCGTGACAGTTCATCCAATTCTGATTGCCGCGAATCGTATTGATCTCGCCATTATGTGCCAGCACTCTAAATGGCTGTGCCAGCTTCCAAGTTGGCATCGTATTGGTCGAATAACGCTGGTGGTAGATAGCAAAGGAGGATACAAACCGTTGGTCCAACAAATCAGGGAAGAAAGCGGTAACTTGTTCGGCCAAAAACATACCCTTGTAAATGATTGATCGGCTCGAGAGTGAACAAAGGTAAAAATCGCTAATCATATCACGAATTACCGCCTTTTCGATCCGTCGACGCACAATGTAAAGCTGACGTTCAGCTTCCGTGGCGTCCATCACCTCCGGCATCGAAAACATAATCTGTTCGATTTCTGGGCGGGTTGCGATAGCCTTTTTACCAAGAGCTTTAATATCCACGGGTACCTGACGCCAGCCGTAGATACTATGCCCAACCGCCAGTATCTCCTGCTCAACAATACAGCGACAACGTTCCTGTGCGGCTAGATCGGTGCGCGGCAAGAACACCATGCCAACGCCCAATCTGCCCCCATCATCATCATGTCCTGTGCGGGCAATATGCTCGATGAAAAAGTCTCGGGGAATTTCGATGTGGATTCCTGCACCATCACCGGTCATACCGTCAGCATCAACCGCGCCGCGATGCCAAATTGCCTGCAATGCCTCAATTGCCGACTCAACAACGGCCCTGTTTGGCTTACCGTCGCGCGCCGCAACAAACCCGACTCCACACGCATCGTGTTCCATTTGCGGGGCATACACACCGGCTTCGATCAATTTTGCTTCATTCACCGCGCGACGTTGCAAGTAAGCAGCTTCGTCAAAAATCTTTGTCATCATCTTGCTCCTGTTACGCTAGATTAGATTCCGACGCCAGCGGCACGCGGCGCATCTACAGCCGCCGTAATCCATTTATCGATGGCTTCAGCCGCATCACGGCCATCACGAACCCCCCAAACCACGAGAGAGGCACCGCGCACAATATCTCCAGCGGCAAACACTCCCTCCAGATTTGTCATCATTGTCCGCCAGTCAATTTTCAAAGTTCCCCAGCGGGTCACCTCGAGCCCTTTTTGGCCGAACATAGTTGGCAAATCCTCAGGATCAAACCCCAATGCTTTAATAACCATATCTGCTGGCAGTTCATGCGTTGACCCTTCAATCACTTCGGGCACCTGACGGCCCGTGGCATCGGGCTGACCAAGATGAATACACTGCGCTTGAACTGCGCCTACTGAGGCATCTCCCAAAAACGCCTGTGGGGCCGACAGCCATTTGAATACGACGCCTTCTTCTTCCGCATTCTGCACTTCACGCTGCGACCCAGGCATGTTGGCACGGTCCCGCCGATAGAGACAGCTCACCGATTTAGCTTTCTGACGAATTGCGGTGCGGACGCAATCCATTGCCGTATCGCCACCGCCAATCACCACAATATCCTTGTCCTCAGCACTCAGCGTGCCATTATCAAACGCCTCTACCTCGTCACCCAAGCTTTTTTTGTTCGACGCTGTTAGATATTCAAGGGCTGGAACTATGCCATCAAGGCCACTTCCCGGGGTAACAATATCGCGCGCCTTATAGACACCAGTTGCAACGAGCACAGCATTGTGCCTAGCCCAAATGTCTTCAAAGCTCGTTTCACCACCAATATCCACATTGAGGTGAAAATGGACACCGCTATCGCGAAGTAGCTTGCCACGCCGCTCAACAATTGACTTTTCGAGTTTGAACCCGGGAATGCCATACATCAGCAGACCCCCAATTCGGTCATACCGATCATAAACATGGACCTGATAGCCCCGATGACGCAGCATCTCAGCAGCCGACAAACCAGCTGGACCAGCTCCAATAATACCAACTGTTTCTACCCGCTCGTTGCGCGGCGACGCTGGTTTGACCCAGCCTTTGGCAAAGGCGATTTCGGTGATATGTTTCTCAACCGCACCAATCGTTACCGATTCAAACCCCTTTTCAATCACACAGCTACCTTCACATAAACGATCTTGCGGGCAAATACGGCCACAAATTTCTGGAAAATTATTCGTTTGTGAAGACAGCTCATAGGCTTCCTGCATTCGGCCTTCGGCTGTCATCATCAGCCAGTCGGGGATGTTATTATGCAACGGGCAATTGACCTGACAAAAGGGAACCCCGCATTGTGAACATCGCGATGCCTGTGTTTCGGCCTCACTCGTATCAAACTCATGATAAATCTCGTCGAAATCGGCGACGCGGCTTTTAGCCAAACGCTTATCAGGCATCGCTTTTTCGGTTGAAACAAATTTCAACATCTTTGACGACATATCGATTACTCCTAAATCCAATGGTCAACACGGGCGAAGACGGATTTCAGTATCTCAAAGTATTTCCAGTCACTTGTTGTAAGTTTAGATTTCGCGCGACACTGACAAAGCTTTTGGCAAAACGACCCCGATTTACACCTCGTGCCACCCGCAAACACGGTTCAAACGAGCGTTTCAGCTTTGTATCGTTTATTCTTGCATTTCGTTGCCTTTGACCAAAAATAAATTTTCGACGCTGTGTTTTTATTTAGCCTATTTATCCAAACTTAAATTAGTCAACACTAATTACCCTTTTTTTCTTAAAATTGCAAATATGTTCAAAGTTTCAAGTCGAGTCATATTTTTTATTCGAAAATAGGTCCGAAGTGGAACTAATGTAGTCCAAATTTAACTCGATATTGCGGTAGCAACAGACTGGTTTCTAGGGCTATGATACGGACACCTAGTGAGTCCAGAAACCTAGTTGGTTTGCACGCCTGAATGCGTTGACCGTCATCATTTTTTCAGGCCTGTTTCTTTGGGGTAATCATCTATGCCACTGAGTTTATTAATTTTAATTGCCACCGTGCAAGGCTTGACCGAATTCTTGCCTGTGTCGTCATCTGGCCATCTGGTGTTAATTCCCATCATCACCAATTTTGACTATCAGGGCCGTTTGATTGATGTTGCCGCACATGTTGGCACCCTAATCGCTGTAGCCTTTTATTTGCGAGTTGAAATCATTAAGATAATCGTTGCACTTCTTTGCTTTGGCCGCAGCGATCCAGTTAACGCGCGACTCGGCATACTAGTTATGCTGGCTACAATCCCAGTTGTCATTGCCGGCTATTTTGTGAATTACGCGGATTGGCGCTGGCTAGATATGCTGCAAACACTTGCCATCACTAATATTGGATTTGCCATCATTTTATGGTGTAGCGATCATGTGTCCATCAAGAAGCATGGTCTTGATGCCATACAATGGCTTCCTGCACTTTTAATCGGCGCTGCACAAATTTTTGCGCTCATTCCAGGAGCATCGCGTTCCGGCGTGACGATAAGCGCAGCCCGCTTGCTGGGCTATGACCGGATCACTGCGGCTCGTTTTTCCCTTCTATTGTCCCTGCCCACCATCGCTGGCGCAGGCCTGCTAAAATCCATAGATCTGGCCAGAAACGGTGACGTCGCACTTGTAAGCGATGCCGCCATCATAATCGTTTTATCGGCTGGGCTTGCGTGGCTTGCCATTTCTTGGATGATGCGGTGGTTGGCAAAGGCTAACTTTAGCATTTTTGTTTATTATCGAATGGCCCTTGGCACCTTTCTTTTGCTAGGGTTGTCGAAAGGTTGGCTGGACCCGTTCATCAATTAGCTGCAAAACGCCCTCCTGGACGATAGCGATCCAAATAGGTTGGCAACACTGCATCAACACAGGTTGGCGTTACACCAAGATCGCTAAGTGTCCGCACTCCTTCACCGACAATATTATCATATTTTAAAAGCCGCACCTGATCCACCGTTATGGGCGGGTTTGGCAAGAGACCCGCGATCGATGCACCACATGACAGCGCAAAAAATGGCACCGGTACAAGCAAGCGGCGGCGCTGAATATGCATCAGGGTCATCTCCATTAACTGACGGAAGCTCAAGATATCCGGTCCCCCTAGCTCATATAGTTTGCCCTTTGGTGATTTGGCCAATTTGCCAACACCGAGACCAAGGCTTACCATGATCGCGCTTGCCACGTCTTCCACGTAAACTGGCTGCATACGCATCTTTCCACCCCCCGGCAGAGGCAATGCTGGCGCGGTCATTGCCAGAGATGCAAATCGGTTGAAAAAATCATCGCGCGGCCCAAACACAATTGATGGCCGCAAAATCACAGCGGATGCAAAGGCCTTCAGCAACCCCGCCTCCCCAGCCGCCTTGCTTTTAGCATAATGGCTTGACGAATCATCGCTGGCTCCAATCGCCGATATATGAGTAATTGATTGCACATCATGCGACGCCGCCACTGCGCCAATGCGCCCAGGCAATTCTCCCTGCAACTGGTCAAATCGCTGCCCGCCAACCTCAGCCAAAATACCTATCAGATTCACTATCGCGTCAGCGGGTGCAATCACCTTAGCCAATACTGCTTCATCAACGACGTTCCCAGCCACAACGGTAATTTGACCAACGTTGCCCATTGGTTTTAAAAATTTCGCACGTTCACTGTTACGGCATAAAACAATCACCTGCTTTCCAGCACGCGCCAGCCTTTCCACTGTTGCCCTTCCAACAAATCCAGACCCACCGATCACTGTCACTCTGTTGATCATCAATCTTCCTCTATCTCACTTAAGCACAAACTGTCTTTTTGTGTGGTAACGATGGCGCCTTTTCTACAGTCAAGCAACCCGGACAAATTGGGCACGGCCTTTTCTATTGTGTCAACGTAGGTCATGCCCTACCTCTTTACAATGCCAACAGAGAACTTTGCCTTCTCTTACACATGAATTTGCAAAAAAAATATAAAGGCTTGTGGCTGAATAGCTACTATACATCCAACATATTTCTATTGACAAAGTGGCGCGGAAAAGGTTTGACACGACAGCGTTTGTAGCTATCCTCACCATATGTTCCAGGCGTCCGTTTTGAGCATCGCTCATGACACGCCCAGGTGGCGGAATTGGTAGACGCGCTGGCTTCAGGTGCCAGTGACCAATAGGTCGTGGAAGTTCGAGTCTTCTCCTGGGCACCAAAACCGTGCGCTTTGGCGTTACGACGATAATGGCTAATTTGTTCTTCGCATCGTGCGGTTTTAATTTTGCAAAAACCATCAAGGCAACTCATGACCATACACTTTCATCAGGACGATCTTCCTTCCAACCTTGATTTAGGAGATGTGGTTGCCATCGACACCGAAACGATGGGGCTCAATCCATTCCGTGACCGACTGTGTCTTGTTCAATTATCCAGCGGTGATGGTGAGGCACACCTTGTCAAAATTGATAGTCCGATGAAGCCATGCCTCAACTTGAGGGCATTGCTTGAGAATGAAAAATTAACAAAGTTATTTCATTTTGCTAGGTTTGATATCTCGAGCCTGTCGCATAGTATTATCCCTGTGAAAGGCCCGTTTTACTGTACAAAAATTGCCTCAAAACTTGCGCGGACGTACACGGACAAACACGGGCTCAGAGACTTGTGCCGCGAATTGTTACAAATCGACATCTCAAAACAGCAACAATCATCTGATTGGGGTGCAAACACACTATCAACGGAACAGGCCGAATACGCTGCGGGAGATGTCATTTATCTACATCGAATTCGGGAAAAGCTTGATGGAATGCTCTTGCGTGAAGGCCGAGCTGACATTGCAGCTCAGTGCTTTACCTTTCTGCCAACACAGGCAAGGCTTGATCTTACCGGTTTTGCTGGCATGGATATTTTTCAACACTGATTCTCTCAGTTGGATAACTAAATGACCATATAGAGACTTTATAGGCATCTCATGTCGAAGATTGTTTTAGAAATGATATAAAGATGACCGATACTCCAGCATCAAAACGAAGCCGCTTCACACCACGCAGAAAGATCGGAGCCGCTCCATCCCAGCGTCGGCTGCCATTATCATTGCTCCTTCTGGGTATTGGCATAGCATTAGCAGTTGCTGTGACCAGCTGGTTGGGATTTCTCGCCAATGGCAAGGATGTATCCCTCGAAATTAAAGAGGTGGAGGGCTCCGAAACAGGTGAAGTTCAATTAACTGGTGCGCGCTATCGTGGCCTCACACCTGGCGGAAAGCCATATGAAATCACGGCTGCATTGGCCAATGAATCCCCCGATGGTTCAGGCCGAGTTGATATGGACCAACCAACAGCGATTGTCACCTTGCGCAACGGTTCAATTGTGAATTTACAATCGAATTTTGGTGTTTTTAACAAACAGACCGATGTTGTAACAATGTCTGGAGCCGTTGTAGTGACTCAACCTGACCGTCACCTGCGGCTGGATACCGAAGCGTTGGAAGCCAATCTTAAAGCTGGTGAAATGCACAGTGATCTTCCAGTTCTTGTTCAAGACATTGACAGACGTATCAATGCGGATAGCATGAGAGCATACGATAATGGTTTGCGTATCGTCTTTGGCGGAACAACAAAAATGATTATCGAAAACAAAAAGAGCACTACGCAAGACAAACTCCATTGATAAAATCACTGTTTCCCGTGTTGAGTAACCAGCTTTGGACCATTAATCAGGAAGTCACTAAAACTATGACAAACCACCTACCCCAATTTCAGTTGAGTGTAAAAATTCTAATAGCAGGTATGCATGCGTTTGGGGCGATCGCGTCTATTTCAACCATGACCAGCCTTTCCCCAAGCTTGGCTTTTGCTCAGACAGTCAATAAGGCCCACACGACTGACACATCGCCCATTACTATTGAAGCGGCAGAATTTCTTGAATGGAACCAAAATGAAGGCACCTACATTGCGAAGGGTGAAGCTTTTGTCCAGCAGAGCGAGACCAGTATCAAGGCTGGGCATATAATCGCGCGCTATAACACCGGCGGCGAGACGCGCAACATTTACCGCGTGATTGCCACTGGTGAGGTTACTTACCTTGAGGGAGAAAACATCGCAAAGGGGAATAAGCTGGATTATGATTTAAATGCTAGTTTTTATGTTCTTACTGGAAAAAATGCTAGTGTTGAGGGCCCGCGCGGCCGAATGACAGCGACAGAGTCAATAGTTTATAATGCGGCCGAGGTTGCCAATCGCAAGGTCACGGCGATTGGAAAAGCAAGCTACAAAAACAATGATGGACGCACCGTATTTGGCGACAAATTGATTGCCTACATTGCGGCTGATGGCACACTAAAAACTATTGATGCCTACGAGAACACAAAAGTAATAACCACTAACGGCACCGAAGCTACCGCTGATAAGCTGACTTATGTGGCGAGCACCGCCCTTGCAAACCTTGATGGAAATGTCGAAATCATCGACAACGAAAACATCATGCGTGGTGACAAAGCTAAAATTGATTTTGATAGAGAAATCAGTCGGATAATATCAAGCCCAGGAGGCAAACGTGTCAGCGGCACATTAACGCCCTAATCCCAACAGACGACAGCGCCAAAATTCGCTCTGAGATTTCATGACTAGCCACCACCTCCAACTAATTGACAAAGAATGACTATTTAGTCGATAAAGAGACGGAATAAGGTGCTAACGCCGAACCTTGGATAAAAAGAGCATTATGGTGTATGATAAAACGCAGTTAGAATTTGGCCTGATGAAACCGGTCTTAGTGTCTGGGTCTCAGGGGCTAAAAGCCACTGGTGTTGGTAAAAGTTACAACAAACGTCGCGTTGTGCGAAATGTATCTCTTGAATTGCAGCGCGGCGAGGCAGTTGGCCTGCTTGGTCCAAATGGTGCTGGAAAAACTACCACCTTTTACATGCTTGCTGGCCTACTTCCAACTGATGAAGGGCAAATATTTATTGATGGGCGTGACGTAACCCACATGCCAATTTTTCAACGTGCGCGACTTGGCATGGGTTACTTGCCGCAAGAATCTAGCATTTTTCGTGGCTTGACCGTGGAACAAAACCTCCGTGCGGTTTTAGAAACACTGGAAGATCATGATGAGCGTGCTGCAACGCTTGATGATTTAATGGCAGAGTTTGGCATTACCCATTTGCGCAACACGCCGTCCGTTAGCCTCTCTGGAGGCGAGCGCCGGCGCCTTGAAATTGCACGGGCGTTAGCGGCCCAACCGATATTCCTGCTGCTTGATGAACCACTAGCTGGTATCGATCCAATAGCACTCGGGGAAATTCGTGACCTAATTAGACATCTGAAAACGCATGGATTTGGCGTTTTAATCACCGACCACAATGTTCGCGAGACGTTGGATATTGTTGATCGTGCCTACATCATCCACGATGGCACTATTTTGATGGAAGGCACACCAGATGAGGTGGTTCAACACAGCGGGGTAAGACAGGTCTATCTTGGCGAGCGGTTCAGCATATAACTTGTGATTAGCTGCTTGACAACACATCTCTTACCGCCGATAGCTTCGCCGGCTTGGCGTTGATGTGTTCACGCTTTTTCCGATGCGCTCCCACTCAGGTTTACATCTTAGACGGGTTGTTTGAATGTCGATTGTCGATTGTCTCGGCACCAATCCGGTGGTGATTGTTGTCCCCAGCCGCAGCAAGAAGCAAGAAGCAAGAAGCAGGTTATTGAGGATCTTGCGGAGCGCGTGTCAACGCTCACAGGTGTTAGCCAGCGCTGTCTGCTGGACATGGTATTGCGCAGAGAGCGGCTTGGCAGCACGGGCATTGTAAACGGCGTTGCCATTCCTCACGCTATTCACGATGACCTAACACGCACAACCGCATTTTTAACAGTTTTGGAAACGCCGGTAGATTTCGTCTCGATAGATGGACAGCCAGTCGATATAATATGTCTCGTGGTTGGACCACCAAATGATTGTACCAGTCATTTGAAATGCATCGCAAACGTGACACGATCGCTGCAGCAGTTTGGTACGTGTGACAAGCTCTGCCCCGTCAAATTACCGGAAGCAGTTTTGCGGTGCCTAAAGAACTTTGGAAGGGTCGCCGCCTGACCTTACTGAGTTGCGAATGCCGTCTTTGCTGGCCGGCGGCCATTAACGGGGCGCGACTTATTTATCCCTCTTGTGCGGACATTCTTGCTGGGTTGTTTTCAAAAGAGATATGGTGGAGCTAAGCGGGTTCGAACCGCTGACCTCTACAATGCCATTGTAGCGCTCTCCCAGCTGAGCTATAGCCCCTAGACTTAGGGTCTACCACTTTTCTGCGATCTCACTCAACCGAAAGATCAAAGATCAGAGAGTGTTAAACCAAATCATGCACAAGCGGATATTTAGCTCAAGCATCATTGCACATGCAAGTTAATTTTCATCAGACTGCCGCTTATTTCCAAATCTGTTATCATGCGCCAAAAATCGCCTTCAAAATAAAACTTGGCTTTAATCATCTTGCGTATTCAGATTAGGCAATAGTTCATCATCATCGCCGATATCGTCCTGAATAATTCCTGGCCCGCCCTTGTCATCAACATGGACATGAACATCATCCTCATCAAAATCCATATCATCACCGCCATCGACTCCAGTGGCCTTATCAACCTCAACAATCGACTGGGTCAACTTTGTCTCGGATTGAGGTGCTCTGGGACTTTTCTGGCTTTTTGGATGACGCTGGGGATCAAATTCCGCGCCGCAGCCGGGGCAAAGAACAGGACTACGATTAAAATCATAGAAGCGCATATTACACGACAAACAAACTCGCTTTTTGCCAAGTTCAGCCTTTGGCATCCTTTTTTACCCCCAGTCGTCCTTCGTTACATATTCAAAGCTTATCTTTAGGCGATGTTCAACAATTTTTGCAAGTAATCAAAACTATTTTTGTTGGTTTTTCATTTTTATTTTTTTAACAGCTCATGACTATTTGTAATATGCATTGATAATCGGGTAGTTTGCCTCACTTCCTGGAAAAATGTTACAAAACATTTAGACAACTCTTGACCCCAAAAAGCTGCATCCATTCAACCGCCTAAAGGCCTTCTCATGTCACTTTCTCCCATTGATCAACTTGTTTCAAACAGAGCTTCTCCCTTATTGGGCGCAATATCCATTCCAGGCGATAAATCTATTTCGCATCGCTCACTTATCCTGGGCAGCCTTGCAATCGGCATAACAAGGGTGCGCGGCTTGCTAGAGGGAACTGATGTGATGGCAACCAAGGACGCACTTGTTGCCCTTGGCGTAAAGATAAGCCGTGGCAATGATGGTCTTTGGCATATTGTTGGCGTTGGATCCAGTGGCATGATATCGCCAGTTGCTCCGCTTGATCTCGGGAATTCTGGAACGGGCGCGCGCCTTTTAATGGGCGTTGTTGCAGGTCAAAAAATCACTGCCACCTTTTGCGGTGATGCCTCGTTAAGCGCTCGGCCAATGGCGCGCATTACCGACCCTCTCGTTAAAATGGGTGCCAAAGTCACCAGCCGTGAAGGTGGACTACTTCCTGTTACCATTCGAGGCAACAGAAGCCTCATAGCCGCTCAACACTGTTCAAAAATCGCGTCAGCGCAAATCAAATCGGCAATTTTGTTAGCTGGCCTGAATGCACGCGGTACAACGATTGTAAGTGAGCCAAGCGCATCACGCGACCACAGCGAGTCTATGCTGCGCCATTTTGGTGCGTCAATTTCTCAAGAGGTGGCTGAGGATAAATCGTATCGTGTACAACTTGCTGAGGGCGCAAACTTGCAGGCGGTAGATGTCATGGTGCCAAGCGATCCATCATCGGCAGCATTCGCAATTGTAGCAGCGCTGATTACGCCGGGGAGTGATATTATTTTGTGTGGTATTGGCATGAACCCACTTCGCACCGGCCTGATCACAACACTAATCGAAATGGGCGGAGATATCACAAAAAGCAATCGCCGTACTGAGGGTGGCGAGGCAGTCGCGGATTTAAGGGTAAGGTATAGCCAATTGCATGGAGTCACCGTACCTCCTGATCGTGCCGCTTCGATGATCGACGAATATCCGATTTTGTCAGTGGCCGCTGCCAGTGCCAACGGCACAACAGAAATGCTTGGCATAGCCGAATTACGTGTCAAGGAAACCGACCGTATTAAGGTTATGGCAGAAGGGCTGATACGCTGCGGTGTCAAAGTCGACTATGATGAAAACTCAATGCGCGTAACAAGGAGTTCCGTTAACGGCGGTGTCACAATATCAGCAGAACATGATCACCGAATCGCAATGTCATTTTTAACGTTGGGCATGAGTGCAAAGGCGCCAATCACCGTCGCGGGCTGCGCGACAATAGAGACAAGTTTTCCCGGATTCGCCACTGCGATGAACCAGCTTGGAGCGTCTCTTGCCAATGGAAGCCCGATATGATCATTGCGATTGACGGATCAGCAGCGAGTGGCAAAGGCACTCTCGCTAAGGAGCTTGCCCAGCATCTAGGCTATGATTACCTGGACACGGGAGCACTCTATCGAGCAGTAGCGCTCAGCTTAATTAATAGTGGCATGGATGAAAATAATATAACTGAAAATCAGATGGTTAAATATGCATCATCTCTTAATATTGCATTAACACGTAGCGCCAAAATCCGTTCTAGTGCTGTCGCAAATCTCGCGTCAAAGATAGCAGTAATGCCGTCAGTCCGTGCGAAATTGCTTATCTTTCAACGGGAGCTCGCAGAGGCGCCACCATCGGGCCAGGGGGCAGTGCTCGATGGCCGGGACATTGGCACTGTTGTTCTTCCCAATGCTGACCTGAAATTCTTCATTGACGCTGATATAAACATTCGGGCGGATCGACGCACCAAAGAGTTGCGTCAAGCCGGTCAATCAGCTATGTTCTGCGAAGTTCTTGCGGATCTGCGAATGCGAGATCACAGAGATAAGTCGAGGTCGGTGGCCCCACTGCGGGCGGCAGACGACGCCATCACGATAGATACATCAAATTTGGATGCATCGGCAGTGCTGCAAATGGCCTTGGCCTACATCTGACCCGTAGACGCCGGATCATAATGAAGATCCGACTAAGCGGACTGAATAATTTGGCCGAAACGGAACACTGCGAACAGTTCCGGTTCACATTTTGATAAACAGACTGCCGGCGAACCAGACTAGTCGCTTCGATAAAAACCCGCTTGGGATCAAACGCACTCTACCTATGACAGAGTCTCGGTTTGGTCATCGTTCGTTCAAAGCGGCCCTCAAGTCGGCTGAGGCAATGAATATGTTGAACAAGTCCCACTCTTTGCATAGGGCCTTGTCCGAAATCGCGACAAAACGGAGATTTTTTTGACATCCAAAACGAATCAAGCAGCAGAAGCTGCCACTGAGAACTTTGCCGACCTCCTCGCTGAAAGCTTTGGTGACGGTACGAATATTGAGGGCAGTGTTGTCCGAGGGTATGTTATTGGCCTAGAAGGCGAGGCCGTTATCATTGACGTCGGCTTGAAATCTGAAGGGCGAGTTCCCTTGAAAGAACTGGCCCTCCCAGGACAGCAGCCAAATGTATCTGTCGGTGATGAGCTTGAAGTTTATGTTGAGCGCATGGAAGACCGTAATGGGCAGGCTGTGCTCAGCCGCGACAAAGCCCGCCGTGAAGAGGCATGGGGCGTTCTTGAAGCGTCATTTGAAAAACAAGAGCGTGTTACCGGTGTTATTTTTGGCAAAGTTAAAGGTGGTTTTACCGTCGACCTAGCAGGTGCAACAGCATTTTTACCGGGCAGCCAAGTGGATATCCGCCCAGTGCGCGACCTTGGCCCATTGATGGGGACTCCGCAGCCATTCCAAATTTTGAAGATTGACCGCCGCCGTGGCAATATTGTCGTATCACGCCGCGCTGTGCTTGAAGAGTCGCGCGCCGAGGCAAGATCAGAATTGGTTGCAAATCTGCAAGAGGGCCAAGTTTTGCAAGGGGTGGTCAAAAACATTACCGATTATGGAGCTTTTGTTGACCTTGGGGGCGTGGACGGCCTGTTACATGTGACAGATATTGCCTGGCAACGTATCAGCCACCCATCAGAAGCTCTTCAAATCGGCGAAACTGTTGAAGTTCAGGTCATTCGCTTCAATGCGGAAACCCAACGTATCTCGCTCGGCATGAAACAGCTACTTTCTGACCCATGGGGAGATGCGGAGGGCAAATTCCCAATGGGTGCAAAGATGGAAGGCCGAGTAACCAACATTACTGACTATGGTGCATTTGTTGAGCTGGAGGCCGGTGTTGAAGGTCTTGTCCATGTGTCTGAAATGAGCTGGACAAAGAAAAATGTTCATCCCGGCAAGATTGTGTCGACCAGCCAACAAGTAGAGGTTATGGTGCTTGATGTTGACCTGTCAAAGCGGCGTATCTCACTTGGTCTGAAACAATGTACAACTAACCCCTGGGAAGATCTGAGCGCTACCTACGCCGTTGGCACCGAGATCGATGGTGAAATTAGGAACATCACAGAGTTTGGTCTGTTTGTTGGGTTGAACGAAGATATTGACGGCCTTGTCCACTTATCTGACATCAGTTGGGAAACTGCTGGTGAAGATGCGCTTGAAGGATTTGCAAAAGGGGATATGGTCAAAGCAAAAGTACTTGATATTGACGTGGATAAAGAGCGTATCTCGCTTGGTATCAAGCAATTGAGTGATGATCCATATGCGGGTCAAGTTGATGCCTACCGCAAGGGAGAGGTTGTAACCTGTAATGTCAGCGCCGTATCTGAAAATGGCATAGATGTAACAATTGGAGACAGCATGACAGGCTTTATCCGCCGCACCGATCTAAGTCGTGATCGCGCTGAACAGCGTGCTGACCGATTTGCGGTGGGTGAAAAAGTTGATGCGATTGTAACCAGCGTTGATAAGAAAACCCGTAAATTGTCTTTGTCGATTAAAGCACGTGAGTCTGCAGAGGAAAAGCGGGCCATGGCGGAATTCGGATCATCAGACAGTGGTGCAAGCCTTGGTGATATTCTCGGCGCGGCACTTGCGAAGAAAGAAACAGACGATGACTAGTCGCACCAGACATGTTTTCTAAAAACCCTTTCACCCCAACGAAAGCCAACCGGTAATATTATCGGCTGGCTTTTTTCATTCCAATTGCACCATATTCATAAAGTTATACAAAGCCATATTGCGGAATGGAAAGATTCTAAGTTGACCGCGCATATTCAAACGGGCATCCTATTGTCATCAAACAGGAAGAAAATATTTAAGGGAGCGAGTCTGTGACAAGGTCAGAGCTTATCGCCAAGTTAGCGGCTAAAAATCCGGCGCTTTATCACCGCGACATTGAACGGTTGGTGGCGACAATTCTTGATGAAGTCGGCGCCGCTCTTGAACGCGGCAGCCGCGTTGAGCTTCGAGGGTTTGGCGCCTTTTCCGTACGCGAACGTAAAGCCCGCCTTGGCCGGAATCCAAGAACGGGGACAAGTGTGCAAGTTTCTGAAAAGAAAATACCTTTTTTCAAAATGGGAAAAGGGATGCGTGTGCGGTTAAACCGCTAGACGGATTAAATTATGCGAAGATTAGGCCGCTTCATTTGGCTGATCATCACTATACTCTTGGTCGCGGTTGCGATCGCGTTTGTCGCGTCCAATGAAGCTTTAATCACCCTCTATCTATGGCCGTTTGACGGTATGCTTACTGCGCCTATCTGGCTGGTTGTAATATCTAGTTTCATTATTAGTGGCTTACTCAGTATATGCTTAATGTGGACCCATGCGATGGTGATTCGCGCAAGGCTTTGGAATTTGCAAGAAAAATTCAATAGATTAGACGCAGAGGTGGCCCAGCAACGAAGTGTTGCAAACAAGCATAGCGATAAGCAGGCCAATGAGGTTGTCACTGCCGATTACGAGCCGGTCCCAAAAACAAAGGATCAAGAAGTCAAAAATTTTTTATCTGAACCATTACGAACTGACCATACATTGCGTTGAGCATTGAGGCCTTGCTTTATAAGTCATGATGGCCCCTCGCTCTCCCAATTTAGAGAAACACAGTTATGATCATCAAGACCAAAATTTGCGGCATTTCAACGACAGCTGATTATGTTGCCTGCCGTGAAGCGGGCGCGACTTTTGTTGGTATGGTGCATTACCCCGGGTCACCTCGCCATGTTGATCTAAAAGCGCTCGCCAAATTGGCAGCATGCAGATCTGCTATTAGTTCCAATGCACCGCACCGAGTTCTTCTAAGCGTTGATATTTCGGGCGATGACCTTTTGCAATTGATTGAAGCAGGACATCCTGATCTATTACAGTTTCATGGCAATGAAACGCCAGACCATGTTGCCGCGATCAAAGCACGTTTTCGTTTGCCAATTATAAAGTCCATTGCCATTAAAACCCGCGACGATCTCAACCAATGCGCCAATTGGAATGGGGTGGCTGATTGGTTGCTTTTTGACGCGAAAGTGGCGTCCGGCGCGCAACCCGGCGGCACTGGTCACAGCTTCGACTGGACTCTTTTACAAAACTATAAAGGCCGTTTGCCATGGATGCTCGCTGGCGGATTGGATCAATATAATGTTGTTGATGCAATTAGAATTAGCGGTGCCACGACCGTTGACGTGTCATCGGGTGTTGAATTAAATGCCGGAAAAAAGGACTTGAGGCAAATTCATGACTTTATTCGGGCGACCCAATTGGTTTAAAACATTTCGTAAGTGTCGCGCTGACGATTCCAACATTAAATATAGAGAGCGTTTAATGAGCAATAACAATCTAAATACATTCCGAGATCAGCCCGATGAGGCTGGCCGCTTTGGCATACATGGTGGGCGATTTGTTGCTGAAACACTGATGCCACTGATTTTAGATGTTGAGAAAGCTTATAACGAAGCCCGCGTTGATAAGTCTTTTCTGAGCGAAATGGGATATTATCAAAAACATTATATTGGACGCCCAAGCCCACTCTATTTTGCCGAACGCATGACCGCGCATTTTGGTGGCGCCAAGCTATATCTAAAACGTGACGAGCTGAACCATACTGGCGCGCATAAGATTAACAATGTTTTGGGTCAGGCGCTTCTTGCCAAACGCATGGGCAAAACCAAAATCATTGCCGAAACTGGCGCGGGCCAGCATGGCGTTGCAACAGCGACAGCCTGCGCTCTTTTCAATATGGAATGCGAAGTCTTTATGGGTGCCGAAGATGTCGAAAGACAAAAGCCAAATGTCGAACGGATGCGTCTTCTTGGCGCCAAAATCCACCCTGTCACCTCAGGGACCGGCACGCTTAAAGACGCGATGAATGAGGCGCTTCGCTATTGGGTGACCAATGCCGAAACGCATTTTTACATTATTGGCACCGCTGCAGGCCCACACCCGTATCCGCAAATGGTGCGTGATTTCCAATCAATTATCGGCATCGAGGCGCGTGAACAGATTCTCGATGCTGAAGGCCACCTTCCAAATGCGCTTGTTGCTTGTATTGGTGGTGGGTCAAATGCGATTGGGCTTTTCTATCCGTTCCTTGATGATACTGATGTCGCCATCTATGGCGTCGAAGCCGCAGGCAAAGGGCTCGGTAGTGGTCTTCATGCAGCGTCGCTCACCGGCGGAACGCCGGGCATACTTCATGGCAACCGAACCTATCTTTTGCAAAATGATGATGGCCAAATCACCGACGCCCATTCGATCTCAGCTGGCCTTGATTATCCGGGGATCGGGCCTGAGCATTCATGGCTTCATGATATTGGCCGCGTCAATTATGTTAGTGCCACCGATGAAGAAGCGCTTGTCGCCTTTCAGCTTTGTGCGCGTCTTGAGGGCATTATTCCGGCACTCGAACCATCACACGCGCTGGCTTATCTTAGTACCGTGATTGGCGATATGAATGTTAGTGACATTGTTGTTTTGAACATGTGTGGGCGCGGCGATAAGGATTTGGGCGCTGTGCTTCCGGTTCTTGAAAAACTTGGCCAGATGTAAGCAAAACTCTATTCAGAATGGAAAAGAGATAATTATGGCAGGTCGCATAGATACCGCATTTGCAAAGGCCAAAGACGAAAATCGTGGCTGCTTGGGCGTCTTTATCACAGCTGGTGATCCTGACGCCGTCACCACAGAAGCCTTGCTTGACGGACTGGTTGATGCTGACGTTGATTTTATAGAACTTGGCATGCCTTTTTCTGATCCCATGG
>QBYK01000026.1 GCA_003282865.1 SAR116 cluster bacterium AG-325-I21 | reverse complement strand
GGGTACAAACCCGCTTTGGCTAGCATGAAGGATTGTGTTGCAGCTGCGATTGAAGGGAAAATCAATTGATCAAAATTTTAAAATGCCATAAGGGGGTTGGCCCAAAAGTTAAGGGCGAAGCACTTGTAGCGGATGATAATTTTTCTACGCGATATGATCTTGATAGGATTGAGGGTGTGTTTTCCCGCCCGCAACACAAATTAGCGGGAAAGTCATATGATCAAAAAATATTGGTGTTGAATACCGCAAAAGGTGGAGTAGCGTCGGCTTGGATGCTTTACGAAATGGCAACTCGGGGGATCACACCAAAAGGAATACTATTTAACGAAGCAAATACAATTCTCGTGCAAGGCGCCGCATTAGCTAATCTTGCAATGTGTGACCGATTTGAAGATGGCGATATTACCAGCCTCATTAAATCTGGTCAGACCATCGAAATTGAACCCGAGTTGGGGGAAGTGCGAATCCTGAGTTAGCAGCCTGACAGGATCAGGTCAGAAAAACGATCCAACAAAAAACGCCCACACAGGCATCGGTTTATCCGTTGATGAACCTACAGAGGACCAAAAGCAAATTCGGCTGACTTGACAGGCTCATCTGTCTTGACTTCATCGACACACCACATAGCTTTTTCAAAATCTTGGTAATACTTCTCATTGAGTTGGGCCGCAATTTTCATCACATCTGGCGACACTTGCGCAGCAATCTGACTAAGCATGACCTGTAATGCGTCATCACGCGTTAACCCTGTGCCAATAAGGACATTTATCGTGGCTTCGATTACGTCAACAATTATATCGGAACTCAATTCTTCTTCCATAGCGTGCTCCTTTTCAATTCACAAGCTGGAATAGCAGGGGAGCAAAATATATGCCAAGTTTGAATATGCATTTGCTGGCTGGACAGATTTACACTAGATCATAAAAAAACCGAGACGCCACCAAGTAAAGAGCGTCTTTGATGAATTTTGAATGCTAATCGTGCGGCGTGCTGGTAAAGCCGTGTGCTTTTTTAACTTTAGATTTCGCGAATCAGTCATAACTGGCTGGGGATTTATATAGCTTTCAATGCCGCCGTGATGTTGAGGTTTTGTGACAGCAAACTACCACAGTAGCGATCATGCAGGAAACCGGATTGGCCTTGCTCCAACCTGCCATGGTGAGTATTTAAGCATCACCCGCAAAAACGCTGCAGACCCAAGAAATTCGTGCAACCAGTGGTGAAGATACGGCCATGGTTGCGCATCAAACCACTTAGAATCAGCAATGCGGAACTGGCGAACAAAGGGTAGGATGGCAAAATCCAAAAAACCCAAATTAGAGCCGGATAAAGCGCCGGTTGGACCCAATAAACAGTCCAGCTCAGCCAGAAATTGCGCCCCGTTGTCCCGGCGCTGCCAAGCCAAAGAGGCTTCATATCGGCTAGCATATTTATATCGATCCAGATCATATTTGAACGGCCCGTCAATCTTATCCAAAAATGTTTTAACCATATCAGGCTGCTTCTGCGAGATATCCAGCCAGCCATCTGGATCGTTAGTACTAAGCGCCCAATTCATAATATCCTGGCTTTCCTCAATCACCGTGCCATCTAGCAAATCAAGCACTGGTACCGTGCCCTTAGCAGATGTTGCTAGAAATTCAGGTGGCTTGTCCCGAAGTAGGATTTCGCGCAACTCGACGCTTTGGCCGCTGACAGCGATAGCTAGGCGAGCCCGTATCGCATAGGGGCAACGCCGGAAACTCCACAATATTGGTGCGTTTGATATCATTGGAATGGGATCAAGCTCTACTTATATGTGCGGTAATATCGAAATTTGGGCCTGATACAATGAAGGCCTTGGCAAACCCCAAAACCAAAACGCCTTTTCCTGGCTCTAACCGGATCATATGGAAATCAGTGAAGTTGCGGATTAAACCCATTGTTGGACCGTGCACTGAGGTAAACTCATTACACAGATTGTCAAAATTCACATCATCCCGCGTAATTTCAACCACCTCAACGTTAAATTTCAGGCGGTTCCGCGCCCAGATATTTTGGCTGTCACCTTCGTCCGCGCATAGCATGCAAGTGGCTTCACCCTGGCCAATAAGGTTGCGGACATGAGGCGATAAATGGCTTGTATAGATATATAAACCATCGTCACGCCGAATAAAGGGAGACACTCCCATTTCGGGCACCTTATCGGCGCTATTAATCGCTAGGTACAGGGTGCAAAGCCGTAAAAGCTTGTCCCGAACAGCTTCTATATTGTCTCGTGTCATCCCCGATGATTGTTCATAATCGGTATTTTCCTGCATCTGCTTTGGCCTATTAAATTCTGCTTAAATATGACAAGTGTCCCCTAACAGCATTACAGGTAACATAAATACGGCGGCTAACAAAATTTACCTCCGCATCTTCGGCCCAGTTTTTTACAAACCTTGCTAATTAGGCTGCAATGGGTTTCGATGGAAATGGTGACGAATAAGGACTGTACTGATGACCCAATACCTTGATGTTGAAATCTATGCGGATATTATTTGTCCTTGGTGCTATATTGGCAAAAAGCGGCTTGAAGCGGCCTTTCTAGAAAGACCGCAAATTACCCCGCGCTTTATCTGGCGCTGTTTCTTGTTGAATCCATCAATGCCAGAAGGCGGCATGAGCCGTCAAGCCTATCTAATGGGCAAATTTGGCAATACGGCAAGCACTGTTTATAGCAGGATTGCAAGCGCGGGCCGTCAAAGTGGCATTAATTTTAATTTTGACCGGATCAAACGTACACCAGATAGCCGCAAGACACATCGTTATTTACTAGCCGCCGCAGCTTTGGGCAGTGATTTAAGTGATGCGTTTTTTAGGGCCTATTTCATCGATGGCCGTGACCTTGGAGATGAGGTGGAACTGAATGAAATTGCCCGTGAACAGGGCGTCAATATTCCGCGGGAAAAGCTTGTCGACCCCGCGTTGAATTGGCAAATCTCCAATGACATGAAAATGTCCCGCCAATTGCGGGTCGATGGTGTTCCCTTTGTGATCTTTGCAGGTCAATATGCAATTGCCGGTGCGCATATGCCCGAGCATATCATTCCGGTAATTGATGGCAGCGCAAGCCAAACAGTAAATCCTTCACCAAAAGGGCAGTGATTACAACAGCGCTGAAAGATTTTGCAGAACTGTTTTACACGCACCAAGCTGAAGTTCTGGCTTTGGCAATGATGTTAAAACAATAAGCCGGTGATCAGCTCGTAATTGAACACGTCCAGCCTGATCTGCGATCCATCCGATCAATTGGTCTGGACATCTAAAATAGTGGTCGCGGAATGATAGTGACAGTCCCTTTGGTCCTGCATCAATTTTTTCAACATTGACAAGACGGCAAAGCTGTTTCAACTCAATAACCGATAACAGGTTATAAACCGAGTCAGGCATTGGCCCAAACCGGTCAACAAGCTCAGCAATCAATATATCTGTTGCTTTTTGATCGACCAGATCAGCAATGCGGCGATAAAGCGATAGCCGAACTGTCAAGTCAGGGACGTAGGATTCCGGTAAGCGAATCTCTAGACCAAGATTGATTTGCGGCGTCCATGCAGGCGTTGCATTAT
This sequence comes from SAR116 cluster bacterium AG-325-I21, assembly GCA_003282865.1. Classification (GTDB taxonomy): domain Bacteria; phylum Pseudomonadota; class Alphaproteobacteria; order Puniceispirillales; family Puniceispirillaceae; genus UBA3439. The sequence continues at coordinate 22,041 of QBYK01000026.1, read as the reverse complement.
CGCTAGCATCAGACCCTCGTCCAGCTTTGGCATCATCAACCGCTTGGCGCAGCATCTCCTGATAAAGCTCAACTCCAACCTCTCGCACATGGCCTGATTGTTCGTCCCCCAAGAGGTTTCCGGCCCCGCGAATATCCATGTCATAAGAGGCAAGGGTAAATCCCGCACCAAGCCTATCTAGGGTCTGCATTACCTCCAAGCGCCGACGCGCCTGAGGGCTAAGCAATCGTTGCGGATCACATGTTAGATATGCGTATGCACGCTGGCGACCTCGACCAACACGTCCACGGAGCTGATACAACTGTGAAAGGCCAAACATATCAGCCCGATGAATGATCATCGTGTTCGCCGATGGAATATCAATACCCGACTCAACGATATTTGTTGATAACAAAATATCGGCCTCGCCACCGGCAAACCGCGTCATAACATCATCCAGTTCATTTGGGGCCATGCGGCCATGCGCAGAAAGAATCCTTGCTTCAGGTGTCAGCTTGACCAGACGGTCATAGACACGCTGCATATCATCAATACGTGGGCAAACAACAAACACCTGCCCTCCGCGGAACATTTCCCGCTGCAGCGCCTCGCGCAAAACCACGCCATCCCATGGCCCAACAAAGGTGCGCACGGCCAGCCGGTCGACAGGAGCAGTAGCAATGAGCGACATCTCACGAACCCCCGATAATGCCATCTGCAAGGTTCGTGGAATGGGGGTTGCCGATAGGGTAAGAACGTGAATGTCGCCGCGAAGCTTTTTTAGTCGTTCCTTTTGGACTACGCCAAAATGCTGTTCCTCATCGACAATCAGCAAGCCAAGATGGTTAAAACTTATTGATTTTGCCAAAAGTGCGTGCGTGCCAATAGCAATTTGTACTTCACCAATAGCGATATCCTCGCGGATTTTCTTTGCTTCAACCGGTGGTGTCATGCGCGACAACACTTTGATTTTTATGGGAAAACCTGCAAATCTTTCAATAAAAACCTTGCCATGTTGGCGGGCTAATAGTGTTGTCGGGGCGACTAACGCAACCTGGTAACCCGCCATTGCCGCGATAAAAGCCGCCCGCAGCGCAACTTCAGTCTTGCCGAACCCAACATCACCACAAATGAGACGGTCACTTGCCTTGCCCGATGCAAGGTCTGTAACGACATCATTGATTGCATTCAACTGATCGTCGGTTTCGGTAAACGCAAACCGCGCACAAAATTCGCCAAAACTGCCATCTTCGGCAATAAGGGACTCTGCTCGGGCCTGATGCCGCGCAGCTGCAACCTTTATTAATTGCTCGGCCATGATGCGCACACGTCCTTTAACGCGGGCGACGCGCGCCTGCCACGCCACACCGCCAAGGCGGTCAAGTTGGGATTCGCCGCCGTTGCTGCCGTAGCGAGACAACAATTCAATATTTTCAACCGGCAAGTATAGTTTGTCACCGCCAGAATAAACTATATGCAGGCAGTCATGGGCGCCCCCAGCGCTATTAATGATGATCAGCCCCTCGTAGCGGCCAATGCCATGTTCGGCATGCACAACCAAATCACCAGCTTCAAGTGCGCTAACCTCGCGAAGAAAATCATCACCTCTAGCCCGTTTGGATTGCGGCCGCGATAACTGCTGGCCAAAAATATCCGATTCCGACACAACTACTAAATGATCGGTCTGAAATCCAGTTTCGAGAGGCCATTGCATCACATAAAGACCACCAGCGTGCAAATCATCAAGGTCGTTTGCTGTTTTCAACGCCCCTACTCCAAGATGCGGCTCCAACAGATCGCCCAGACGACTCGCAGCACCGGGCGAGCTGCATGCCACGAGTATCGGTCGCCGATTTGCCCGACCTTCTCTAACAAAGAAGTTCGCTAATTCAGGGACAGCGCTGCTAGCGTCAGTTTTTACAAGTCGGATAGCAGCCCTTCCACCAGCATCTTGCCGGGATTTGTCCTTAGTTTCCGCGGGGGCGGCAGTATCATCACCCAACATTGGGGCAAAAGAAAAAAGACGGCAAATCGACCCCACGCAGAGCGTGTGGTCAATTTCATCTTGAGATAAATATAATGTCGGGGCCATTAAAGGCCGGTATGGGCTTACCCCATCATCAGTGCCGTGTGCAAGGCGTGCCTCATAAAAATCGTTGATTTGCGAACAGCGTGCGGCGATAGCAGCATCACCCTCATGGTCAAGAATGATAGGCCACCCGGCGCAGTATTCAGTTAAGATCGCCATCTTAGGATGGAATAATGGCAACCAATGTTCAATACCCGGATGGCTGCGTCCAGCCGAGACCGACTCATAAAGCGCATCCTTGGTTGCTGATGCCCCAAATAATGACAGATACCTTGTACGGAATTGCGTAATTGTCTCTTCATTCATCATAAATTCGGCAACGGGTCGCAAAATCACTTGGTCAACGTTGCCCGTACTGCGCTGGGTAGCAGGATCAAAGCAGCGTATGTTTTCAATGTCATCACCAAAGAAATCAATTCTTACTGGCGCCACTTGTCCTGGAGGAAACACATCCAAAATACCGCCACGTACCGTAAATTCGCCAGTTTCACGGACCGTATCAGTCCGCAAGTAGGCCTGACCTGCAAGATAATCAGCCAACGCTTTTGGCCCTTGAGGTTTTGGTTCATAAGCCGTTGGGCAGCGGCGCTTTGCTTTTGAATTATTGATGTCACTGGCTTCCAAAGGTGCTTTGGCCAACCCCGGTGTAATAACAAGACTAGTATTTGCAAAATAGGTTTTGGGCGGCACCCGCTGCAAAAAAGCATTTATAGTCGTCAAAAGAATTCCAGGTGCGCTCAAACTGTCAGCTGACAAGCGTGCTAATGTTTCAATACGCCTGCCAACCAGCCCACCTTGGGGCGACAAACGGTCATACGGCAGACAGTCCCAAGCTGGAAATTCTAGCAGATTGAGCTCAGGTGCAAGCTGACGCAACGCAACACCCATTGCCGCCATGCGAGCATCATCACGCGCAATAAAGATATAAGGCTGGTCGCGCGATACAAATTGGGCAAGCGCCAAGGCCCCAACCCCATCGGGCGCTCCCCATATGCTCTTACGTAAATCTATTTCATTGATAAATTTCATCAAATTATTGTTTATCTTTAAATTGTTTTATTAAATGAAATACAGAAGTGTTGTAGGTGTCTGGCAGTGGATCATTCCCCATAACCCACGCATAAATCTGTTGATCACCCGCCTGAAGTAGATTTTCAAAATCAGTTAAATCTGAGTCGCCCAGATCCGGTAAATGTGTCTTCGCAAAATGCCCAAGTAGCAGATCAGTTTCCTTCATGCCGGTATAGCTAGCCTGATAAATCAGACGGCGTATACGGTTTGCTATTTCTGGCGTTGTCTTTGGGGATTGGTGCGACATCAAAATTCCTTTTTTCACAAATGAAAACTGATCAAGATTAGTAACAAATAACTGGCATGGAGTATCAGATATGGGTGATAATGCCTATATACAAGCAGAGCAACGGCCAAACCTTTGAACCCTACCATGCTTTTTTGTAGGCTGTATTTCGTTTCAAACGCCCATTATGATCACACGTACATCACCACTGATGCAACATGATGAAGGAGAATTGAAGTTTGCATCCAAAGCGCCCAGTTGAAATTTTTCCCCTTTTTGCCGCAACAACAACTCTTTCGGGCGTTGGCGCAAAATTAGCATCAGTGCTAGAAAAACGTATCGGTCTTTATGTTATCGATGTTTTAAGGCATTTGCCCATTGGCTTCATCGACCGCAGTAAGCGCCCTCTGCTCAGCAATATAAGTGATGGCAGCATCGCCACATTTGATGTTTTGATTGTCAAACACGACCGCCCACCCCGCGGCGTTCGACGACCCTACCGGGTATTTTGCGAAAATAAATCTGGGGCGTTGGAGCTAGTCTTCTTCCACGCGCATGACGAGTATGTGGCAAAGCAACTACCCATCGGGGAAAGGCGCTTGGTTAGCGGACGTGTTGAGCTTTTTAAAGGCCGAGTCCAGATGGCCCATCCTGACCACATCTTACCACCGTCACAATCTGACAAAATGCCAACCTTTGAACCAGTTTATTCGCTTACCGCCGGTTTAACACCAAAAATTATGCGCCGTACGATTAACGATGCCTTGACTCGTATTCCTGAATTACCGGAATGGATTTCCCCTGAGATTATAAAGGAGCATAACTGGCCAAATTTTGCCACCGCTATGCTTGCAGTTCATATGCCAAAAACTGCAGCAGATTTATTGCCTTCCAGCCCGGCACGGGCACGTCTTGCTTTTGATGAATTGTTAGCCAATCAACTAGCGTTGCGGATGGTGCGACACAGCGCAGCCGAGATCAAGCCGGGGCGGTCCTACAAGGGAGACGGCACAACTACTGATAGGCTGAAAGCCAGCCTGCCTTTCACAATGACCGGTGCACAAAGTCGCGCAATTGAGGAAATCAGGGTGGATCAGGCTTTGCCTAAGCGTATGTTACGCATGCTGCAGGGCGATGTTGGGTCAGGTAAAACACTAGTTGCACTCTGGGCAATGCTAACCACACTGGAGGCCGGCGCACAGGCCGCCTTGCTTGCTCCAACCGAGGTATTGGCCCGTCAGCATCACGCAAGCATTCAAGCACTGTTGGCACCGCTAAATATTGAAGTGGCGCTGTTGCTTGGAAAGGGACGTGGTAACATTGTCAGCAAACCTACTGAGGGGCGCAAACCCACCATAAGTCGGCAGGTCACACTGGACCGACTCGCCAGCGGTAAATTATCATTAGTTGTTGGCACGCACGCGCTTCTGTCTGACACGGTGGAATTGAAAAACCTTGGGCTTGCTGTTGTTGACGAGCAGCATAGGTTTGGCGTTCGCCAGCGCATACTACTTGGTGAGAAAGGTGCGCATGTTGATGTCATGGTGATGACAGCAACCCCAATTCCGCGCAGCCTAGCAATGACCGCCTACGGCGATCTTGACAATTCTCGTCTTGATGAAAAACCGGTTGGGCGTCTCCCCATTGATACACGGGTGATGCCAAATGACCGTTTGCATGATGTGATAGAAGGGCTTGCCCGCGCCCTTAGAATGGGCAAACGTGCCTATTGGATTTGTCCGCTGGTTGAGGAGTCAGACAAGCTAGATATCGCGGCTGCGGAAAACCGCTATGCCATGTTGGAACACGCCCTTCCAGATATTAGGATAACCCTTGCGCATGGCAAAATGAAGGCTGCCGATCGCGATATAGCAATGCAAAGCTTTCGTGATGGAGATGCCCAATTACTTGTGGCGACAACTGTCATCGAGGTAGGGGTAGACGTTCCTGAAGCCAGCATCATTATTATTGAACATGCTGAACGATTTGGCCTTGCCCAATTGCACCAATTGCGCGGACGCGTCGGCCGAAGCCGTCAGCAAAGCAGTTGTTTGCTAATCTATCAGGGTCCATTGAGCGATACTGCATCTAAACGTCTCGCTGTCATGCGTGATACTAATGATGGATTTGTGATTGCCGAAAAAGATTTAGAGCTTCGGGGGCCAGGTGAATTTTTGGGACAACGGCAATCAGGCATGCCAGAATTTGTGATTGCTGATCTTGCCGCGCACAGTGACTTGCTTGGGCTTGCCTGTGCTGAGGCTGGCCGTTTTCTAGACAGTCACGAGGTACAGAATATCAATATGCTTCTAAGTTTGTTTGAACGCGATAGCGCTGTGAAATTTTTAGCCTCAGGATAATGCGCCCCGAATTTTGGTTTTGAAGCGATTTTTTATAGTCTAATTCCTGCATACCTTTTAGATGTCATCAATTTGTTGGCTAAACCTCACGTGGCAACTTTTTTGCTCGTAACTTTTTTTGTGCTGGCTTTGCGCATTCCCTTTTTCGGCGTTTCTTTTTCTAAATTTTCTGCCGTAGCCTTTTTCTTCAGGCCACGATCCGGCGGGGAGACAATGCCACCAGAGACAACAAGTTTCACAGCCTCCTCAACACTCATATCTAGATATATAATATCCTTAACCGGGCAAAATAACAGAAATCCAGATGTTGGGTTTGGCGTAGTTGGAATAAAAACATTAACGTTTGATCCAGGTATTAGCCGCGCTACCTCCGCTTTTGTTGCCCCTGTTACAAACCCAATAACCCAGAGACCTTTCCGCGGGTATTCAACAAGAACAACTTCGCGAAACGCATCAGACTGGGTAGAAATAACAGTTTCTAGAATCTGCTTTGTTGCACCGTAGATACTTCGCACCACCGGCATGCGGTTTAAAATAGCCTCCCCCAACCTAATTATCCAACGTCCCAAAAAACCAGCTGCAATTGCACCAATGAGAGTAATCATTGCTGCGCCAACAACAAGACCAGCTCCTGGCACATCGCCAAGACTCCATGTCGCAAATTCAGGGATTAATCTATTAACCTGACCATCAATCAGTTTAATTGCGGCCCATGTGATATAGACGGTCAGCAGAACCGGCGCCGTTACCAACAGACCAGTGAAAAACCATCCGCGTAGCCGAAGTAACAGTCCGCGCTTCAAAACTACTGATTTCTCTTCAATGATGGCCATAATAAAAATCCTGCTCCAATTCGTTAACTCCACGCGTTCTGCAAATAATGTTCACACAAAACAATTTATTGCGATACATACACCGAATTAGCAACCGTTTACAATCCAACAATGGGTGTCAGGCAAAAGCCTTTTACGTTTAACTTACGAATAGAACGCAAAAAAAGCCTTAAAGACCGGTTTTTTGAATGCCATGCAGTAGTTTGTCTTGTTTCGGCCTCTATCACTTTGTTACTATGGCACCTATGACAAATCATTTAAAAGAATTAGATCGACTGCATCAGATCATGACCCAGCTACGTGACCCAGAGACCGGCTGCCCGTGGGATGCTACGCAAAATTTTGCCAGCATCGCCCCCTATACAATCGAAGAAGCCTATGAAGTGGCGGACGCCATTCAGCACGGTGATCGAAATGCCATTCGTGAAGAGCTGGGTGACTTATTACTCCAAATCGTGTTTCATGCACGCATTGCCGAAGAAGAAGGCAGTTTTACATTGGCTGATGTGGCCAAAAGCATCTCCGATAAAATGGTGGCCCGTCATCCGCATGTTTTTGCCACTGATAACCGTCCATCAGTCGGCTCTCAAAATGAGCTTTGGGAACTTATCAAGGAAAAAGAGCGTGCCGAAAAAGGCAAAAAAAGGACACTTGATGGAATTGCAAGGGGTTTGCCACCAATGTTGCGGGCGCTAAAATTGCAGAAACGCGCTGCGAGAGTTGGCTTTGACTGGCCAAACGTTGCGCACGTCCTCAATAAGTTGCAAGAGGAAGCGGCTGAACTTACAGACGAATTAGAATGTGCAACTAGGGACCAAGACCGAATTAAGGACGAAGTTGGCGACTTGTTATTCGTTGCCGTCAACCTTGCAAGAAAGGCCGGTGTTGATCCAGAAACTGCGCTTCAGGCCTGTAATCGAAAATTTGAATATAGATTTAACTTCATCGAAGATAAAATTGAATCAAAAGGAAAAAAATTGATTAATTCAAGTCTTGAAGAAATGGAAGAGCATTGGCAGGCCGCCAAGCTTTCTGACCCACCAACCAGGTCTGACTAATCCTGCCAGATCGCTTTTTTCAACGCCTTCCAGCCTCGATAGCTAGATGCAGCCATAAAAGGTGCTGCCATTGACGCGTGAAAACGGACTTGGTTGTCCAGCATCCGCACATAGCCGCCAGCCATACGGCACAGCAGATCAACTGGGGCATGGTCCCACGGGGTTGAAATACCGTGTATCAGATAATCCTCCTCACCATTTGCGATTAAGCAGGCCTGAATGCCTGCGCTACCAGTAAAGCTACGGCTAACCAAACCATTTAAACGCGCCCGCAATAGATCTCTCTTAGGGCCCGTTAGCCCTAGGCTGTTGCCCGAACCGCTCATAAGATCAACTTCAAATGGGCGCTTTTCAATTCTCAAGCGACTTTCTCCAAATTCATCGATACGGAATGCCCCCAAATGATCAGATGCGTAAAACAAAACTTTGACTAACGGCTGCCAAATCCAGCATTCAATTGGTTGGCCATTCCACAAGAGAGCAACCATGCTGCAAAAAGCTGGCTTCCCTCTTACAAAATTTTTTGTACCGTCCAACGGATCTACGGTCCAGCTATATCCAGTTGGAATTTGATTGCGGATATTAGGCGACGTGGCGGCGGCTTCCTCGCCAATAACAAAACCCGGTTGTGCTTCGAATAGCCGAGGGATTAGCCATGCCTCAGTCTCTCGGTCAGCAATAGTCACAAAATCTGTTTTGCTTGATTTAGTAGCTATATCTTGCGACGAAAGGTTCTGAAATCTTGGTAAAATAAACCTGTCTGCACCCTCACGTAACAGATCGGCTACCACCCCCTTTAACGTTGGAACGATTGGCGGTCGCTCCGACACCTCTCTCGGAATGCCGTCATTCACCTTCGGAGCCCGTATCCTTGTCGTCAAAGTCCTGAAGTTGAATTGGGCTTACAGGCATAATTGTAGAAATTGCGTGTTTGTAAACTAACTGAACATGCTGATCACGCTTCAAGAGAATTGAAAAATTATCAAACCATGTGATAATTCCTTGAAGCTTGACCCCGTTTACAAGAAACACAGTGACGGCGACATGTGACTTACGGACATTATTCAGGAACACTTCTTGCAAATTTCGGCTCTTTTCTCCGGCCATCATACTCTCCCCACTTAATGCCAACACTTTAGCGTTAAAAACCAAATTAAACAATGCCACCCTGCTCTTAAAGCGCCGGAGCGATTCAATATTTACAAATCAGTAACAAGTCACACCGGCTAACCGTCTTAATCAAAAAAGATCCAAACGGACAGAGAGTAGCTTTTCGACCTGCGCAACTTTGCCCCGCGCAACGAAAATAATAACTGTATCGCCAGCTTCAATAATCGTATCACCACGCACGGCGATGACACTACCACCCCGATATACGCCGCCAATCGCCAATCCTTTTGGTATTTTTGCAGTTCGCAAAGGCTTCCCAACAAGTAATGAGGAGGATAGCGCTTCTGCCTCAAGCACTTCGCCTAAATCCTCAACAATCGGGTGAACGTCACGGATACGGCCGCGACGCACATGTTCTAGAATGGACGATACGGTAATCTGAGACGGATTAATGACAGCATCAACACCCAAAGTGCCAACAAGTGATATAAACCCGGGAATATTAACCAGCGCAACAGCATGCTGTGCGCCTGTCCGTTTGGCCAATAGGGCGGATAGGATATTGACCTCATCGTCTTCGGTAACGGCAACAAACGTCTCAGTTTTGTGCACGCCAGCCTCTCTTAGGATTGCACCATCCAATGTGTCGCCATTGATAATGCTAGTTCCTTGTAATTCTTCCGCAAGCACTTTTGCACGGCCAGCATCAAGTTCGATAATCTGGGAGTTGGTATTCTGAAAATTCAATTCAATCTCACGCGAAAGCATCAATCCGATGCTGCCGCCGCCGGCGATGACGACTGAGCGTGCCTCTCCCTCATCATGGCCGAAGCTAGCCATTGCCCGATCCAGATGCGAGCTATCACATACAAAATAGACCCGGTCTCCAGTCTCCATAGCCTCAATGCCTGATCTTGGCAATATCACTTTACCATCACGAATAATGGCCAAAATAGTCAAACTGAGATCAGGAAACAAACTCGTTAGATGACGCAGTGAAGTTCCCAGAACAGGATTATTTTCAGTACATAAAACCCCAACAAGATACATTTTGCCATCACAAAGATGTTGTACATCAAACGCACCCGGAACACGTAATTGATTGCTGATTGCTGAAGAAACCTCAGCCTCTGGCGAGATAATATGGTCAATTGGTAGATTTTCAGCGCCGTAGAGCGCCGAGAATGCGGGGTCAAGGTATGCATTATTGCGTATGCGGGCAATTTTTACTGGCGTATTGAAAATCGTGTGGCTTACCTGGCAGGCGACCATATTCACCTCGTCTGACTCGGTTACTGCAATCAACAGCTCAGCATCGCGGACACCGGCCTCCGCCAATCGATCAGGGTGAGACGCGACACCAACCACACCATGTACGTCATATTGATCTGTAATCCGCTGAATCTTCTCAGCTGAGTCATCAATAACCGTAACGTCATTTTGTTCCTCGCAGAGATGACTTGCGATCGCACTTCCGACAAGTCCACCACCGCAGATTACAATTTTCATGACTTTTTTACCTCTCCTTGAATATCAGTACCGATATCAAGCGCCTTCATTTTGCGATGCAAAGCAGAACGTTCCATCCCGACAAAAGACGCCATCCGCGAGATATTTCCACCAAATCTATGCAATTGTGTTTCCAGATATTCGCGTTCAAACGCCTCGCGCGCACCGCGCAAAGGGAACGACATCATCTGTTCCATATCAGAGTTGGCAGTAAGACGCGATATATTCTGAATTTCAGCTGGCAGCAAATCAAGTCCAACCGGTTGCTTGCGGTCGTTTGGCGCCATGATTAACAAGGTCTCAATAACATTATGAATTTGGCGCACATTCCCCGGCCAATCATAGCCCTCCATCGCAGCAAAAATTTCGTCACTAAGTTTAATGGGTTGCACCCCAATCCGTTTGGCTATGCGGTTGGTGAAATATTTTGCCAAAACAGGAATGTCTTCACGCCGGTCAGCAAGTGACGGCATTGATAGTGGCACCACGCCTAGTCGGTAATATAAATCTTCGCGCAGTCGGCCCTCATTGATTTCGTTTGGCAGATCGCGGCTCGATGCTGAGATTACCCTCACGTCAACAACCACTTCCGTATTTCCGCCAACACGCCTGAATCTCTGTTCATTAACTGCCCGCACAATTTTTCCTTGGGTTTCCATAGGCAAATCGCATATTTCATCAAAATAAATGGTACCGCGATGCGCTTGTTCAAACAGCCCAACAACTCTGCGATGACTTTGCAGATTTTCCGCACCAAATAATTCCGAGTCAACGCGTTCGCTTGCCAAGCGGGCGCAATTGGCAACAACAAATCGCTCACTGCTACGGTCCGACTGGCTGTGAATTGCTCGTGCCGCAAGTTCTTTGCCGCTGCCGCTTGGTCCATTTATCAAAACACGGCTTAGGGCTGGCGCAATTTTTTCAATGGATTGACGAATTGTCCGCATAGTTAAAGAATTGCCAATTAATTCAGGGTTCGAATCATCATCAATCCGTGCTCGTAACTCCACATTTTCCTGCGCAAGCTTAGCATTCTCTAATGCCCGTTCCACCATCATTAGAAGTCGTGCTTCCTTAAATGGTTTTTCGATGAAATCATAAGCCCCAAGTTGAATGGCCTGAACCGCAGTTTCGATGGTGCCATGCCCAGAAATCATCAAAACAGGTAAATCTGGGTAGATTGACTTTACCCACTCAAGCATTTCGATGCCGTCCATATCAGAGTCGCGCATCCAAATATCAAGAATTGCCAATTTGGGTCGTTGTGTCGAAAGGACAGCTCGTGCTTCGTTAGCATTTGCGGCCTGTAAGGTTGAATAGCCTTCATCCTCTAGCGTTATACTCAGAAGCGAGCGAATATCCCGTTCGTCATCAACTATCAGGATGTCATCAACCATTTGAATGCCCCCTCTCATTATGCATCATGGCGTGGATTGGAAATTTTAAACAGACAAGCGCACCACCGCCATCTGCAATCCCAAGGCGCATGCTGCCAGCGTGGTCTTCCATAATCTTGCTAACAATGGCAAGACCGAGGCCTGTTCCTTTTTCTCGGGTTGTGACATAGGGCTCAAGCAATTTTCCCAAATCCATTTCTGGAAATCCCGGACCATTATCGATAAAGGTTATTGCAATCATATCATCTTCACTGGCCACCGTTATTTTAATGCTGGGGCTTGCGACACTGTGTTCTCCAAAACTATCTTTGCTGTTTTGCAGTAGGTTTGTGAGCGCTTGCCGAACCAGTCCTGCATCACAAATAGTCTCGTAATCATTGGTAGCATCATCAACTTCGACCTTCAACGCCAACCCCTTGCTGGAGAACAGAGAGATCTGGCCATTAACGAGCGCAAGCAAAGAATTTCGCTCCATTTTTGGCTGTGGCATTCTCGCAAAAGCTGAAAACTCATCAACCATACGGCCAATGTCATCTACCTGACGAGTGATAATTCTCACATAGTCCTCAAATTTGTCAGCGGCTTTGTGGTCAGCGGGACGATATTTTTTCAACAACCTGTCAGATGCCAACTGAATAGGGGTCAGAGGGTTCTTGATTTCATGCGCAATTCGCCTCGCAATGTCTGACCAGGCAGCCTTACGCTGCGCACTAAGCAAACCAGTAATGTCGTCAAAGGTAACAACATAGCCAATTACACGACCTTCTATAATCTCATCGACAATTCTTGCCCGCAGAATCAAACTTTTATTCTTTTGTTGTAAAACGATTTGCTCTTCCACAAAGCGCCGTTTTTTCTGATTGGCAATCGTAATTAGACTTCTGAATTCGGGGACAACGTCCACCAATTTTTTGCCAATTAAATCGGTATCTCTTTTGCCAAGTAATTCACGTGCCGTTGCATTCGGCAATGTAACCTTACCCTCACGGTCAAGACCAACGACGCCCGATGATACACCTCCAAGAACAGCCTCAGTAAATTCCCGTCGTTGATCAATTTGCGTGTTGGCCTGCACCAGCTGTTCACGGCTGCGCGCCAATTCATCGAGCATGCGGTTAAATGCTGAACCAAGACGTGAAATTTCTTCAAGCTGCAAATCACTGGGTACACGCTGTGATAAATTACCACCACGCACTTGCTCAGCCACCTGAATGACCGATCCCAATGGTCCCACAATCGCCGTTGCCAGATTTAGACCAATCCACAAGGACGCGATCAATATCAATAGCAGAATAATACCAAATAAGACGGCAAAACTAATCTGTAAATCAAGCTGTTGGAACCCAAGCTGTTGATAGTCTGACGCTGCAAGGCGCGTCTGATCCATCGCCTCTAAAACTTTCGCATCAATGAACCGACCCACCAATAAATAGGCGTCCACGTAGCTATTCAATTTTACAACCGCTCGTAGTTTATTTGTTTCATCGGCCCGTAAAATTACCACTTCACCATTTCGCGCTTTTTCAACCCAGCTGGTTTCAAGATTGGCAAAAGTAACAGCAAAGGCAAATCGAGACTCCGCGAGGATTTGTCCAGTACCATCAAAAATAATCGCATCCGACAAATTACGAATCGCCGCCTGATCGCTTAGATAGCGCCCCATAAGATTACCCTTACCCGCAAGTCGATAAGCCTCTCGGTTAATATCATTTGCCATCGTCAATACTTCACCAGAAATTGACTGCGCATGTTCATCAAAATATGACTCGGCAACACGAACTGATTCATTAACCGCGGTTGAAATGCGCTCAGCAAACCAACCCCGCAGCGAATAATCAACCACGAATAAAGCAAACAGTGTTACAATGACGGCAGGAAAAGTTGTGACACCGCCGAATAAAACTGCCATCCGCAAGTGAAGCTGGTGCCCTGCCAGACGCTGCCGTCGTTCTGACCAAACACGCCAAATCTGGCGTCCAACCAACGTTCCAAGGATCACTAGTGCCACTGAGTCAACGATAACAATAGCAACCAAGAAATCAGTATCTTGGGACAAATATTCGACACGAGTTAGCGCATACGCGGTTAAAGCACCCATCCCAAGGGTGAACAAAATCGAAATATAAGCCAGACGATCTTCACTAAACCAGACTTTTTTCTGGGGTTTTTTTACAATTTTTTTATTAGGTTTCAACATACTAGCGGCCCGCCTTTATGTTCAAATCTTTGATTTTTTTTCGCAATGTATTTCTGTTCACCCCTAAAATATCTGCTGCTCTAACCTGATTGCCACGAGTAACTTCCAATGTAGCCATAATTAGGGGATATTCTACCTCGCGTAATACGCGGCTATAAAGACCGGGGGCTGGCATGCCACCCTTTAACGCCTCAAAATATCGTCTAATGTGCGCACTAACCGACTCTGACAGGCTTTCTTCCTCGACAAATGCTTCTATTTGGCTATTGGGAAATTCGCGTTCCACTGCAGTGGCATCAATACTGTTTTCAGGATGAAGAACAAGCATTCGCTTTACCAAATTTTCTAATTCACGGACATTACCCGGCCAATGCCATGATTTCAAAGCATGCAAAGCTTCGGGCATGAAATTTTTTGAGGGTAATCCATCATGGGCCGCCTGAAGCTGAAAGTGATTGACCAAAAGACCTATATCTTCGACTCGATCGCGCAACGGCGGCAAGCATACCGGTACAACATTTAACCGATAGAACAAATCTTCACGAAACAGCCCTTGATGCATTAAGTGATGCAAATTCTGGTTAGTCGCAGCTATGATCCGGATATTCGTTTTGACGGGTTGCCGCGTCCCCATCGGAAAATATTCTCCATATTGCAACACCCTCAACAGCCGCGTTTGAGCTTCAGGCGGCATGTCACCCACCTCATCAAGGAATAAGGTACCGCCCTCAGCCCGCTCAAACCGACCGCAATGCTGATTTGACTTGCCAGCGTTGTCATCATTACCCGTGCCAAATAGTTCAGCCTCAACAAGCTCATGAGGGATGGCAGCGAGATTGATCGCAACAAAAGGGCCTGCGCGGCGGCTTCCAAGATCATGCAGCGCACGCGCAACCAATTCCTTGCCAGTACCGCTTTCACCCGTGACAAGGACGGTTAAATCAGTGCCAACAACCCGCGCCATCGCTTTAAAAATATCCTGCATCGGGCGCGACCGACCAATTAATGGGCCGCCCTCTTCGATTGAGGATGTTTTGGCGTTTGACGGGCTTGGCGTGCCGATGGTTTCAACAGCACGCTGCGTTACCTCGATCAAACTGCGCAACTCAAAGGGTTTTGGCAGGTACTCAAAAACGCCAACCTGCTGAGCTTTTACGGCGGTTAACAATGTTGAACGCGCGCTCATAACAATGACCGGCAAACCGGGGCGGCGTTCTTGTATGCGTGGCAGCAAATCAAGCGCATCCCCATCAGGCAAGGCAACATCGGTAATCAAAACATCACCTTTGTCGGAATCAATCAATTTCCACAAACCAGCAGCAGTACCGCTTGATTGCACAGCGTAGCCCTGACGGACAAGCGCCTGCTGCACAACAAGTCTGACCGACTTATCATCTTCGGCAACAAGAATAAGCGGTGGCTTTACCTTCATTCGGTTGATCCTTTTGCCAGTTTTGACGGCGAAGATGCTGATTTATGTGGCTCCGCCACCGGAAAATTCATTCGAAAGGCTGTTCGACCAGCCGTTGAATCCACCTCAATCATACCGCCATGATCAGCAACAATGCTGGCAACCATCGTCAAGCCAAGCCCGCTGCCGCCATTACGCCCTGATACAAACGGGTCAAAAATATGATTGCGAATATCTTCGGGAATGCCGCGCCCATTATCAATAACATCAACCTGAACCGGCACATGCGATCCGCCATCGCTAGCCGCCAATGACAGGCGGCGACCGCGTGAGTAAGATGTCTTTATAATTAGTTCTGCTTCATTATCAGTAGCTTCTGATGCGTTCTTTATGATATTGACAAAGGATTGAATCAACAGATCACGATGCCCATTCACCAATGGCAAAGATGGATCATATTGCCGACGTATCACCAGATGCGCGCCATAAGATGCCCCCGCCAGCCCAAGACAATGATCTAAAACCTCGTGAATGTTCACTGGACTAAGAACAAGACGCGCACCACCAGCAAAACCCTCCATACGATCAAGAAGCGCGGCAACACGGTCGCTTTCCTCGACAATCATGCGGGTCAGAAAACGGTCTTCATCATCGAGGCCTGACTCCAGTAACTGGGCAGCGCCTTTGATGCCGGCAAGCGGGTTTTTGACCTCATGTGCCAGCAAAGCTGCCATTGCCGAAATAGACCTTGCCGCACCACGAAATAGTGACTGGCCGCGAAGCCGTTCAGCAAGTGCGCGTTCTTGGATAGACACCAGCAGACGCGGCCTGTCTCCAAAGGGAGTGATTTGCACATTGACAAGCTTTAGCCCCAGCTTTGGCCCTGTCAGTTCCAGCCCCTGATCACCAACCGAAACATGCTGATCGCGGGCACGTTGCAACATCGAAAACAGGCTGCTATCAGCCGGAATCAAGCCATCTAACGGTATACCAGACAGGATCATCTGGCTTGATTGAAAAAACATTTCGGCAGCTTGATTAAGATAGATAAAGCAATTATTCGCATCCAAAACAAAAATCGGATTGGGCAAGCTAGCCAGAATCTGCGCCATACTAATGCCCGAATGTTGGTCGGCATCACGGTCATTTTTTAAATATCCAGTTTGATCCATCGCATCTGGTCTGTCTGGAGGCAGTGATTTTGACGGCAACCGCATTACGCCGCCACACCGCTTGCACCAAGCGCTTCAAAAAATTGATCAACCGCAGCAAACACCATTGCGGAATCGCTATTGTTATTGGCAATTTCACGCAATTCCGCAGCACCGGGAAGACCATGCGCATACCAGGCGATATGTTTTCGTGCCAACCGTATTGCCGCGGTACCATAGTGGCTAAGCATATCCTCAAGATGCGCCCGCATCAGATGATGGCGCATATCAATTGACGGCGTTGGGCGAATTGCCCGCCCTGTCAAAAAATCACCCGCCTGCGCCAAAAACCACGGACGCCCCTGCGCCCCGCGTCCGATCATCACACCAGCAGCACCGCTTTGGTCGATCGCCTTTTGCACTGTGTCGAGAGAGGTAATATCACCATTAGCGACAACCGGAATATCAACTGTGGTCACAACCTCAGCAATTTTTGCCCAGTCTGCCGCGCCTTTATACATCTGACAGCGTGTTCTGCCGTGAATGGCCAGCATTTTGATTCCGGCATTTTCAGCCATCTTGGCAAGTTGCGGCGCATTCACGCTGTCATGATCCCAACCAAGCCGCATTTTCAACGTAACCGGCACATCAACAGCATCAACCACGGCCAACATAATGGCACCGGCAAGATACGGATCACGCATCAAGGCTGAACCCGATAATTTACCAGTAACCTTTTTGACAGGACAACCCATATTGATATCGATAAAGGTTGCACCAAGATCAGCACAGATTTTCGCCGCTTCAGCCATAACCGGCGGTTCCCAGCCAGCAAGTTGGATTGATAACGGCGCCTCGGCAATCGCTTCAGTTCGCAATTTCCGCATTTCGCCTTTTACATCGCGCAAAACGGCGGCGCTGGCAATCATTTCGGTGACCACCAAACCACCGCCACAGCGGCGTACAGCGCGGCGAAATGGCCAGTCGGTTACCCCTGACATCGGCGCCAGGATCGCCGCATGGGGCAAGATGTTTCCATCAATGGCAAGAGACATAAAAGACCCCGAAAAAGACCTGAAAAGACGCGCTCCGATAATGAAAATCGGTAAAAACGCCTATATAATAGGCAATTAATGCACAAGAATCTATCACTTAACGTCAATTGCTACCAAAGCGCTAGTGCTATGATCAAATTCACTGATACCCCCGATGGCACACGCTTGCCAAACTGAATATCCATTGGACAAAGTGGCAGACATTGCGGATAAGAAGGACTGCTATGCAAAATGAAATTATCTCACGCCCTGATAAGTTTGGCCCCAATTCATACGCGGCGGTTATTGTCGCTGCTGGTTCAGGCGTGCGTGCGGCCGGCACTGGCAAATTCGATGCGCGCCGAGGTGGCCCCTTTGGGAATAATAATTTGGGGTATGATCTGCCAAAGCAATTCTGGCGACTAGGTGATAAACCCATTATCGCCCATGCGTTTGACTATTTTCATCACCATCCGGCGATTGCTGCGATCATTCTGGTTGTGGCCGACCCTTATATCACCCATATGGCCAATATTTTACCCGAAACGCTGAAACCTGTTCATCTTGTCGCCGGCGGCGCTACGCGACAGGACTCGGTTCACGCTGGTTTGACCGCCCTTGCTGGGCTGAAATATGGCAAAAATATCGACTATGTTGCCATCCATGATGCCGCCCGCCCGTTAATACCAACCAATCTATTAGACGATTTAATCGCCGCTATGGACAATGCCAATGACTACAAGCGGAAAACTGAAATCATTGGTGCCGTTCCGGTTCTGCTGCTTGCCGACAGCATCAAAACCATCGACAAGAAAAACAGTCAAAAAAACGACCAAAACAACCCAACAAACAACCCCGCTCTAATTACCGGCGGTATTGACCGAAGCCAGCTGGCCGCAGCGCAGACCCCTCAATTATTCCACCGCGATATTATCACTAAGCTGCATCATGATTTTGCCGGCAAAGGCGGCTTTACAGATGATTGCAGCCTAGCTGAAGCAGCCGGGTTCAAAATAACCGTGATTGATGGTGCCAAACAGCTTATGAAGCTGACCGATGCTGATGATTTTGTTATACTATCGAATCTTGTAGCGTTCAATGGGGCGGGGCAGAGCCACCAGCAGAAAACGGATTATAACAGCATGACAGAAACACGCTTTGGCATAGGCTTCGATGTTCATAAATTCAGTGATGAAGCCGGCCCAATCTGGCTTGGCGGCATACAGCTGGATAGTGACCACCGCATATTGGCGCATTCTGATGGCGATGTTGGTTTACATGCTCTATGCGACGCGATTTTTGGTGCAATTGCCGATGGCGATATCGGCGCCCACTTCCCGCCATCTGACCCGCAATGGCAAAATGCGGATAGCACAATATTTCTGGATTTTGCCACCAAACGTGTTTTGGCTCGCGGCGGCCGCATTATGAGCCTTGACCTTACCTTTATTTGCGAAATGCCAAAAATTGGCCCCCATCGCAATGCCATACGCCACCGCATTGCCGAAATATGCGGCATTTCAATAGACCGCGTTAGCGTCAAGGCCACAACCTCCGAAGGACTGGGATTTACCGGTCGTGGTGAAGGAATCGCAGCGCAAGCAAGTGCTACCATCAACTTGCCCGTCCCATCTGACCAGGGCTTGCCCGCTGGCACGACAAAGTAATGGTTATTAGCGGCTCACTTCGATCGTCGCTTACCTATCTTGCCACGCTTGGCCCGATTGGGCATTTACGCCCTGCACCGGGTACAATCGGATCAGCTATTGGGGTTGTCAGTGGCTACACAATTGCCGGCTATGGTACTGAAATATTAGCAGCAGTAACATTGCTTGTTACAATCATTGGCATTTTAGCGGCTGATACTTACAGCCAAACCACCGGCCGCAAGGACGCGCCAGAAGTCATAATTGACGAAGTAGCAGGACAGTGGATCGCCCTGATCATTCTGCCGCTTGATTTTTGGTGGTTTGCCGCTGCCTTTGTTTTGTTCAGGTTTTTTGACATTACCAAGATTGGCCCTGTTGGCAAAGCTGAGCAACTTTCGGGTGGTGTTGGCGTTATGGCCGATGATATTGTCGCAGGCCTCTTAACCGCCCTCTGCCTTTTGGGCGCAGAGCAAATATTTTTCGGCTTTCAGATTTAACTCCAGTGGCGAGGCGTAATGGCTGATAACGCAACCATGACAATATCTGAACTAGCTAGGGCCATCATCAAACTTGCCAGTGAAAAAAACGTGATGCTTGTTCTTGCCGAGTCCTGCACCGGCGGCATGATTGCCGCTGCCTTAACTGATATTGCCGGTTCATCTGCTGTTCTTGATCGTGGCCTCGTGACCTACAGCAATCAGGCAAAACAGGACCTTCTTGGCGTTAGTGGTGACATCTTGGCCAGATATGGCGCGGTCTCGTCCGAGACTGCAATTGCTATGACAACCGGTGCACTCTTGAAAACGCCCGCTGCCCGATTGGCGGCATCGGTTACCGGCATTGCCGGACCGGGCGGTGGCAGCCACGATAAACCTGTCGGGCTGGTGCATTTTAGCTGTCAATGGCGCGGCAAGCCAGCGGTTCATGAGCATCAAACCTTTACTGGCAATCGTGATTTGGTTCGCAAAAAATCCTTACGTAAAACACTAATAATGATTTATAATGAATTGAAATAATATACTATTTATAGATCATCGTTTTGCCGTATAACGAATCGGCACGGGTTTCAAATGCCCGAACCATACGTTTAACCGCCTCGGTAAACAGCGCTTCAATGACCGATTGCAACAGCCGCGAATTGAACTCAAAATCAACGTAGAAATAAATTTCACAGCCATTGGGATGATCAAGAAACCGCCAATGGTTGGTCAAATGTTTGAACGGCCCTTCGGCATATTTTACCGTGATTTCCAGCGTTGCAGTATTAAGTTCGACATAGGATGTGAACCGTTCGCGAAACATATTAAAGCCAATGATCAAGTCAGCGGTCAGAGAATCGTTTGATTCCTGCCGGATGCGTGACGCTAAACACCATGGCAGAAATTCAGGATATGACCGTACATCGGCAACAAGCGCATAAAGGTCTTGTGGCCGGTGATGAATCACCCGTTTTTCCTTATGGATTGTCATTCTTGAGCGCTCCGATAACTAAGCGCCACGATAAGCAGCGTTTCGGGCCGCCTGCAATGCGGCAAAATCAGCATCGGCATGATAGCTCGATCGGGTCAAAGGCGTTGACGACATCAGCAAAAACCCTTTACCAACCCCTAGTTTTGCAAATTGCGTAAATTTAGACGGCTCGACAAACCGGTCGACAACCGCATGTTTTGGTGTTGGTTGCAAATATTGACCGATCGTCATGAAATCAACATCGGCGCTACGCAGATCATCCATCAATTGCCCAACCTCGCCATCGGTCTCACCAAGACCAACCATAATGCCCGATTTGGTGAAGATAGTTGGATCAAGCTCTTTGACCTTTTGCAAGATGGATAGCGAATGAAAATATCGCGCACCGGCCCGAATTGTCGGATAAAGGCGAGGTACGGTTTCCATATTATGATTAAACACATCAGGTCGCGCCGCGACAACAATTTCGACGGCGCCATCTTTGCGCAGGAAATCTGGCGTCAAAACCTCAATTGTGGTGCGAGGCGACGCATGGCGAATAGCCAGAATCGTATTTGCAAAATGCTGTGCTCCGCCATCATCCAGATCATCGCGGTCAACTGAAGTGATCACCACGTGACGAAGTCCAAGCTTTGCCACCGCTTTGCTAACATTCTCCGGCTCATGCGGATCCAAAAGATTAGGGCGCCCCGTAGCAACATTGCAAAAGGCGCAAGCCCGCGTGCAAACCGATCCTAAAATCATCATCGTGGCATGTTTTTGCGCCCAGCATTCGCCAATATTTGGGCAAGCCGCTTCCTCACAAACAGTAACAAGATTGAGATCACGCATCAAGGATCTAGTTTCAGCATAGGCAGCGGAAACCGGTGCTTTTACGCGCAACCATTCTGGACGGCGCGGCTGCGGCCGATCTGGATTTTTGCGTTTTTCTGGGTGGCGTGCCGCCCCTTTGCTTGAGTTCATCTGTGGCATCTTTTTTTCTTAGCAGACTACCCTAATAAAGAACAACCGATTAACGGCTAACAAAAAGGCTTTTGCTTAAAAGTGGAAAATGCAAAGGCACGACAGCCAGCACAATCAGCGTTTGGACCTCAGAAATGAATGGCGCGATCAAAGGCATCAAGAACCGACTCATGCATCGCCTCAGACAGAGTTGGATGCGGAAAAATCGTCGCCATTAATTCGGCTTCGGTTGCTTCTAATGTACGAGCAATTGCATAGCCCTGAATCAATTCGGTGACTTCAGGCCCAACCATATGCGCACCCAACAATTCTCCAGTTTTCGCATCGAAAATCGTTTTGACAAAACCGCCATCATCGCCAAGGGCAATCGCCTTGCCATTGCCGGCAAAGGGGAACAGGCCGATTTTCAGTTCATGGCCAGCCTGTTTTGCCGCTGCTTCTGTCATGCCAACTGAAGCGACTTGTGGTCGGCAATAGGTACAACCCGGCACAGCCCCCAAACCAATCGCATGAACATCTTTTTGTCCGGCAATT
>QBYK01000025.1 GCA_003282865.1 SAR116 cluster bacterium AG-325-I21 | reverse complement strand
AAACGATGCGGGAAAAAAATCGGCTCGAACGTCAATTATCAGTTATCGATACACTGCAATTCGAAATGGATGATTTGGTTGCATTGATTGAGCTTGGCGCTGCTGAAAACGATCAGGAGATTTTAGCTGATGCTGAGGCATCGCTCAGCACTTTGGTTTGCATTGCTGAAAAACGTCAGCTTGAGAGTCTCCTGTCGGGTGAGGCGGATGCCAATCACTGCTTTATTGAGGTTCATGCCGGTGCTGGTGGGACTGAGGCACAGGACTGGGCCCTGATGTTGGTGCGGATGTACAGCCGTTGGAGTGAGGCACGTGGTTTCAAAATTCAACTTATTGAGGAAAGTGCGGGTGAAGAGGCTGGCATTAAGTCGGCGACAATGCGTGTTGAGGGTGAAAATGCATATGGCTGGACAAAAACAGAATCAGGCGTTCACCGGTTGGTCCGCATCTCTCCATATGATAGTTCAGCCCGCCGTCACACAAGTTTTGCCAGCGTGTGGGTCTACCCGGTTGTTGACGACAATATCGAGATAGAAATCGAAGACAAAGACCTTCGTATCGATACTTACCGTGCATCAGGTGCGGGTGGTCAGCATGTGAATAAAACTGACTCTGCCATTCGCATTACGCACATACCGACCAACATTGTTGTACAATGCCAGAATGATCGCTCGCAGCATCGCAACCGCGCGACTGCTTTTAATATGCTTAAAGCCCGTCTTTATGAGCGAGAATTGCGGCTCCGTGAGGATGCTGCAAACGATGCAGCGTCAAGTAAAGCTGATATCGGTTGGGGAAATCAGATCCGGTCTTATGTGCTGCACCCGTATCAAATGGTTAAAGATTTGCGCACCAATGTTGAAAGAGGTAATGCGCAAAGCGTTCTGGATGGAGATTTGGACGATTTTATCGAAGCTAGCCTTGCTGCTCGTGTCGGCAATCAACGATAGGGTGTTGCATTTTTCTCAGGCTTTGGAATTTTTGCGGATATTCGAGCTGCTACAAAAAAAACCGCCTAAAAAAGCGCTACAACGCCAAGCTCTTGAGTCTGTCAAACAGCTATGTTTTGTCAAACTGTTTCAGTCCATCTTTCCAAGGCAAGGCAATTTGATCCTATTATGCGCTGAGGGCTTTTACTGATGTCAGAACGTCTTGGGCGTGGCCTTCAACCTTCACCTTAGGCCAAATTTTTATTATTTTTCTATCAATATCAATGATAAAACTTGATCTCTGGACGCCCAAAAAACTTTTCCCATACATCGATTTTTTGACCCATACGCCAAATTGTTCACACAGATCCGTTTCATGATCGGTTCCCAGAACGCAGGTTAAATTATGCTTTAATCTGAACCTTGCGAGTTTTGCTGGCTTATCTTTAGAAATACCGATCACTACAGTTTTTTCCTCGGTAAAAGCATCATATAATGTAGAGAATTGTATGGCTTCTTTGATACAGCCGGATGTGTCAGCACGTGGGAAAAAAAATACGACCACTTTTTTGCCAATTTGTTCTGTTAGGGAAAACCAACCACAATCTGTTTGAATCGATATATCGGGCGCAAGTCTGCCAAGTTTGAGCATGATATAAGTCCTTTTTGTCGGGTACGCGCACTACATGAGATTACGAAGTGTATAATGTTTCAATTGTTAATGGTACGAGATAATATATCCCCCCGAGATCGCAAGCTAGCTTGCGCGGGGCATGATTAAGTAAAACATTTTTCTAGCTATAAAGGACACGGTGTGTCTGTACAAAAAAAAATCGCAGTATCGGGTATTTTAAAAGCTTTAGTCATTACTTTCACATCTTTGATAACAGTAATAGCTGGGTTTGGGTATCTATATGTAAATCAAGCTGGAGGCCTAAGCAGGCTTCTTGAGACTGAACTCGCGACAATGGTTGGTTCGGGGACGGCTACCGTTGGAAAAGCGCGGATCAGTGTTTCGTTATCACGTCGACCGCTACAGCTCACTGCAAATGATATTTTGATCAGTTTGGATAGTGAACAAATCAACCTGCCCAGAGTGGATATGCGATTTGGATGGACAAGCATCCTTGGAGGAAGCCCGGAGACCATTTTGCTCCGCGGAGTCAAGCTTGATATCGTTAAAAAAGCCAGCGGATGGTCTGGTTCCCCTGCAATTTTATTTCTGGATACACTCGCAAAAAATGCTAATCAAACACGGTCCAGTTCGGCGCAGTTACAAAACGCGAAAAATTACTTAGGCGGCGTCAAACTTATTGCAGTCGAGACTGACCGCTTATCACTATCCCATGAAAATGCGGCGCTTCCCGATTTGTTTTTTGAAAATATTTATATCGATGTCACATCGGGTGATGGTGGCGAGGTATCTGGAAGCATGCGCGCCAACCGGTTAAATGACGCCCGTGAAGCCGCTGGCAGCTTTACCTTGTCTTTTGATGGTTGGCCGGGAAGCAAGAGTCTTGACGTTGATCTGAGTGCGTCTGAATTAGAAACTGACGGGTTTAGCGGTTATATCGATGGTTTTCCTCTCTCCTTGCGCCAAATTGGTGTTTTATCAGGACACCTTGGGTTCGAGATGAAAAATAATCTTTTGACTTACCTTAATGCAGATGTGGCAATAAAAGATGGCATTTTGGGTGTGCCAGGCATTGGCCGGAACGCTAACTTTACCAATGCTGATTTTGTTTTTGCTTATGATATGGAACGCAATAATTTGACCGTCAGTAAGGCCGAATTAAAAATGGTAGACAAGCGACAACTGTCTTTTACTGGAAAAGTTGGTCGATTTCATGCCCCCTCATCAATTGTTACGGGGATTATTGAGGCAGAAAACTTGCCCGTTCAGGCTTTACTGGATGATTGGCCAACTGCAACAGGCTTTCATTTTAAGGAGGAGATAAAAAAGCGTTTCAGTGGTGGTAAATTCAAAATGGTCAAAGCCGAATTTGAGGGGATTTATGAATCGCAAACTGGTGCGCTTGATCTTTCAAAGCTGGACCTTAAAAGCCGGGTTTCTGCCGTGCGTGCCAACATATCAAATGGTCAGTACCAGCGATTTGTTGCTACTATTGACGGTGGTCTGGGAATGCGTGTTGTTAAGGGTGGCTCCGTTGAACGAGTGCTTGTCGATCTAAATATCAGAGATGGATCAATGCTAGTGGCCGGATATAATCGACTAGAGGTGCCATCGGGGCAATTTAAATCGGTGATACGCGGGGGCAACGTTGAGTTAGAGCACGTAGCATTAGATTTGGGGAGTGCTGGCAATTTTGACCTTAATGGTGTCCTTAAAATTAGTGATGCATGCAGAAAGCAGATCAAATTCTGTTTTGATCAGAATTTTACTGAAGCAGTGGCGGATCTTAAACTGAATCTACGCGTGCCCGACATGGATGTACCACTGTTTGTGGCGTTGTGGCCAAATTGGACAGCGCCAAAGACCCGAGACTGGGTGGCTAAAAATATTCCGCAAGGCCGGGTTCGCGCGTCGGAGCTTTCATTTGCTGTAGACCTTGGTGCGGCCAAAGGGGTTCAGAAACTCTATGATGTAGAGGGGAACGTCGAAGTTCGAGAAGCGCATTTAAAGTGGTCCGAAAATGCCGATATCATGACAAATGTCGACGCTGATTTATATTGGAATAAAGACAAATTCTCTGCGAGGCTTTTAGCTGGGAATGTGGGGGATGTGTTTTTGCAACGCGGGCGGGTGGAGATTTACCCAGTTCTGGCGAGGGTTAAGAAAGATGCACACGTCTCGTTAAATGCAAAGGGCGATTTCGGAAACGCGCTTGATCTTGCGCGTCAAACTGGATTGTCAAAATATGGTAGCTTTGATTTCAGTAAGATTGAAGCTGATGGCGAAATTGAATTTTCCTTAGAGTACAGCAAGCCTCTGGAAACATTGGAAAAAAAGGAATTATTGGACCGCGTTAAGATATTGGATGCTACTATCAGCAATGGTGCTTTCCTCAATTTGCCTAACTCGATGAATATAAAGCAAGCCGAGCTTGTGATGAATATCGCAAGAGAAAATAGCCAGATCACCGGCACCGCAGTTGTTTATGGCGCGCCAAGTGAATTTAGTCTGGATATAGATCATATCAAAGGTCATGTTGACCTGGTTGCTCAAACTCCGTCTTCTGAATTACTTGCCGATGCGGTTGCGAAGATGTCTGGCATTGACATTGCGGGAGCTATCGGCGGCAAATTTGTCTATTCTGGTGACCCTTCATTACGTGAGGCCCGCATTGGTTTAGCTGCTGATTTGCGAGGAACATCCATAAATATCCCAGAAATAGGCTGGGCAAAATTACCTGCAGAAGACGGTCGGGCTATAATGACAATCATGCTTCGCAACGGGCAAATAATATCGTTGCAGAATATCGATATGGCTGCTGGCAGCTTGTCTGCGCAAGGACAGGTAGCTTTTGGTGTATCCGGTCAAGTTCAGGCTGCATTTTTTGAACGCGCAGCATGGCCTGGGAACGATTTGCGCGATCTAATCATTGAACAAAATGCTGCAGAATCATGGAAAGTAGGGGCAACCGCCAAATTGGTTAATCTGGTGCCGCTGAGGCGTAATGAAGGTGTTAGCGGCGGTGAGACGCTGATTTTCGACTTCACCGCCGACCGTATTGTTGTTGATGATGATATTACTTTATCTGGTCAACTTTCTGGCAAACGTGACAACAGTGGCATTGGTAATGCCGAATTTTTGGGAATGTTGTCCGTTCGTGGAAAACCTCTGATTACCGAGGCTGATATGAAAATGCGCTTTGGCTCACGAGAAGAAATGTTTACTGGCACGGGTTTGATTGGTGGTGGCGAAGCCAGTCTGACTTTCAAAACGTCAATTAATGCCGAGCCAAGATTGATGATTGTATCTGAAAATGCTGGACGCGTTCTTTCTGGTCTTGAAATTACTGACTCGGTTCGTGGCGGAAAATTATGGCTGACGAATATATTCAAGGAGCGCAATTTCAGATCGTATGATACGACAATCGAATTGGCTAATTTTCGAGTTGTTGAGGCACCGCGAGCACTCCGGGCTTTTTCGGTTTTAAGTCTTGCAGGTTTGTATTCTTTGGTTGAGGGTGATGGTACTGCTTTTCGGCGAGGTAAAGCTGTTTTAGAAACGCGAGGTCCGATAGTGAAAATTTCTAGTATAAGGGCTGGTGGTGAAGCTGTCGGTGTCACGATGCTTGGTGTATTCGATCGCATTACAAAAAATGTTGAAGTCAGTGGGAATCTCGTACCAGTGAATCAGATCAGTAAAATTATTGGTGGGTTGCCCGTTGTTGGGGACTTGATTACTGGCGTAGACAAGAGCGGCATCTTTGTAACCCAATTCAAGGTTACTGGCACATCTGATAATATGAAAATGTCAGTAAATCCAGTTACTAGTATTGCACCTGGATTGATCCGTGATTTATTTTCACCGAACTGGCTAGACAATGAAGAGCAACGTTTGTTTGGTCCAGACAACGCTAAAAGTAGAGTTGGTAGGAACAAACAACAGTTACAAGCGGTGGATTAGGCTGATGTGGAAAAGCATGTGGCTATGGATTTCAAAAATTCAATTGTTTGACGGCCGGTCTCTTTAGACAGGCTGACTATTCAATAATAATTAGGGCGTGTCGCTTTTTACCTGCGGAGATTTTGACTTTTCCAAAGATGAAATCTTCAAGGCCAATTATAGTGTTTTCATCGCTGATAGAACTGCCGTTGACTCGGGCCCCGCCGCCGCGGATCAAGCGTCTGGCGTCGCCATTTGATTTTGCAAAACCGACCATAGTAAGCGCCGCGATTACCGAAAGCGCAGCGGCTGACTCAGTTGTGATTGAAACTTGATGTAATCCGTCACCCATTCCATTATCGCGAAAAGTTGTTCGAGCGGTTTTTCTGGCTTTTTCTGCAGCCTCTATTCCGTGGCACAAACGCGTTGCCTCATCGGCAAGGATGATTTTAGCATCATTAATTTCGACGCCCTTCAATGCTCCAAGCCTGCGCACATCCGCCATTGGCAATTCGGTAAATAGGCCCAGAAATCTCTCAACATCCGAATCTTCAGTATTTCGCCAGAATTGCCAGAAATCAAAGCTGGACAGTTTTTCATCATTCAACCAGATAGCTCCGCTGGCAGATTTTCCCATTTTGGTACCAGATGACGTGGTGATTAATGGTGAAGTCAGTCCAAAAATTTCTTGTCCGTCAACGCGTCGTGTTAGATCAATTCCAGTTACAATATTTCCCCATTGGTCCGATCCGCCCATCTGCAATTGGCAACCATACCGGCGGCGTAATTCGAGAAAATCATATGCTTGCAGAATGGCATAGTTAAATTCAAGAAAGGACAAGGGCTGTTCTCGGTCAAGGCGAAGTTTTACTGACTCCATTGCCATCATGCGGTTAATTGAAAAATGTGGACCATAGTCGCGCAAAAACTTCACATACTGGAGGTTGTTTAGCCAATCAGCATTGTCAACAATTAACGCATCAGATGTTCCATCGCCAAAGGTTAAGTATTTTTCAAAGACGCTTTTAATTCCGTTTTTATTGGTTTCTATATCATGATTGGATAATAGTGGACGGGCAGCATCCCTACCAGATGGGTCACCAACCTTGGTTGTGCCACCACCCATCAAAACAATCGGTTTATGACCGCTTTTCTGCAAAATTCGTAACATCATGATTTGCACGAGTGAACCAACATGAAGGCTGTCAGCAGTGCAATCAAACCCAATATAAGTTGGAATAATTTGATTTGCCGCGAGCATATCAAGGGCGTCAATATTTGTTGCCTGGTGGATATAGCCACGGTCACTAAATTGCTGGATAAGATTTGATTTGTACGTCATTTTTGATCCAGGTTGTCGAAATTTCAAGATACGCCCCTGATTATTGTGCTAAACCGATCGTTATCGGCATAGTCAGGCAAGCGGGTGGAAATTTGGCTCGTTAAACTTCTTGTCAAGATAGGTTGATACCTGCTCAATCATCGGGTCAAGGTGATCGGTAAAGAAGTGATTGGCGCCTGGAACTAAATCAATATCAATCGTTACGCCCTTCTGAATCGATAAGCGTTCAACTAGTTTGTAAATGGCATCAGGCGGAACTTGTTCATCCTCTTGGCCATGCACTATCAAGCCCGAGGCGGGGCAAGGTGCAAGGAATGAAAAATCATGCGTCAATGCTGGCGGTGTCGCTGCTATAAATCCCCGGATCTCAGGGCGCCTCATCATCAATTGCATGCCAATCCATGAGCCAAATGAAAAACCAGCGATCCAGCATTCACGCGATGCTGGGTTTTGTGCTTGAAGCCAATCCATTGCTGTTGCCGCATCCGATAATTCGCCTTCTCCATTATCATATTCACCTTGACTTCGCCCAACACCCCTGAAATTAAAACGCAGCACCGCAAAGCCGCGGGCTTGAAAATGCTTGTAAAGTGCATACGTAACACGATTATTCATCGTGCCGCCCTTATCTGGTTCGGGGTGAAGAATCAGGGCGGTCGGTGCATCTGGCACATCGCTCGGCATGTAGCGACACTCCAGCCGTCCATCCGGACCGTTAATAATCACCTCTGGCATAACTTTTTCCGATCACCTTGCACTATCGTAATTGGGCCTTATATCGTACTATGTATCGCACGCCAAGCGACCTTTTCCATCTACCAGTGCTACAATGGGTGATTTATTTGAGTATCGTTTACCGGTTAAGCTGTTCATTGTCATTGACCCATCTGGCAAATTGAAGTGTCAAACCGGTTTTGCTTTGGAAACCATTATTGGATTAAGACATATGTATGCAAATTTGTGGCGTGACCTTAGTGCGATTATGGAACGTGACCCGGCGGCTAGCAACCGGCTGGCCGCGATCTTTTTGTATCCCAGTTTTCAAGTCATGTTTGCCTATCGAGTGGCACATGGTCTCTGGCGAATCGGATTTCATTTCGTTGCTCGGTTGATAATGCAAATTGCACGGTTATTGACAGGGATTGAAATTCATCCTGCAGCAAAAATTGGTCCGGGATTTTTTGTTGATCATGGCATGGGCACAGTTATTGGGCAGACTACTGAAATTGGCCGTGATGTGACGCTTTATCATGACGTCACTCTTGGTGGGGTAATGCCGGCAATTGACTCGCAAAAACAGCGGGATGCCAAAAGACACCCTACTTTGGGTGATTATGTGGTTGTCGGAGCCGGGGCACAAATTCTTGGCCCAATTACGATAAGCCGGTGTGCGCGCGTTGGTGGTAATTCAGTGGTTACCAGAGATGTTCCCGAAGGCGCTACAGTTGTAGGCGTGCCCGCACGCCAAATGGGCAAAGGTGATGCAAAGCTGTCATGTGAGGTAAGTTTCATGCCCTATGCGGTTCATTCTGGCCTTGACTCCGACCCTCGTGAACGGACAATCCGTGCGCTTGTTGATGAAGTGCAAAGGCAGCGCTCTACACTCAGCGACCTAGAAAAACAACTGGAGAATTTAGCCCGTCCCGCTGCAGCAAAAAAAGAAAAACAAAAATCCAAACCGAAATTGGGCAGCTAGTTGGCGGTTCTAATTTTGACAATTAAAGATGCGTGACATGAAAGTTTATCTCGATAATAATGCCACAACACCCTTGCGAAAAGCCGCAATGATAGAAATGCTTAATGCAATGGGGCCACCAGCAAACCCATCATCTGTTCATGGCTTTGGGCGCAACGCACGTACGCTTGTTGAGTCGGCACGTGAGTCGGTGGCTATGCTGGCTGGATGTCGCCCAACGAATGTCGTTTTTACCAGCGGTGGCACCGAGAGCAATAATCTCGTGCTGGCGCAATACGACCATGTGATTACCAGTGAGATTGAGCATGACTCCGTTCGCTGTGCGCATGACCGTTGCGAGATGATTGCCGTTGATGAGAATGGTGTCATTGACCTTGATCAACTGGCGGCCACTCTTTCCATGATTGATGATGCGGTAAAACCAAAAACAATTATTTCGGTAATGGCAGCCAATAATGAGACTGGGGTATTACAGCCAATTGAACAGATTGCCGAAATGGCTCGCAGTTCAAACCTCGCCTTTCACAGTGATATGGTTCAGGTGTTTGGCAAAAGCCATCTTGACTTTATTAATTCGGAAATCAGTTATGCTAGTTTTTCAGCACATAAAATCGGTGGTCCCGCAGGTGTTGGGGCTTTGCTGGTTCGCCCAGGATGCGGACTTGCGAGCTTGCTGCGTGGTGGGGGGCAAGAACAAGGACGAAGATCAGGCACTGAAAATCTGATAGGGATCGCTGGTTTTGGTGCGGCTGCGGCAGACGCGCTTGGCGATATCGGTCATTATAATAAAATGGCGGAATGGCGTAACGACTTTGAAGCCCGGATGCTGGATAAACGCGATGGTATTGCGGTGTTTGGCAAAGCTGTTCCACGACTTGGAAACACGAGCTGTATTGCGGCTGCTGGTAAGGCTGCAGAGGCTATGATCATTGCATTTGACCTCGCCGGTGTTGCCATTAGTGCCGGTGCGGCTTGCTCATCCGGCAAGGTTAAGTCAAGCCACGTGCTGGAGGCGATGGGAGCGGGTAAACGTGCTAAGGAGGCCATTCGCATTTCAGGGGGATGGGCAACGGTAAAAAGCGACTTCGAAACACTTGCAGATGTGTTTCTGCAACTGTACAAGCAATCCGCGTAAATTAAATTAGCGGGTCATAGTAATCTTTACTGGCTGACAGCGGTAGAGAAACTGATACAAATCAAGGAGGCAATTGGAAGATGCCACACGTTATTTTTATCGAGCCCGATGGCAGCGAACATAATGTCACCGTTGAACTGGGTGCTACTGTTATGGAAGCCGGGCGTGACGCTGGCCTTGGCATCGAAGGCACTTGTGGTGGGTGCTTATCCTGTGCCACTTGTCATGTGATCGTTGATAAGGATTGGTTCAGCAAAACTGGCGCACCTGGTGAAGATGAAATTGATATGCTTGATCTAGCTTTTGGGTTGACAAAAACTTCACGTCTTGGCTGCCAGATTGAGATGTCAGAAACGCTTGATGGCTTGAGGGTCTCAATTCCAGAGGATATGTAAGGTCGATCATGACGATACGGGCGGTAAAAAACAGCGCCAAGGGACACGGTTTGGGAGATTTAAACGCACTCGGCTTTGCCAAATCGCCCGCTAAAACACGTGTAGTAGTAGCGATGTCTGGCGGAGTGGACTCATCGGTTACAGCTGCCTTGTTACATGAACAGGGTTTTGATGTGATTGGGATTACCCTGCAGCTTTATGATCATGGTGTTGCTGTGCAAACCAAAGGAGCTTGTTGTGCAGGCGCTGATATTTACGATGCCCGCAGCGTTGCTGCACGTATAGGGATACCTCATTATGTGCTTGATTATGAAAATCGTTTTCATGAACAGGTAATGCAGGATTTTGCGGATAGTTATCTTCGTGGTGAGACGCCAATCCCTTGTGTGCGATGCAATCAAACAGTAAAATTTACTGACCTTTTGAGAACTGCGCATGATCTTGAGGCTGATTGTTTGGCAACTGGCCATTATGTTCAACGGGCCGTCGTTGATGATGGTCCAATTCTTCTTCGCGGTGTTGATCCGACAAAGGACCAGTCTTATTTCCTGTTCGCGACAACGAGCGAACAATTGAATTATCTTCGCTTTCCACTTGGTGGGTTGGATAAGGACGCAACCCGCGCATTAGCGCGTAAATTTGGACTTGCAGTTGCTGAAAAGCCAGATAGTCAGGATATCTGTTTCGTGCCAAACGGCCGGTATGGTGATGTTGTGCGTCGAATGCGACCGGGTGCTGTGGATGCTGGAGATATCGTGCATATTGATGGAAGTGTGCTTGGACGCCATAACGGGGTTATTGATTATACGATAGGACAACGTCGTGGACTTGGCATTGGCGGACGGATGGGTGTTGATGAGGCTGATGGTCCTCTTTATGTGTTGGAGATTGATGCTGACGCTAATAGGGTAATAGTTGGCCCGCGAGATGCACTTGCGTGTCAAGAAGTTTATTTAAGTGATGTGAACTGGATTAACGCCGTGCCTGATGATGGAGCGGTTGTTTTGGCGCGTTTGCGGAATACCGCTTTAGCAATGCCGGCTAGGGTATTTTGGGAGAGGGCGGGGTCAGGTTCGTTAGTTTTGCAGTTGAACGAAGCGCAGTTTGGTATTGCAACTGGACAAGTGGCGGCCTTGTATGAATCCACAAACCCAAATCAATTGCTCGGTGGAGGCTGGATTTCGCGTGCGCCATTGATAGCTTTCAAACAATCTCAATAAAAAATAAAACGACGCAAAACCCTCAATATTATCCTTGCCAAATTAAATTGAGACACTGCTCAAAAAAGTGATTAAAAAAACCCATGAATAATATGGGTCTCTTCTTCTTTTTCGCGGCCTAAAATTTATTTGTGTCATGCCGTTCTATTAAGCATGATGAACGATCTACTAAAAATCCAAAACGAGATGGGTTTGCCACAGGGCCAGTCACGTCCCCTTCGTGCAGATCATGAACTGGATTACGATGAGGTTGTTGATGATCAGGGTGAATGGTTAGGCGTTCCGACTAATTACAGTCCCTATCACAAGGGTTACACCACGAACCATTGGTTAATGGTATTTAGGGCCGTTTAAGCAACCATCTGATTGGTTTCGATTTATTTCTTCCGCTTTTCATCAACGGTGTGACTGTCAATCATGCTGAACGCGATGCTTGCGGTAGAGACTACCTGGCGGTATTTTATCTAGCATCATATTTTTCATGGTTTTAAACAACTTTTGCCCTTGGCAGAGTTTTTGCAAATCATCATTGAAATGGTGCCGTTTACAAAGGTAGAATTCCATGGCTCAGCAAACCCAGTTTAAAAAGTTGAAAGAACAAATTGAAGCTGCAAAACGTGGCCTGACGGACATGCCTGATACTGAAATAGATGATGGTACTACGCTTGCTTCTTCATATTCGGATTCACCCGAGACAGTCGAGCCAAAGCAGATTAGAATAAGGCCTCGTGATATGCCCCCCAGCGACTCAATTAATACCAGGGTAGTTGATATGGTGTCTAAAACAGTTCTATGTGACGCTTCAAGCGCCGATCATACGCTCGAAAAAGCTAGGAAAGAATCTGCCGACGAATTTCAATTTTTTCACCGAAAAAAGCAGCTAAAAAGCATCGGTGACCTTGCATTGGGCGTATCTTTGGAAGAGGCCAATAATGTTGAGTCGGAGGCCTCGTTGTTTGAACGGCTTGGCCGCAGGCTCGCCATCCTTGAAGGTGATGTGGAGCAAAATCGCAAATATATTCTTGAACTGATAAATCTTTTGTCCAAGTTAAATTTGCGTCAAGAACCTACAATTAGAAAACCGAAACCATCGCAGCGCCTTAATCGGCGTCACATTTTCTGGCTTGTAATTGGTTTTTTAGCGGTAGGTTGGTTTGGGCTTACTCCATCGGGCCACATAGCTGTTAAGCATTTTATGACTTTCATGTAAAGCTTATCCACAACCTGTAAATTCTCTTAACTATTTATTCATATTGACTAATTTTTATTATTTATGTAAGTTTTCCACAAGTGTTTATCTTACAAAAATAGTAAAAGTTGCATGCCATATAGGTCGTTAACCACAATACCGTTTCCTCATCAGCTATCGCTTGATTTGGACTTGGAAGACGCTGGCCCAAGAGCCGTGAAAGATGGCGAGGTAAAAAGATCTGTCATTTTTCCTAAAAATATCCAAATCTTTAACGTTCCAGAATTTCAGCGACAAGTTTCTCAACTGTTCGACCCGCTAAACATCAATATTGAGTTTCGAAAAACGCGGCATAACCGGCTTGAAATGCTTTGGTCATTTCCACGAGAAGCGGTTCATTATAATCAAAAAGAGACAAGGCGGCGGGCTGAAATCTCACGAGAAGAGAGCGCCGCATTTGAAACGCTAATTCTTTCATTTTCTGGCGCGAGTCATTAAGAGCCTTGTTTTCTAAAAAGCTTCACTTATCACAAATTTTACAAAGTGAACATCAGTGATAGCTGATGGTTGTTTAATATTAGGTTTATCAACAATTTGCTGGATATCATCAAGCAATAGGGAAGTAAGTTTTTTGCGTTTTTTAACACTATCAATGTCGGCTAACTTTTGTTGAGCTAGTCTAAGATTAATTGCTGATCTAATTTTAGGATTGAACGATTCCAATTCTTTGATAAT
This sequence comes from SAR116 cluster bacterium AG-325-I21, assembly GCA_003282865.1. Taxonomy (GTDB): domain Bacteria; phylum Pseudomonadota; class Alphaproteobacteria; order Puniceispirillales; family Puniceispirillaceae; genus UBA3439. Next base: position 13,733 of record QBYK01000025.1, on the reverse strand, counting down.
GGCCTCGCCGGTAAGAGTATTGCCATAAGTCGCGATGGCAATTTCAACTGTTAGCATGCCTTTTCCGCTGGCAAGGTTACTAACAAAGGGAAGAGGAAAGCTATAATAACGATGCCTATCAAAGTCAAATTGACCGTCACTCAACTGAGTTGTTTGCTCTGTCTCACCGTCTTCAACGGCTTCGTCACTGGTGGTTTGTTCGTTTGGCTCAGCTGTAACTTTTCCTATTATTGTGTTGATGTCTTCTGGTGGCGTTTCAGGTGTTGTTAATGTTAAATAACCAACTGCAAATAATGTTAAAACAATGGTTACGCACCCAAGGATGATGAGCGGTAAAAAAAAGCGTTGCAATTTTCCAGATTGAGGGGGGCTTAGCTCTGCATCTTCCATGACAATTTACCTGACAACGTCGCTGATAAAATCAACAAATTGCAGGGCCCAAGTGCGGAGATGCAATAAATGCTGATCAATAAAATCGGAGGCAAGGAAAAAGGTAGTGCCTAAAATAATACCAGTAAGTACGGCAAGTGTGATGGCTATTCTGCGACTTTGGCGCCTGTTTACCTTCTGTTCCGCCAAGCTGATGTCGTTTGGTTTAGTGTTTTTTGGTCCATTTCTCTTTGGAGCGTCGTTTTGAAAGCGGTTAACTTCTCGGATTTTACCAAGTAGAGTGTATAAGTCACGCTGATTTTCCGCCAGTTTACTCTCAAGGTGGGTGATGCGCGCATCAAGAGTAGCGGCATCTGGTTCAAATTTGGTTGGCGTTTCGGCTGTGCTTAGGCTAGTTGGTTCGGAGTCAGGCGAAGGGCTTTTAACAGTTTTTGGCGCGATTGCATCGTCACGCTCTTGATTGAGTGGCGTGTTATGTTGGTCTTCCTCGAGAGCAGACTTGGCTGCTTCTATTTTCGCTTTTAAGCTAGGGTTTGCCATTTAAGTTTTTGCCTTTTCAGAACCACCATTTTGTAATGCTTTACCTGTGGAAGGCTGGCTTTTGCCGCCAAATGGGTATAACTAAGCATTTTTAATGCCAATAGGCGATTTTCATAACAAATGGGACACAAAGTGATGCACGCGTCATCAGTAGCGGCTGACCGCTGGCTTACCAAATCGATAACCGATGATGGCACAGTATCTTACGTCCTGGAAATTATAAATCTGGGAATTGATTATACTGGTCCATGTTTCTTGTCCAAGCTGCTCAAGCAAACGACCACCAATTTTTTGAATCGTGCGCCGGCATGAACCAGATTGTGCGAGTTTTACTCCAGTTTGTTCGGGACCGCAAGCCGCATCACTGTTACCAATAATTTCAGCTTGCGCGTTCAGCCAATGCACCGACACACCATGAATAGTGCGGCCCTCTTTATTGTTTATCTGCATTTCAAGATCATAGGATACAATGGACATACCATTATCATCGACGTCAAACACTAGTTTGATGTTGCATGGCACAGTATTGGATTTCTCAGTCGCATAAAGCGGCGCGCCATGTACCAACAGCACTGCCAAAATGAAGGTAGCAAAACCGAGCTTACAGTTTTGGGTGCGTGAGGATCGGATTAAGGCTAAACGAAATAAAAACATTATGAAGAATCACTTTTGTTATTGGCACAATATCTGCAAGCGTGATGTTATGTAATGCGATTGCCAAATTTTAACAAAAGTTGTTGAAATGATCTAGGTTTGTCTCCTTTGTGTTCTGGTGAGACATTGCCTTGTTTGAAAAAGGAAAGAGTTCAATGGCAGAAGATGAGGCTAGCGAAGCCGATCTCAGTGGCCGCCTGGCGACTGTTCTTGAGGAAATTCGGGACGTTATGGAAAAGCGTAAGCAGCGCATCGAAGAGTTACGCCAGGAAATAACCGAAATTGAAAATGACAATGACGATTTAGAAAAGACCATCTCTGAGTTGCTGGACAGTTTCGGTTAAGCTCGATTAGTCTGCTTCATCGTCGGTAACAGCATGGCCCTGGATCGCTGATGCTCCTAAAACGTTAGTTAACTCAGCGTTTGCAACAATAAAGCCACGCAACTTCTCATCAACGAGCGCTTCAGCTTCTTCATTGGAGTCTGCTTCTACTTCCATTACGCCGTCAATAATCCACTGAACTTTAACCTTCATTTTCCGCCTCCGGTACCTACTTTGCCAACGCTTGTTTATGGCTTAAAATTGTGTTTTTCGAATAATTTCTGCGTCTTAGTCTGAAGCGTGACAAGGTCTTTGCGATCTAGTTGGGATTCGGCATCGTCACGGGCATCGCCGCTACCCGGTAGGCTTAGGGCTGCTGCGATAGAATGCCAAACGTAGGCGTTGTCATAATCAGGTTCAGCTAGAATTTTTAGGTGAAAATTGGCAAATTGTGGTATGGCCAATACGTCACTGGCCTCAATACGGGCTTCCAATGTTTTCCCAACGCGGCTGCGCACGTCATCAGCGATCTTTGGGGGCAGTAAATCAAGAATGTCACTGGCAAGGTCTCCAGCATCTTCTATGTCTCCAAGCTGTGCTTGCCATGACCAATAGAGTGCGTCAACGTAATTGCGCGGCCTTCCTTTGCCAGCATTCAATAGGACAGCGAGATTATATTGAGCGTCATGACGCGGGAGTTTGGCCTGCTCCTCAAATAATGCGATAGCATGGGCATAGTTTTTATCCTTAACCGCTTGCACAGCTTCCTTGAACGCCGCATTCTCTATCTTTGTCTGTTCTTCGTTTGCGGTTGCCGGACCAGTATAATGGTAGATTGCAATCATTAGAACGACGAATACCCAATAGCAGGTCTTTAACGAGTTGGCCATCAGCGTCCTGCCATCATTACAAGTTGAAGGTACAGTATTCGCATTTTGAATTTTGAATTGGGGCGTTGCTCATAAACAACGATCCGTGGCCGGTCAGCATTTTGCCGTTGAAATTCGATAGACATATTTTCCGGCAGAAAAATGCTGTGTGCTTCTAATGTTCCACATGGGTCATTATCAAAAGCTTGATGAAATTCTGGATCAATCCACGTTCTTGCCAATGCTTTACCCAATATATCAGGTAAAAATTCGCGAACATCCTCGCGGTCGGTGAAATGGCGTTCGCCTTCGAAAAGGGTAAAGGGTTGGGCACCCTCATCCGCGCTTTTTACCGTTGGTAGTTTCTTTTTTATCGGTACCAGTGATGTGCTTCGTTTCTGTGCCATCGTCTACCTTTGTCTTTCAGCGTCATAATATGATGTATTAGCAACGTGTAAACAAGCCGAATCTTAAGTTAAGCCTGCCGTAAATCGCTTACCGTACAGTTTGCTTTGATAATTTTTTTGTTCCGCAACAAGGCCAATTCTTTGGCACAAAATTTGCTAGCCTACCATGTTCAACAAAACAGGCTTCAATGTCATGATGTCAGTAATTCGAAATGGTCTGGATGCAGCAATCCAAAATCTGGATGTCACATCAAACAATATCGCTAATGCGAGGACAACGGGTTATAAAAAGCGCCAAGCAACTTTCACTGATATGTACAGTACGAAGATTGCAACGGCTAATGGTGATCGATTAGGGATTGGTGTGCAAATGCCAGAAATCCGCGCGAGCCAATTGCAGGGTAATTTACAAAAAACCAATACGGTGATGGATTTGGCTATTGAGGGGGAGGGGCTTTTTGCCCTACGTGATGTAGCAAATCCAAGTGCCAATGTTTATACACGCGACGGTTCTTTCACCCTTACCCAGGAAGGAAATGTAGTAAGTCGTGATGGCTATAACCTGATGTCATCAAATAACGAGCCCATCAATATCCCCTTAAAGGCCAACGGTATACGGACTGCTGAAGGGTTTCGCGCGTTTGGAGAGGAGAGGGATCTAACTTCTATTATGATAACTGAAAATGGGAATATTCAGGCTACCTATGGTGGAAACAACATTGTTTCGCTTGGTAAGGTGGGGTTGGCGTCCTTTAGTGATCCCAACAAACTTAATCCTGTTGGATCCAATCTCTTCCGACACAGCAAAGAGTCAGGTCTTGGTATTTTGGGCGTGCCAGCAGCTACTGGTCGCGGTAAAATCCATTCTGGTGCATTGGAAATGGCCAATACTAATATCACTGAAGAATTAACAAACATGATACGCGCGCAACAAGCCTTTTCCGGATCATCGCGACTGCTCCAATCTGAAACGGAAATGGTGAAAAAGCTCATTTAGATTGAAATGAAGCTGCTATTTTAAAGAAAATGTCCAAATGAGATTAGTTATCAGCGCATCAGTTGAGTCCTCGATAATCAAGCATCCTTGATGGTCTAGAACAAGCGTTTTATCCAAAGTAACTTTTGCTGTTACAACACGGTCTGCGATTTGCAGCATACGCTTAGTAAGTTTGTCAAAATGCTCTTGTGGCAGCGAAAGTACCGCTTCAATTACATTTCGATTTGACGGAATGTGTAATTTCGCAAAATGTCCCTTTTTGGAGTGCCCGGGTGATATGACCATGGAACAGGACCCTCGTGCAATCGTGATTAACGATAACTTAAGAGCCAGACACTCTGCATTTCCAATAGACTGAATCTGTTGTTCAGCGCTATGGACGCGCATTTCAATTTCATTAATGCTCTCAAAAAACTGTTGCTTGATCATCGGCTAAATCGCTTGCAAGTTTTTCATTCCATCACGGAGGTTTGCTATAGCTGACTTCTTGATTTGGGATACGCGGCCACTTGATACATCGAGAACCTCAGCAATTTCCATAACGTTAAGTTCTTCTACATAATAAAGTTGGATGACCATCGCCTCATTTCCCGAAAGCTGCTGTAATGCCTGTTTTAAGACTTCTTTGAGGTCTTTGTCGTTCAAAAGCTCCTCAGGTGAGTCTTCGGCTGATGCGAACCAAACAGAATATTGGTCGTAAACACTATCCAGTGACTCATGAGAGTTTGCCTGAAATGCGCGCTCCCATTCCCTGAATTCGACCTCGGTTATGCCCATCGCCTTACTGATCTCTTCAGATGTTGGCTCGCGAAACAGTTTACTTTGAAGATCTGTAATTACCCTATTATAACGCTTTTTCATTGATATTGTTGTTCGACAAAGGTTCGATGCCTTGCGGAGGTGGTCGATGATATCGCCCTTGATTCTTATCGACGCGTAGGTAGCAAAGGTTGCCCCTTCTTTCCGGGTATATTGCTGTGCTGCATTGACAAGTGCGGCAAAACCAATTTGCATGAGGTCTTCAATCTCTATGGCGTGACTAGCTCGGCCATAGATGTGCCAGGCAATTTTTTTGACCAGATTCGTGTTTAACTTGATGACCTCATCAACATCTATTTTCTGATCAGCGTAATGGTCTCGTTTTGTTGAACTCATTTTCCACCTGCATTGTCAAAAAATTTTAGACCTTCGATTTTTGCTGTAGGCGTCTTCAGCAATGCCTTGGCGACCTCACCAAAGGACGCCGATACCAATGCGTGTGGCTTATCAATCGTAACGGGTCTTCGTCGAGCAACAGCATGTTTTATTTCTTTTGAGTGCGGTATCATTCCTGCGTAATGCAAATTTACGTCCAAAAACCGCATTGCGATTTCACGAAATTTTTCAAAGCTGCTTTTCGCAACACTTTTGTTGTCAGCCATATTGACTACAACTGCGAAATTTTTCACAGCTGTTTCCATATTTGCTGCCTTGATCAATGCGTAAGCATCAAGGAAGCTAGTCGGCTCTTCAACTAAAACAACAACAACAAGATCTGATGCGCTGGCAAAAAATAGGGTGCTATCTGCTGCACCAGCAGGGCAATCCACAATTAAATAGTCGATGTTTTGGTCAAGATGGGAAATGCCAGATAAAATTTGATGGCGGCGGTGATTGTCCAGATTTAAAAGTTCAGTAAGTCCTGAACCACCCGATATAATCTTTATATTATCATTGAATGTGGTGATGCTTTCTTCCATTGAGCATTTCTTATCAAGGAAATCGGCAACTGATTTTGCGGGCTTTGTTCCCAACAAAACATGCACGTTGGCAAGGCCAAAATCTGCATCGAACAAAAGAACTTTTTTCCCTGTTTGGCCGAGTGAGATTGCAAGGTTAACTGCGGTGTTGGTTTTGCCAACTCCACCTTTGCCACTTGTTACTGCAATTGAGAGAGTCATTGTTAAATGTCTATCCTACCACTAATGGGGTCTTGTTTCACCACGGACTCAAGATTCTCCCTTAGATACTGCATCAAGACATTCTGCGATGCAAATATTGGGGCGTCCATGATCGATTTTGATGCTGAAAATAAACCAATTTTTGCGTCAACTGTTGCAAGAGAGGAAAATTCAGCGGTGGTTATGTCGCATTCGTCCAGTTTTGTGAGGGCCACCATAGATGAAATTTTTTTAAGTTCATTCATTGTCAACGTAATCATGTTTGAACTGGTGCTTGCGGGAATTGTCGCAAGAACCTCAATATTTTTAGCGCCCACTTCTCCCTCCATTTCTCTCAGTTTTGTCGCGGCATGGCTAATCGGTAGTGCTAGATCAACAACCATGACCTCGTTTTGTTTGATTTTGGTTAAGTCTGGAGTGGGGGCGTCAAGGCTAACCGTATATACCTGACTATTTAGTAGTCGACAAAAATCTTGTAGTTGTGTGTTAGGTCGCTGACCCTCTTGCACCATTTCGACTGTCATGATCTCTTTATGGGGGAGAGCCTCTTTCAGCGTGGCAGTCAATTTACCAACCATGGTCGTGCGGCCAGTCCCAGATTGCCCTGCCACAAATATGAATTTTTTGGTTAAAAGGCTTTCACTATTTGAATGAGTCAGGTGGGATGAGAGGTCAGTCAGAAATGCGTTGCAACCATTGCTGTAGCTTTGTCCTAAATATGAATTTCTGAAATCATTCAGAATTTGGTGCGAAAACCCAGCTTGTTGGAGAATGACACGGCTATTCGACAATAAATTTTGATTAAGGCCATCAATATCAGTCACAAAAAGCCCGTCCAACATCTCCTGAAGACCGCTTAACTGTCTTCGGAGGTTATCCACTTCACTATTACTTGATATTAAATGCTCGCCGACAACTTCATCAGAATGATTGTTGTCCGCATTCTTGTCCGGCTTTTTACTGTTCGCTAATCCGCGGTGTGGTGGTTTAATCATTTGTTCCGAGAAAATGTTAGTAAATTTTTTCTCATCCTTAGTTGGTATTGAATTCGGGATTGTGCCTGACGCGGCTTCCATTACGACTTTTCCATTCAATTTGGTTGTCGATAAAATGACGGCATCAGGCCCGAGCTTACTAACAATCTCGTCCATAGCGGCGGCGCTATCCATAGCTTGAACTGTTAATTTTGACATTGGTTACAATCCTTTTTTCAAACGCAGCGTGAAATGCTGAATTATTCTGTGGTCTCTATTTTGGTATCAATGTCATTGCTGATGGTGGCAATAACGTTAATTTTGCGATTGTCTGGTAATTCCGTAAAACCAAAGACAAACAAATCGTCGATGTGGTGTCTCAGTAGGAGCGATAACTGCCGTCTAATTTGGGGAGCGACGATTACCACTGCCTGGCGCCCGTCGGCCATAGACTTTTCACTGGCTTCGGAAATAGATTTAATGATGCGTTGAGCCAGATTTGCATCCAACAATAAATTGCCATCAGTGCTCTGATTGGAAATGGAGATAAGCATATGCTCCAACTCCGAACTGAGCGTAATGACTGGCAGGGGCTGATTTAAGGGCGCAATCTGCTGAATAAGCAGTCCAGCTAGGTTTGGCCTTAGTGCCTCAGCAATTTCAATAACATTTAGGCTCTGTCCCGACATATTCGCCAGAGCTTCTAAGATTTTGCGGAGATCGCTAATAGGCACTCTTTCTTTCAGTAATTCACACAAAATGCCGGTTAACGTGTGAAGAGGTACCAATTTTGGCACAACTGACTCCACCAGGCTTGGTGAGGATTGAGAGAGATTATCGAGCAGTTTTTGGACATCGTCCTGGCCAATCAGTTCAGCCGCAAATTTATACATTATTTGTGACAGATGGGTCGCCAAAACCGACTCAGGCTCAATCACTACATATCCATTATTCTCGGCTTCAGCCTCTTTGTGGCGCTCAATCCAGACAGCATCCATGTTGAAGCTTGGGTCCTTTACCTCAATTCCAGAAATTTTGACATTCGTGTTGTCGCCCGGGATCGCCATTTTACAGCTCGGATAAATAACATCCTCGCCAACAATGGTTTGGCCTACCCTTACACGATATTCATTTGCGCTGAGTGACATATCATCCCGAACACGAACTGCAGGTATTACAAAGCCTAATGATTTTGATACCTGCTTGCGGATGCTGGTGATGCGATTGACGAGCGGCCCACCTGTATCTTCGTCAACCATTTCTATTAACCCATAACCGAGCTGAACTGACAGGGCCGAATTATCTGTAACATCAGTCAGGTCAATCTGGTCAGGCTTTTTTTCTATGGCTTCTTCCGCAACTAACCCAGCTTCACTAACATCAATTTCGGTTGTTTTTTCTTTACGACGCATCACCAGACCGGCGATACCTGCAATGGCAGCGGCGAATAGGAAAAGCGTGTTAGGCATACCCGGAACAAGGCCCATTAAAAGTAGAACGGCGGAAACAGGTATCCAAGCTCTTGACAAGGAAATTTGTGCCCCGATATGAGCTGCCATATTTTCGGTTGAGGAGACACGGGTGACTATAATTGCGGTAGCAATCGCGAGCATTAATGATGGTATTTGTGCAACAAGGCCATCACCAACTGATAAGAGAATATAGGTCTCTGAAGCCTGACCAATATCAAGGTCATGCTGCGTTACGCCAATAATCAACCCACCAATGATGTTGATCGCAAGAATGAGAATGCCGGCAACGGCATCACCCTTTACAAATTTTGACGCGCCATCCATGGCCCCATAAAAATCTGCTTCACGTGAAATTTCCTCACGACGTTCTTTTGCTTCCTCATTAGTCAGTACGCCAGCATTTAAATCAGCATCAATGGCCATCTGTTTTCCCGGCATTGCATCAAGGGTGAAGCGTGCTGAAACTTCTGAAACACGACCGGCACCTTTGGTAATGACAACAAGATTTATGATGACTAAAATAACAAAAACGAAAATACCGACTGCATAGTTACCGGCAATTACAAATTGACCGAATGCATTTATGACCTGCCCAGCTGCCTCAGGTCCATCTTGACCGTTACCAAGTATGACCCGCGTTGAGGCAACATTAAGACCTAGCCTGAGCACGGTTGCAATTAGTAGCAGACTTGGAAAGCTTGAAAAGTCTAGGGGGCGGTAGGTGTGGAGGGCGACCATCAATACCAAAATCGACAGTAAAATATTCGATACAAAAAATGTATCAAGCAGGAAGGTTGGTAATGGCAGCACCATCATTGCAACTAGGACTAAAATACCGGTTGACAGTATCAATGCAGAAACCGTTGAACTCAGGCCAGCCCCGCCAAATTTTTGTAGTGTCATAATCATGACGTTTACTTCATCCTCGTGCCTTGATTATTAAAACCCAAGGCGATTTTGTTTCATTTGATTGGTACAGGTTTTATAAAATTTTATAAAAAATCAGTAACCTGTATCCATGAACCATTGTCTTTTAGCTAAGCGATTTTGCGCCTACACCCTGTGAAAAAGGCAATTTCCGTGCCAATAAACCCACTAAGTGACAGGGCGCCCGCACCGGCGGTCAATCTTTATTAAAAGTTGGAGGAATTTCTTAAGACTCCTCGGAATTCCGAAGAATAGGATTAAGTGCTTTTTAGTGATTAATGTCTGAAAATTCAATTGGCACAAAAGATGCATGGCGAATGGGGGTTAATAAACAAGACGCGTAAGCACGTCAGGAGCTTTTTATGAACAAGGTATTTTCAACGGTAGTGAATATGGTTATCGGTCTGGTTCTATTTACTGGTTGCCAACATGTTACAAAAGAGCCGGTTGTAGTGGATAAAATTGCCAGTGTGGAAGCGTCACAAACGCAAACGTTGGTTAACATTAAAGATGTTTTTGATGCAGGTGCAGAAAACATCCCAACACTCACCGCGGTTGGCTATGCTGTTACATCCACTCAACCGGGCCGCAATGAAGCACAAAAACGTTTGATGGCGATTAGGTCCGCGCGGATGGCTGCAATGCGTGATTTGGCCGAACAAATTCATGGATTGAAAGTGGATTCAAGTACAACCGTTATCGATTTGATTGTCCAAAATGACACCTTTCGAGGCATGGTAAATGGGACCATTCGGGGTGCACGCACGGTCAGGATCAACCCAACGGGGACTGATACCTACGAGGTCGTGTTGGAAATTGATCGGGAAACTATTGGCTATCTTTTGACAACCGCACGGAAAACGGCCTAACTCCATGGCTAAGTCAAGCTATCTCATAACTTTTCTAAGTTTATTTTTCTCGCAACTGCCACTCGCCGAGGCCAACGAGGAAAATCTTAAACTTGTTATGTCAACAGGCCGTGCGGCGATTATTTCTGATGAGCAACTTCAAGAAACACGTTCTCGCGCTCTTGAAGACGCGCTATATAGTGCTGCGCTTCTTGGCGGTGCAAAAATAGATGGCTTCAGTTCGATCCAGGCTGGCACTCAGCTTGATGATCATTTTGTGGTCAGGCCATCAAGTAAAATTGTTGATTATGATATTTTGAATGAGCAATCTGATGATTTGCATTACGCGATCACAATCGAGGCAGCGGTTGGAGAGGTGCGAAAAACGGAATGTCAAAACCGTCCAGTAAATAACGTAACAATGTTCGCACCCGTTTTCGCCATCGATAATGAAGTGCCAGCTTGGGTGTCGCACATACCAACCGGTCTTGTTAAAAATATTTATGACCAGATGGCGAAAAGATCTGATGTCGAAATGATAAATAAAACCGATGTGCTTCTAGACCCCCAGGGTCTCACAAAAGATGCACGCTACAGCTATAAGGCCCTCACATCAGGTGTTACTAAAATTCGTGACGGTGATTTTGCACTTTCAATAAACATAATGATGCAAAAAATGGTTCAAAAAGAGAACTTTCAAGAGAATCATTTTGTTGACGCTTTTATTGAGACCAAAGTTTTCATAGATAGCGATTTTAAGGAAACGCAAACCGTAACTAATGAGGCTCGAATACCAATCCGTAATGTAACGGCACTCAAATTTATAGGTAATGCGACATCTCCTAACCGGTCAAAAATTCGCAATAGATTTTTAAATCTTGTTTCGGAACACGTAGCTGATGTCACAGTTGCAATGCAGTGTACCCCGCTTGCCGCGATTATGGTTGCGCGAGAAGATGGGTTGCATATCCCGATTGGAACCCAACAGGGACTGCGGGACAATCGGCTTGCGGTCGTCTCTAATAAAACAATACCGTGGACTATCTTAAGGGTGGTAAAGACTACGATGAACAGTGCGGTTTTAAAGCCGCTAAACCGAAAGCGTTCGCTTTCGCAGCTCAGTGGGCAAAAAGTTTCTTTTTTGGAGTTTAACTGATGCGTGTATTTCTAATTACATTTGTTCTCGCGATGTTGCACATGGGGGCCGCGCAGGCAGCCGAACCAATTGTTGTTTTAACCTATGGTGAAAATCGCGCTGATTACAGATCAATGTCGGATGAACATAGCTCGCATCCGATGCGGGAAAACCCTGATGAATTCAAAAAACATGAAGTTCTGGAAGCGGAAACTCTTGGTCATATAATGTCCGAATATTATGGCGGCAGTGGACTTAATATGGCATTCGTCCAAATTGCAATTTTGCAATTTAATCGTTCTGCTTTTGTTAGGGGCAATCCAAATTTTCTTTATGCTGGAAAAACCCTTCATTTGCCGTCAGTGAATCAGATACGGGCGCTAATCACGAAGGAAAAATTAGAAAATAGAAATGCATCTGAAAATAGGACACGTAATGAGATCTTTTTCTTTGGCGGCTAAGAAATCTATGATGTTTTTTATGGCGGGTTTGGCCGTTTGCGGATCGGCTCATGCATTTGCTGCGGTGGCGAACGATAAGATTAGCGGCGCCCAGATGAAACAGAGAATCAATTCCTTTCTGGCTGCGCAGAATTTAACCGGCAAACCCGCGATTTCAGAAAAAAGATTATTTCCAGCTTGTGAATCCGATGTGTTAATACGCCCCATGTTTGGCGGAATGAAAACAGTTGAACTGTTTTGTCCGGATCCAGGTGGGTTTAAAATTGCGGTGAGGACCAATGCTGTTAGTAAACGTAGAATGGGATTTTTGACCAGTGATGCAAATCAAAATACCGCTACGTCATCGCCATCGACCAAAGTGGAAAATCAAATTTTTGTAAAAGGTGTTCCGAAGAATGCTGTAGAAAAGTATCTAGCTATGGCTAGAAGTGTTCAGAAAGGACATATTTTGTCCCATGATGATGTTGTTTTGAAAGTAGTTAGGACAAAAAATCGCACGGGCTATTTTGTCAATGTCAACGATGTTGTTGGTCGAAAGGCGAAAAAAAATTTAAGTGTTAATCGGATGATCTTAAGCCGACATCTTGAAATTGACTGGGATATACGGAAGGGCCAAAAAATTATAATTCAATCAACAGCTGGACCGGTGGTCGTTGTAAGCAGTGGAATTTCTGCTGGTAATGCTCAGATTGGGGAGTTGTTGCAGGCTCAAAATCAGCATAGTGGGAGACTTGTCGAAGGAATTGTTGTTTCTCGCAAAAAAATTAAGGTTTTGACTAAATAAATCAAATAGCGTGTCGTAAAATAGAGATCGGAGGTCGAATACAATGGTTGAAATCGTAAAGAATACGGTTAGCAGACTGGAGATACGAAAAGCTGGGAACAGCGTTTCACAAGAAGCTAAGCCCCTGAAAAGTAAGGGGTCCGTTGAAAATGCTAGCTCAGGTGTCAAGTTGAATTCACTTGAAAGCCATTCAGCAATAAAAGATATGGCATCAGCAGCGCCAGTTGACAAAGAAAATGTTAATCGAATCAAGGACGCCATCAAGCGTGGCGAGTACCCCATCGATCTTGATCGGGTTTCTGATGCGCTGATGGAGGCCTATCGGGAAATGAAAAGCTAGCTGCTGGAGGCTACCAGGTGTCCCATAATACTTTGGAGGCCGGGTTTTTGTCGCGTATTGAGGGCTTACTCGATGCGCTTGAAACGCGTGGAAAAAACTCAACAGAATTTCTAGCGCTATGTTCAAAACTTCAAACATGCATAGAAACGGTTTCAGGCCAAAAAGCCTCTTTCAAACAATCGGTTGATTTAAGCAGCGACTTGAAAATTCGTCTTGAGCGCATCATCAGTCGTGTGGAAAAGCTAGAAATTTATTCGACTAAGCAAACTGATATCACCTCAAATCTGCAAAAACATATTGTCGACCCTGACAAATGAACTGGATCGTGTTAATCTATAAATGATTTATCCAATAAATCGTAGACGACCACAAAAAAGACAGATCGTTTATCCTGCAAGATTGTAAATTGTATCCGGCGAACAGATGTCAAATCTAATCTTATTATCAGAAAATCCTTCATTTATAACGATGGCAACTGGCTTTTCGCTTTTGCTGTTGTTCATTGGTTTTGTGGGTTTTCATCTTTTGAAAAAAGTTACACGATTAGAGAATGATATTAAAAAGATCAGGATTGATGTTTCTAACGCTCTTGATGGGCTCTCGAAGCTCAGCACCAACTGGAATAAATATATTGAAAGTTTTGAAATGTTCGAAAGTAGGCAAAATCAAATT